>SHUX01000001.1 GCA_009694475.1 Thermoleophilia bacterium
CGCCCCATCGTGGTCGTCTTGCATGCCGGTGAGCAAGACCCAAGCGCAACCTATGTGACCGACCTTGCCGAGGCGATCGAAGACCACGGCCTCGCCTGCACGCTCGTCTCAATCGATGCCGAGCAGAACCCTCAGGCCACGGCCGTCTTCGGCATCCAGATCGCACCGAGCACCAAGGGTGTCCTGAACGGCATCCTACGTGCCGAAATTACGGGACCCGAGCCGCGCGCAGCCATCGACGCGTTTCTGAAGGCGATGCTGCTGACCCCAGCCGAGCAGGCGCTCGCGGCTAACGATGAGGCGTTGCTGCGTGCCGCCCTCGCCGCCGACCCGCTCGAACCCACCTTGACAATCGCCCTCGGTCGTCTCCTGCTCGACCGTGGCGACACGCTCGAAGCCCACCTCATGCTGCTGACGGTTGGCCACCATCCGATTGGCGCTGGCCTCTTCGAACGCTCGCGTGTGCTCGCCAACTCCGATAGCGACCCCGAACTCGCCGGCTGCCTTGCGCACTATACGACCGACCTAGAGGCCTCGCTCGACGGCATGGTCGCCTTGGTCGACACTGCCGATGCTGAGCGGCTCGATACCATCCGACGCATCTTCATCGGCATCTTTGCCGAGCGGCCAGCCGACGACCCACTCGTGCTCGAGTATCGCCAGCGCCTCGCAGCAACGCAGTTCTAGCCCCCCACGACGAGGCCACGGCGCGGCTTGAATCAGGATGCAGAAGAACCCGTCGTGTCGTCGTGCTCGTCTTTTACGTTCTGCAATCCGCGGCGCTTGCGCTTTTCGTTCTGCGACGCGATAGCAATCAGGAAGGCAGCGGGCAGTGCCCAGAACACGCCGTAGACGGCACCACGAGCCAATGGCTGGTTGAGCGCCGTCCAATGCAGCACTGCGATGACTGGGATCAGCACGATGAACGCGATCAAGAATTGGAGCCCCATCTCGAGGTTCTCCCAACGCTGGATCAACTTCGGCGGCGACGACTCAGACATACCGGCAGGATACGACCTTGACGCTGATAGCGTTCCGCTACGAAGCAGAAGGAGCGCCGCGGTGGGACGCACGACGTACGAGAAGATCTGGGATTCACATATCATCGATAACGACCTGCTCTTTATCGACCTGCACCTGATCCACGAAGTCACCACCCCCCAGGCCTTCGAGAGCCTCCGCCTCACCGGCCGAGGCGTCCGTCGACCCGATCGCACGCTCGCGACGGCCGACCACAACACACCGACCTCTGCGATCGCCGATGGCATCAGCGACCCAATCTCGAAGAAGCAGATCGACACGCTCAAGCAGAACGTCGAAGATTTCGGCATCGTCTACTACCCGTGGGGGCATCGCCGCCAAGGCATCGTCCACGTAATTGGCCCCGAGCTGGGTGTCACGCAGCCGGGTATGACGATTGTCTGTGGCGACTCGCACACAGCCACGCACGGCGCCTTCGGGGCACTCGCCTTCGGCATTGGTACCAGTGAGGTCGAGCACGTGCTCGCCACTCAGACTCTGCCGCAGAAGAAGGCCAAGAAGATGCTCGTCCGCTTCGAGGGCGAGGCCGGACGTGGCATCGTGGCGAAAGACTTCATTCTCGGCTTGATCGGCCAGATCACGGCGGCTGGTGGCGCGGGCTACGTGCTCGAGTACGCCGGCCCCGCGATCGAGAAGCTGTCGATGGAAGGTCGCATGACGATCTGCAACATGTCGATCGAGGCCGGTGCGCGGGCGGGCTACGTGGCACCCGACGACACAACCTTTGCCTACGTGGAAGGCAAGCCAGGTGCGCCGAAAGACTTCGATGCTGCCGTCGCGGAGTGGAGCCAACTGCGATCCGATCCTGACGCTGAGTTCGACCATATCGAGATTGTCGACGTCGCCTCGATGGCACCACAGGTCTCGTGGGGCACGAACCCGGGCCAGGTTGCCCCGATCACTGCCTCCGTGCCCGAGCCGACAACAGAAAATGAGGAGCGCGCGCTCGCCTACATGGACCTGAAGGCCGGGACGCCGCTGCAGGACGTGATGATCGACCGCGTCTTTATCGGCTCCTGCACGAACAGTCGCATCGAGGATCTCCGTGCCGCCGCCCAGATCGTCGAGGGCCGTAAGGTCGCCTCAACCGTCAACGCGATGGTCGTTCCTGGTTCGATGCTCGTCAAAGCGCAAGCCGAGCGCGAGGGGCTCGACAAGATCTTCATCGACGCCGGCTTCGACTGGCGCAACGCGGGCTGCTCGATGTGCCTTGGCATGAACCCCGACATCCTCCAGCCAGGCGAGCGCTGTGCCTCGACGTCGAACCGCAACTTCGAGGGGCGCCAGGGCAAGGGTGGCCGCACACACCTGATGAGCCCCGAGATGGCAGCCGCGGCTGCGATCACCGGGCACCTGACTGACATTCGAGAGTGGGAGTAGACGATGGAGCCATTCATCCGCATTACGGGCACGACTGCACCGCTCGACCGCGCCAACGTCGATACCGATCAGATCATGCCCAAGCAGTTCCTCAAGCGCATCGAGCGCACGGGCTTCGGCGAGTTCCTGTTCTTCGACTGGCGCAACGACGAGGACGACTTTGTTCTCGAGCGCCCCGAGTTCCGCGCTGCGCCGATCCTGGTGGCCGGTCCGAACTTTGGTTCTGGCTCGTCGCGCGAGCACGCACCGTGGGGCCTGCAGGACTGGGGCTACCGCGTCGTGATCGCACAGAGCTTCGCCGACATCTTCCGCTCCAACTGCTCGAAGATCGGCCTCCTGACAGTCGAGCTGCCCGGGGCCGAGGTGCGCGAGCTGCTCGACGCCGCACCAGCCGAGATCACCGTCGATCTAGAGACACAGACGATCGTGATGCCCGACGGGCGCACAATCGAATTTCCCGTCGATCCCAAGACGCGCGAGAACCTCCTCAACGGCTGGGACGACATCGCCCTGACGCTTCTGCGCGAGGACAAGCTCGCCGAGTACGAACGTGACCGCGAGCGCAACGGTCCGAGCACGCTCTCGTTGGGCTAACGCAGCCCAGGTCGACTCGGAGTACGAGGGGGACACCACAAACCGGGGTTTGTCATGTCCCCTCTCGCGTCACCCCCACACCGATCGTGCGCAGGTGGGGGACATGACAAACCCCGGTTTGTGGTGTCCCCCTCGTACTGCCTCAGGAGCGGTACGTCGAGTACATGCGCTGGCCGGCGATGTGCTCGGCGACGTAGCCGGCGTCGCTCCAGACGCCCCAGATAAAGCTCGAACCGCGCCGCGATAGCCACGGCAGGCCGAGGAAGTAGACACCGGGTTCGGTTGATACCCCACGCCGGTGGGAGGGGCGGCCCTGCTCGTCGAAGGCATCGACCTGCAGCCACTCGTAGTCGGTACGGAATCCCGTCGCCCAGATGATCGTCATGACACCTGCCGCGGCCAGATCGAGCTCGAGCACGGGCTGCGTAACGCAGGCGGGCAACGGGCCGAGCGCGCGCGCCTGCGGCTCTTCGGGCAGGTCGAGGCCATTGCGCGCGACGTACGCATCGGCCATGTCCAGCAGTTCAAGGTAGTACTCATCGCCGTAGGCGATGTTGTCGGCGAGGTCGCTGGCAAAACGCACGACGCCGTCCGAATACGACTCGGCACGACCGTACAACGCGATCCCCTCGGCGACAAGATCACGAAAGTCGATCGTGCGTCCGCCGTAGGCACCACTGAAGGCGATCGTGACGTGCTCCGCACCAGCCGGCGGAGTCTGCAAGTCCCAGAGGCCAAGCACACCCAGCCACCACACGAAATCGCGGTCGCGGTAGCGTCGTGGTGGCCGAGTATGCGGACCGATCGCCATCTGCATCAAGCGCCCAGCGCGTTGCAACTCATCGGCAATCTGCACACCCGATGCACCACCACCGACCACGAGCACGCCGCCCTCGGGTAACTGGTCCGGGTTTTTGTAATCGCTCGAGTGGAGCTGGAGCACGGGCGCATCCGCCGGCACCAGTGGTGGGATCACCGGCACTTGGAAGGGGCCCGTTGCAGCGACTACATAATCAGCATCGATCGCGCCGGCGGATGTCTCCACACGAAAGCCACCGCAGTCGCCGTGGCATTGCACCGACGTTACGTCGACGCCCGTGCGAATCGGCGCTTCGATCTGCTTGGCGTATTCCACGAAGTAGTCGGCGACACGCTCCTTGCCGGCAAAGACGTCCTGCTCGATGTCATCGAAGCCGAGACCCGGAAAGCGATCGTGCCAGACGGGACCGTTAGCGACCAGCGAGTCCCAGCGCTCCGAGCGCCAACGCTCGGCGACACGATCACGCTCAAGCACGACATGCTCGATGCCACGGATGCCGAGATGTTCGCTGATCGCGATACCGGCCTGGCCACCGCCAACTACCACGACCTCGATCCTCTCGGGAGCGTCACCCGCCATGCGTCAGGCCAGCTTCGCAGTGTCGAAATACTCGGTAAAGCGGACAATCAGGCCGTCGCGCAACTCGACAACCATCACAAGATCGAAGTCGGTGCGCTTGCCCTCAAGGTCGGCCGAAAGGAACTGGCCCTCGGCCAGCGCGACGCCGCCCGCCGAGGCGAGATGTCGGATCGGCACGCGTACCTCGGAGATCTCTGCAAAGGCCTCGGCGCAGGCGGCGCGCACCGCCTCGGGGCCGACGGGAAACCCATCAAAGAGTGGTCCCTGATAGACACCATCCGGTGCGAAGCGGTCGGCAATCGCGTCGGGGTCGCCTTGCTCCCAGGCCGCGGCCAGCACGCGCATCGTCTCTTCTGCGTTCATCCCGTGCTCCTTCCAGACCGTCGATCGTCCCTGCCGAGAGGTTAGCGCCTAGACGTTGAAGCGCACGTTCAACACATCGCCATCTTGGACGATGTAGTCCTTGCCCTCAACGCGCAGCTGGCCGAGTTTCGTGGCCTCCGCACGCGAGCCCGCATTGACGAGGTCCTGCCAGTTGATCACCTCGGCACGGATAAAGCCACGCGCAATGTCGGTGTGGATCTTGCCGCCTGCCTCGACCGCATTCGAACCCTGACGAATCGTCCAGGCCCAGACGTCCTTCGGACCCGCCGTGAAGAAGGTGATCAGTTCGAGCATGCGGAAGGCGGCTGCCGCAACGCGTGGCGCGCTCGGCTCCTCCTGCCCGATCTCGGCGAGGAACAGCGAACGCTCCTCGGGATCCTCAATCTCTGACAGATCCGACTCGAAGCGACCCGCTACCGCGACAACCTCGGCAGTGCCCGCATAGGCCTGGAGCGCCGCGACGGCGTCCGGGTCGCCGGACTCGGAGGTATTGGCGACGTACATCATTGGTTTCGCCGTCAAGAGGTCTGATTTCACCTCGAGCGGCAGCGTCTTGAACTTGGAAAAATCGCGCGCGGGCGAGCCGGCGTCGAGCACCACGGCGAGTTCGGCCAACAGGTCCGCCTCGGCCTTAGCCTCCTTCTGCCCCACCTTGACGGCCCGCTCAAGCCGCTCCAGTCGCTTCGTCACTAGCGCGCCATCCGCAAACAACAACTCGAGATCGACACCCTCGGCATCCGCCGCCGGATCAATGCGACCGTCGACATGAAAGACAGCATCGTCTGGGAATGTTCGCACGACGTGAATCAATGCGTCTGCCGCCCGCAAGGCTTGCAAGAACTCGCCACTCAGACCGCCATCGCGACCAGCGCCACGCTGCAAGCCTGCGACATCGACCAACTGCACCGTTGGTGGTACGAGACGCTGCGAATCCTCGACTTTGGCGAGCGGTGCCATCCGCACATCCGGCACCTGCGCGACACCCGTATTGACCGAAACTTCGGTCGCCGCGAACGGCTGGACGACGACGCCCGCACCGGTCAACGCATTGAAGATGGTGGTCTTGCCGCAGTTCGGCAGACCGATGATCCCGATTTCGAGGCTGGCCACAGCACGTGACGATATCCGGGGTCGCTCCTTAGCGGCGCCGCCGCGCCGGCACAAAGAGTCGCGCGACCCGTCCTGTGACTGCACCCAGCGCGTAGCCAGCCACCACATCACTCGGGTGATGGACGCCAAGATGGACCCGCGTGTACGCCATCGAGATGGCCGCGAGCTTAAGAGGCAGGCGCGCAAACGGCACCGCATCGCCAAGCGCAATGGCCGCCGCCGCGGACATCGCGGCGTGCGACGAAGGGAAAGACGACGAGGTCGGCGCCTCGATCGCCTGTGGTGCGTCCTCAAGATTCGGACGCTCACGCTTCGTAATCAGCTTGACGCCGTAGTTGACAGCCAGCGTCCCCCAGACCGCGACAGCAGTTGCGACCGCTGGTCGCGGATCGCGCTTGAGCACAGAAATCGTCAGGCCGAGCGCAACCCAGCCCAGCCCACTATTACCGAGCAGCGAGTAACCACCGACGACGCGATCGACCTCGGGGCTACGCAGACGCGCGGCCGCAACAAGCAACGCATCATCGGCGGCAGCGACCGTACCGAGAAGACGGTTAGAAGCCGACGCGCGCCTCTTTCGAGAGGACCCGCATAAAGGCCACCTGACTCGACCGCACAAACAGGTCGCCAACCTCAGAAGGCAGTTCGAGCACACCCTCCTCACCCTTCTCGACCGCCTTCAACAACTTCTTCCACGCTGCGTCCGAAAGCGTCGCGGAGGTCGTACCGCCACCAACAAAACCAATCTCCACACGCACGTTCTCAGCCATGCTGATTTCCTCCCGGTTGGACGAGTTCGAGCAAGACACCGCGCACGGCGTCGGGGTGAATAAAGGCAACCTGCAGACCGAAGAGCCCCGCACGCGGCGCCTCATCAATCATCTCAACTCCGGCGGCCAGCAACCGTGCACACTCAGCGTCGATGTCGGCAACCTCGTAGGCGACGTGATGCATGCCCTCACCACGCTTGGCAAGAAAACGCCCAACGGGCGTGTCGTCTGCATACGGAGCGACCAGTTCGATCATCGGCCCCGCAGGAGTACGAATCGCCAGCGCGCGCGTGCCGAGCTCTTCCGAGTCGTGGCCATGATCAATGGTTGCGCCGATCAGTAAGGCGTAGTGCTCAGCGGCTGCCTCAAGATCCGACACGGCAATGCCGAGGTGATGAATGCCGATAGCGCCGTCCACAGGCCGGCATCGTATCGGAGGTCAAGCGTCACGGCCCCTCTAGGCGAGGCCAGCGTATCGATTTAGAGCACGCGTTCGAGGCGCGGGTTCGGCAGCGGATCACGTCCACGTTTGCCACCCACCTTGCCGTCGATCATCACAACGTCGGCCGTAAAGTCGCGCGCGCCGCGAATCAGAGCCGAACCGACGCCATACGAGTCGACCGGCACTCCCGCAGCCTCAAAGGTCCGGATCTTCTCGGCATTGAAGCCACCCGAGACGACGATCCGCACGCTCTCGTGCCCTGCCGCGTCGAGTGCGCTGCGCACATTCCAGACCAACTGTGGGTTGACACCACGCGGATCGAAGCGGCCCATCATGTCCCACAGCGAGCGATCCACCATCGTGCCCGACGTGTCGAGGCGCACCCCCCACAGGCGCTTGCCCAACGCATCAGCTACGCGCAGTGCAGTGCCTACGCAGTCGTTCTCAAAGTCGACCAGCACGACGAGGTTCTGCTCGGGATCCGTACAGCGAGCGAACGCCTCGGCAGCCGCGACCGTGTCGCCACCGTAGGCCGCGATCAGACCATGCGGCACCGTGCCGAGACCACGATCGCCCCACCAGGCCGCCTGCGCATCCGTCGAGACACCAATCGCACCCGCGACATGCGCGGCGTAGCCATCGCCCGTCTGCACGCGGTAGTGGTCGTGACGTGCCGGGAAGTACATGATCGGCTTCGGCGCAGCCGCCTGAACAACCTCGCGCACGTTGGTCGCGACGAGACTACGGCGGGCGAGACTGCCGAGATAGACCGTCTCAAGATGACAGAAATAGGCATAATCGCCCTCGATCGTCATGACACTCTCCCACGGCTCAATCTCATCGCCGTCGTAGAGCGCGTGGACCTCGAGGTTCTCCCAGCCTGATTCCCAGGTGCCGTCATCGCGCATCAATCCCGCACATTCGCGCAATGTCGCGATTGCCTCGTCAACACCGCCAAGCACCGAGGAGTAACGCTGGAAGACCTGCACCAAGACACGTGGCCGGTGTTCGTCACGCTCCAACACCTTCTGCGTGTAGTTGAAGTACGCATCCGAGTAGTAGCCCGCGCGGATCTTGTCCACCGGCAGGTCGAAGACCTGCGAGGGCAGGCGGGTCTTCGTGGTGCGTGGCAGGACGTTCATCTGTGGCGGTGATCGTACAGGGAATCGCAGGTCCGCCACGACCCGCATACTGCTGATATGGCGCTCGTCACCTATTTGCCGTCGTCCGACTACGCGGCGATGCCGTGGCGGAACGGCGCTGGCACAACCCATCAGATCGCGATTGACGAGAGCCCTGGCGAGAGCGATGCCCCTTTTCTCTGGCGTCTTTCGATGGCTGACCTTGCAGGCGATGGTCCTTTCTCCGAGATTGCCGATGTCGATCGCATCCTTGTGCTAATCGAGGGCGAGGATGTGCGGCTGACGATCGATGGCGCCGAACCCGAAGCGCTGGCCGAACACGAGGCGATCGCCTTTCCTGGTGACGTGCCGACGAGCCTGACGATGACGCCCGGTAGTGGCCGCGACCTCAACCTGATGTGGGATCGCACGCGTGTGCAGGGCATGGTCGACATCTTGAACATCGGCGACACCCTGCAGATCGAAGAACACATCGCTTTCACAATCGCACTCGGCACCTCCGCCACGATCGCGGTCGACGGCGACGAGCACGTGCTGGGCGAACAAGACGCACTCCAACTCGACGACGCCACAACCCTCGCCGTCCTCGACGGCGAGGTCTACGTCGCGCGCATCGACTAGTCAACCCCCGCCCCGAACCGCCAGCCAGGTCCGCTCGCAGTGCAGGGAGGACATCACAAGTGCGCACTTGTCATGTCCTCCCTGCACCAACAGCACGCAGCTGATGACGCTACCCGCGCGCTAAAAGGACATCACAAGTGCGCACTTGCATGTCCTCCCTGCACCAACAACACGCAGCTGATGACGCTACCCGCGCGCTAAAAGGGTGACTAGCCGAAGACGCCCGCCGAGATCGCCTCGGCGATAGCCTCAAACTCGGCGCCTTGCGAACGATCCTCGATCAGCGGCGGTGAGAGCGCGCGCACCTTCTCGTATTCGACCTCAAGCAGTTCGCCGGACCGCAACGGACGCCGGAGATCAAAACCCTGTGCGGCGGCGACCAACTCGACCGCAACGACGCGGCGCGCCAGTGCCAAGACCTGCATGGCCTGCAATCCGGCCGTCGCCCCCATCAAGTTGAAGTCCTCCTGCCCAGCGCTCGTCGGCAGACTGCCAACACCCGCAGGGTGCGACAGCACCGCCCCCTCCGCAACAAGGCTCGCAGCCATGTACTGCGCGATCATTAGCCCGGACTTCGTGCCCGGGTTGGCAATCAAGAACGGTGGAAGCGCGTGCGGGTCGCCACTGCGACCGTCCATCAGTCGATAGATCCGGCGCTCAGAAAAGGCTGCCAACTCCTGCACCGCAATCGTCAACATGTCGAGCGGCAGCGACAGTGGTTGGCCGTGGAAATTGCCACCCGACACAACATCGCCATCCTCGACGAACAGAAGCGGATTGTCCGTGACGGCACCGTACTCTGGCTCGATCGCCTGTTCCACATAGGTCAGCGCCTCGCCGATCGCACCAAGCACCTGCGGGATACACCGCAAGGTATAGGCATCCTGCACGCGTTCACAGTCGGCGTGACTCTCGCGCATCGTCGAACCGTCCATTAGTTCGAGCAGACGCGCAGCAACCGCCTGCTGCTGAGGGCGATTGCGCAAGGCGTGGAGACGCGGATCAAACGGAGCCGACGACCCGAGCAACGCATCGACCGACATCGCGGCGGCAACCTGTGCAGCCGTATAGAGCCGCTCGGCGTCGGTGACTGCAAGCACACCAATCGCCGTCATCATATGAGTGCCATTAAGGAGCGCTAGCCCCTCCTTCGGACCGAGCACGACCGGAGCAACACCAATCGCACGCAGCGCATCCGCGCCCGCCATGCGCACTCCACTCGCCGTAATTGCCTCACCCTCACCAATCAGCACACAGGCCAGGTGCGCGAGGGGCGCCAGATCACCACTGGCACCAACCGAGCCCCGCGACGGAACCACGGGAGTGACGTTTCGGTTGAGCAGTGCAATCAGCGCCTCAACGATCTCGACCCGCACGCCAGAATGGCCACGCGACAGCGAGGCTGCTAAGAGCACCATCATGCCGCGCGTCACATCGATGGGCAGTGCCTCGCCGACACCAACAGCATGACTTCGCACGATGTTCAACTGCAACTCCGACAACTGGTCATCCGCGATCCGCACCGACTGCAGCGAGCCAAAGCCCGTCGTGACGCCATAGACCGCCTGGCCTTCGCCCAGCACGCGGGTGATCAGTTCGGCAGCCGCAGCAATCCTCGTCCGCGCGTGCTCACCGAGTTCAACGTCGCGGTGCCCGTCGCGACCGCGACGATCTCTGGGCGCGTCAACGGCATCCCATCGAGCAGCACAATCAACGGAGAACTCATACCAACATCATCGTGCACTCGCGACCGCTTGGACAAACGAGCCGTCAATCAGCCGCTGTCCGTCGAGTGGTCCAGCGATCCACCCCGCAGCCAGCGCAGCCTCGACGATCATGCCGATCGTCTGATCGAAGTACTCGCCACCCGGCAAGAGCTCAACCGCATTGGCGGCTAGGTCGTAGACGCTGAGTCCAGCAAGATCAAACATGGTTGCCGCGAGGCTAACACCGCTGAACATCGTGGCATCCGCGCCAACCAGTTCTTGCTGGTCGCGATCAACGGCGTAGAACGTCTGCCAGCCGCGCACAAATGCCAGCAACTGGCCTGGTCGCTCGGCAATCGTGTCGGGAGACGCCACCAGCACGTGCGAGATGAGCCCCGGATGATCACCAGCCGTGTACAGCGTCTGAAGCGTCGGATCGGCCGCGACTGCTGCAGCCGCTTGCAGACCAGAGACCGCGGCTCCCACGACCTCACCACGCACCAGCATGCCCCCAGGATCGAAGCCGTCTGCGGGCACGATGTTCAGTTGGTCGGCCGCCACGCCATTGTCGACGAGCGCACCCTGCAACACCACATCGCCGGCAGACTCCATATCGACCGCTACGCGCTGACCAACGAGTCCGGCGATGCCTTCAATATCAGCACGCGCTAGGATCGCCTGGTTCGAGGTTCCGGCCGTCAGCAGCATGACGATGCGCAATGGTACGCCGCTCGATGCGAGCCGGACGGCGTCCTCCGATGAGACCACGGCCGCATCCACTTGGCCCGTCTGCAAACGACGGCCAATCAGGGCCAGCGCTGGTTCCTCCAGCAGGCGCGCACTCAACCCCTGCTTACCCAGCAGGCCCTGCCTACCCGCCACACGTATCAGCACAAGCGTTGTCGAGGGACGACCAACGATCCGAAGAATCCCCGCCTCCGGAGGCAGGCTCGCATCAACCTTTAAGGCTGGCACCGTCACCGTCAGAGAGTTGACCGTCTCGCCAGCCGTCGTCGTCGCACCATCCGAGCCACCACAGGCCGCCGCAACCAACGCCACCGCGATAGCCGCGACCAGCACGACCCAGCGAGCGTCTCGAATCCGCATTTCCACCCTCGCATCATGACGCGATTTACATATTCTCGGGGTCGTTCGCGCAAGGTACGGCACACTGTGCCCACGATGGCTTCGACCACGAACTTCTCTCTGACCGCCACACCGGGGCGCCAACTCCCCATTGCCGTGCGCGCCGAGGGCTGTCGCATCTGGACTGAGGATGGCCGCGAGTTTATCGACGCCTGTGGAGGGGCGATGGTAATGAGCGTCGGCCACTGCCATCCCCGACTGATCGAGGCACTCAAGCGCCAGGCCGACGAAGTGACGTTTACATACCGGTTTGCATTCTCGAACAAACCCCTACTCGAGCTCGCTGACCTGATCCGTGAGATCTCGCCGATGGCACGCACCTGGTCGTTCTTCAACTCGTCGGGCTCCGAATCCGTCGAGTCGGCCATTCACCTCGCCCTCCTCTACTGGCAGTTGCTGGGCCAGCCAGGCAAGACGGAGTTCATCTCCCGCTACCCGTCGTACCACGGTTCGACGATCGCGGCACTCGGGCTGTCGGGCACAAGCCGCCGCGATTCGTTCGAGGCATTGTTGACGAAGAACGCCGTCGCCCAGACGCCGAATGCAGATATTCGTGCACGCCGCACGCCTGCCGACGAGGTCGAGTTCGCGATCAAGCAGATTGAGGACGCAATCGCTTTACGCGGCGTAGACAACATCGCCGGCATCTTCCTCGAACCGATCACGGGTGCGAGTGGAGCAGCCGTGACGCCCCCCGACGGCTACCTCCAGCGCGTGCGCGAACTCTGCACGCGCCACGGCCTCTTGATGATCTGCGATGAGACGATCACTGGCTTCGGTCGGACCGGCACGTGGTTTGGTGTCGAGCAGTGGGGTGTTGCGCCCGACGTGATCACCTTCGCCAAGGGTGTGACGAGTGGTGTCCTTCCGTTCTCGGGCATGCTCGTAGCGGGCGACGTCGCTGACGTACTAATGGCGTCTCCCGACGGTTTCCCCGTTGGACACACGTTCTCCGGCTATCCGCTGGGCTGCGCGGTCGGCGCCGAAATGGTGCGTGTAATCCGCGACGAGAGACTGCTCGAGAACGCACGCGTGATGGGCCAGCGCCTCCGAGACGGACTCGAGGCGATCGCCGCTACGACTCCTCACATCGGTGACGTGCGCGGCATGGGTCTTATGCAGGGCATCGAGTTCGTCGAGGATCGTGAGAGTCTGGCTCCCCGTGCTGGTGCAGCAGCACGCGTGACGGCTGCCGCACGCGACCGACAACTAATGATCTACTCATGCCCGACCGCACTTGGCAGTAGCGTGCTGGAGGCAGTCCTACTTGCACCGCCCTTGAATATCACTAGCATTGACGTCGATCAGATCCTTGATCGGCTATCCGACGCGATTGGAGCCGCATGACCGAGATCGATGACGCAGCAACGATGTACCGCTCGGCAGTCGACGTCGCCCTGACGGGCGAGGTTGGCATGTGCCCCGATTTTGATCGTCACCTGCAGGAAGAGGTTTGGCGCCTCCTCTGCGCCGACCGCGATCGCCTACTGACGTTCTGTCAGCGCATGGGCATCATCGTCGGCCGGCTGACGACGCGACAGACGCTGAAGAGCGACAAGCCGATCTTCGAGCTGATCGTGCATGGCGACGACGCCGACACCGTCCGCCAGCTCGCTGGCCGCGATCGACCCCTGCGGTAGTGCGATCACCTTTGTTTTCGTATCCGACACCAAAACAGAGTTGATCACGACAGGCTAGGTCTGCCGTACGATCCCGGTATGCCCCGCCGTCCCGTCGTCATCAAGCTCGGCAGCTCGACGCTAGTCGATGCAAACGGGCGTCTGCGGCGAAGCCGGCTCGATCGGATTGCTGACGAGATCGCCGAAGTCGCTCAGGACACCCCACTCTGCATCGTCTCGTCCGGCGCCATCGCACTCGGGATTGGCAGCCTCAACCGCAGCGAGCGGCCCAGCACAGTCGCCGAGTTGCAGGCTGCCGCCGCGGTTGGCCAGGCCATCTTGCAGCAGGCCTGGCAGCGGGCACTTGGGCGTTCCGATCGTGCAACCGGGCAGGTGCTCTTGGCGGCAGGCGACTTTGAGCGCCGCGCGTCGTACCTCAATGCCCGCCACACACTCGAAATGCTGCTCGCCTGGGGTGTTACCCCGATCATCAACGAGAACGACTCGACCGCCACACAAGAGATCACCTTTGGTGACAACGACGCCCTTGCCGCACAGGTCGCCGTACTGCTTGGTGCGCGCCTGCTCGTACTCTTGACCGACCAGGAGGGCCTCTACACGCGCGATCCGAAGCATCCCGATGCCGCCCTCGTCCGCGAGGTGCCCGACCGGGCGGCCCTGGCAGCGATCGACGCGACCATCGTCAGCTCTGCCTGGGGGAGCGGTGGCATGCGCTCGAAAGTGGCGGCAGCCGAACTTGCCCGCGCCGGCGGCGCAGCCTGCGTGATCGCCAATGGTGGGCGCGCCGGGGCAATCGCCGCGGCCGTGGCGGGCGAGTCGATTGGCACGCGCTTCCCGGCCCGCGCGGACGCACCATCGGCGTACAAACTCTGGCTGCTGCATGGCCTCACAACCGCCGGCCGCATCGAAGTCGACCGCGGTGCCCGCAAGGCGTTGGAATCGGATGGTGCGTCGCTCCTGCCCGTCGGTATCCGCGGCCTGAGCGGTCGCTTCGCTGCGGGTGATGGCGTGGAGCTCGTCGATGCAGATGGCACGGTCTTTGCCCGCGGTGTGGCGGAGATGGGCAGCGACGAGTTGAAGCGCCATCTCGGCAAACGGGGCGCCGACCCCGCCGTGCATCGCGACCGGCTCGTGCTGATCCAACCAGCCTAATTCCTCCCGACAGCCGGTATCCTCTGCGCATGAGCACCACCACCAATGCCGACATCAGTAACCGTGGTCGTGTCGCTGCACGTGCACTGCGAAGCGCTGATACCGACCTACGCGATGCTGCCCTCGAGGCGATCGCGAAGGAGTTGGAGCAGAATGCAGTGGAGATTCTGGCTGCCAACGCCGAAGATGTCGCCACCGCCCTGGCGACCGATACGGCCACCTCGCTCGTCGATCGGCTGACGCTCAATGATCAGCGCCTCGCCGCTCTCGTGCAGTCGGTGCGTGACGTGGCGGCACTCGCCGACCCGGTCGGCCGTGTCGTTGAGGATCGCCGCCTCCACAACGGGCTCGAACTGAGCAAGGTCCGCGTGCCGATCGGGCGCGTTCTCGTCGTCTACGAATCGCGCCCCAACGTGACCGTCGATGTCGCTGCCCTGTGTATCAAGTCTGGCAACGTGGCACTGCTGCGCGGCTCGGCCGCAGCAGCAAACAGCAACGCGGTGCTGGGTGACGCTGTCCGAGCCGGACTCGTCTCGGTTGGCCTTCCAGCCGATGTCGTGATCTCGATCGAAGGCTCGCGCGACGACCTCGGCTTACTCGTCGCCGATGCAAACACCGCCGATATCGTCGTGCCCCGTGGTGGCGAGGCTCTCAAGGACTTCCTGCTCGAGCGCAGCCGCATCCCGGTGCTCGCTGCTGCGGGTGGTAACTGCCACGTCTACCTCGATCGCGATGCCGATACCGAGATGGCGGTGGCGATCGTGCTCAACGCCAAGGTCCAACGCCCGGGTGTCTGCAATGCAGCCGAGACCTTGCTTGTCCACGGCGAGCGCCTCGACCTGCTGGAGCCCGTCCTGGGTGCGCTTCAGGCCGAGGGCGTCGAACTGCGCGGCTGCGAGCGGACGCGGGCAGCAGTCGATCTCGACCTGATCGCCGCGACCGATGCTGACTGGGCCACCGAGTACCTCGATCTGATTCTTGCGGTGCGCGTAGTCGATGATCTCGACGCTGCCATCGAGCACATCGACCTCTACGCCACAGGCCATTCTGAGGCGATCGTGACGAACTCAATCGACGCCGCCCGCCGCTTTACCGATGGCGTCGATTCGGCCTGCGTCTATGTCAACGCCTCGACGCGCTTTACCGACGGCGGCGAGTACGGCATGGGCGCCGAGGTCGGCAACTCGACCGCACGCCTGCACGTACGCGGCCCGATCGGGCTCGAGGATTTGACGACAACAAAGTACGTCGTCATCGGCACCGGCCAGACGCGCGGATGAGCACGCCAGCGCGCCCGCTGCGGGTTGCGCTTGATGTTTCGGCGACGCGACTCGGCCAGGCTGGCGTGGCACGCACGATCGTGCAGCTCGCGGATGCCCTCGCTGCGCACCCCGACGTTGACCTGCTTCGACTCGGGCTTGGTACGCCTCCGAGGAGCGCTAGCGCCGCACGGCGTGCACTGGCGCTCCGGCTCGATCTGGAGTGGTACCCGCGCGGTGTCCGACGTGAGGCTGCCGCGCGCGGCGCCGACGTCCTTCACCTGCCGCTCCCACGTGGTCCGCTCTCCCCCGGCTTGCCACCCACGATCATTACCGTCCACGATCTCGCGGTCGTACGCTATCCCGAGACACTGAGTGTCTGGAATCGGCACTACACGCTGCGCACACTGCAACGGGTGTTGGCTGCCGCCGGCGCCATCATCGCCGTCTCGGAAGACACGGCTGCTGACCTGGCAGCCTTCGCACCCGCGTTGACAGACCGCGTCCATGTGATCACAAACGGCGTCGACACGTTTTGGTCGGTCCCAGCCGAGGCTCCCGATTTTGCTGCTCCATACGTGCTCGCCGTCGGCACCCCCGAGCCACGCAAGAACATCGTCCGCCTCGTCGAGGCGATGCAACGTCGCCAGACCGTAGGCGCTTCCGAACAGCTCGTGTTGGTAGGCGCCGACGGCTGGGGCGCAGACCAGCTCCCAAGCGTGCCGTGGCTGCATCGTCTTGGTCGCGTCGATGATCGTTCGTTACGCAGCCTCTATCAGCACGCAGCCGCGGTTGTTATCCCCTCGCTCCATGAGGGATCGGGCCTCCCTGTCCTCGAGGCCTTCGCCGCTGGCGCCCCTGTCGCCGCCGCAAACGTGGGCGCGTTGCCCGAGACCGCTGGCGATGCCGCAATTCTGTTCGACCCCCTCGATGTGCGTGCGCTGGCCACCGGCATCGACCAGGCGATCGCGGAACGCGACCGCCTCGTCCCCCTAGGCCGCGCACGCGCGCTTGCGGCTACGTGGTCGGTGGCCGCCGAACGCTACATCGCTGTCTACCACAGCCTGCGCTAGCGTGGTGTGTTGGAAGGCGCGAGGCCCGGTGATTGGCCCGCGAGGACCATTGGGTGTCGGCGAATGAAGCGACCGACGTTACGGAGGTGCCAGACCGTGCGCTTATCGAAGAACGTGCCGTCGCTGGCAGCCTGATGCGCGTGCACAACCTCGGCGGCAGGCTCCTGCCAGATCTCCCAGCCACGCTGCCAAAGGCGCCACTGCAACTCGATCTCCTCAACGTAGAGCGGCGCAAACGCCTCGTCAAAACCACCAACGTCGTCCCACGCATCGCGGCGGATCAAAAGGAATGCGCCGAGCGACCAGTCGATCAGGCGCGGCTCGTCCGGCTCGCCGAGATAGTGGTCGTGAGCGAAACGCGAAGGCGGCAGCACCTTGCGCAGCGGTGTACGGCGAATGATGGAGCCAATCGGCTCGGGAAAGTTACGCGCCGCCTCTTGGTACGACCCATCGAGATTGCGCAGCGTCGGCGCGACGAGGCCGCAACGCGGATGCTCTTCCATAAAGCGCACGAGCCGCGGCAAGCATTCGAGCTGTGCGATCGCATCGGGGTTGACGATCGCCAGGTAGTCGCCCGGTGCGGCGGCGAAGGCGACGGCCTGGTTCTCGGCGTAGGAGCGGGTGTCTGACTGCTCGACCAGGACGCACTCCGGATACTCGGCTCGGACCAGTTCGGCGGTGCCATCGCCCGGGCGGTTCGCCACCACGACGACCGTCAGCGCATCCCCCATCCCCTGTTGGCGCAGGCCAGCGATCGCGTCAGGCAGGTCGTCGGCCTGACCAGTCGAGGTCAATGCGGCCACAACACTCACCGCTACACCCGCTGCCACCGGACGCACTGCGCGCCGGTGCTGTGGCGACTCTGCAAGGACGTCCAGCCAGACAGAAACAAGGCGATCAGCGGCAGCCGTCCAGGTCAAATCGGCCGCCCGAGCAAGCCCCAAAATGCGACAGCGCTCGCGGACGTCATCGTCGTCGAGCAGCGTCGCTAGACCACCGGCAATTGCCGACACCGATAGCGGGTCAACCAAGACAGCAGCACCGTCCGCGACCTCGGGCAACGCCGTTGTTTCGGCCGCCAGCACCGGTGTGCCACAGGCCATCGCCTCCACAATCGGTAGACCGAACCCCTCGTAGAGCGAGGGAAAGGCAAAGACGCCTGCGGCCACGTAGAGATCACGCAACGCAGCCTCGCCCTGCACGTAACCGACCCGGTGCACCACATCGCCGAGCCCTAACATGGCAATGCGTTCGGTCAACTCATCATGGTCCTGCTTCGTATTACCGACGAGCACGAGTGGTGGCATCGCACTCCGAGCGTCACGCACGCGGGCGTACGCTTCGAGCAGGCGCACCAAGTTCTTACGTGGCTGAAGCGCACCAATAAACAAGATGTACCCTGGCTCCAGCCCATGGGCCGCCCGTACGCGATCGACTGCCGTCGGGTCGGGGGCATACACCGCAGAGACCCCGTTGGGAATCGCAATCACCTGTGCCGGGTCAAGCGCTGGTTGTGACCTCAGCACATCGAGGCGTGCGTGCTCCGAGACCGTCACAACACGAGCCGCGCGCCGCATCGACCACGGCACGATGCGCCCAAACGCCAGCGCATCAGCCTTCGGCATTAACTCGGCTGCAAACCGGTACGACGAATCGTGGACCGTCACCACTCCCGGACACGGTAGACCCGGCGGTAAGACATAGTTGCCGTGATAGAGCGCGGGCTGGTCGGCCCGCAGCCGTGTCGGCAGACTGACGGCAACGCGCCGATAGTTCGAAGCCACGTCAACGGCAACCGGACGGACAACACCCGAAGCCGTGATCGCCTCGGGCACGTTTCTGACGTCACGCACGTAGGCGATCACCTGAATGTCGAGATCGGTCCGTGCGGCAATCGCAGTCAAGAGCCCCGTCGCCACGGTCTCGTCACCCGTGCGCTGGCGGCCGATTACATCGGCCTCAAAAGCAACGATCGGCGGCATCGGTCAGCCTACGCGGCCGCCGCGCACGGGGCGCTCGCGCGTCTCGTCCGGGAAGACCGCCTTGTCGCCCAGCGAGATCCGCGAAAACTGCAGAAACGAATTGATCAGCCGCCCAGGCGGTCGCGACGCGCTGCGCACCGCATAAAAGAGACGCCTCGGCTCGAACCCCTTCACGGTTGCTGTCGCCAATCGCCCCTCATCAAGCTCGCGTTCGACGGCCAACCGCGAGAGGAACGTCACACCCAGCCCCGCCTCGACAGCAGACTTGGCCGACTCCTGCAGGCCCAGCTCGGCAACAACGTTGAGATCACGAACCCGCACTCCTGCCGCGCGAAGCTCACGCTCGACAACGGTGCGCACACCGGCACCCTCCTGCTGGACAACAAGCGGCACGTCGAGCAAATCGCGCATCTCGACCTCCTGCCCGGCAAAAGAATGATCTGTCGGCACCACGAGCACGACCTCGTCGCGCAAGAAAGGCTCGAAGACCAGTGAGCGGTGCGGCCGCTCCGCACCAACGATGCCGAACTCCAATTGGCGATCGAGGATACGGTCCACGATTGTCTCCGTGTCGTCGACGCGCAGTGAGACGATCACCTCAGGGTACTGCTTATGAAACGCGCCGAGCAGCGCAGGCAGCACGCGTTCGCCAGGGCCCGTCGAAGCACCAACGATCAAATGCCCCGTCAGCTCGTCGCCCTCATCCTCCAGACTGCGAAACAGGTCGCGCTCGGCACCGAGAATACGCTGCGCATGGCGATACGCGACGTGGCCGGCCTCGGTCGGCTCGACCACGCGGCCCGAACGGTCGATCAGTTGGCAGCCAAGGCGCTTCTCGAGTGAGCGAATCGCCAAGGACACCGCTGGCTGAGTAACACCTAGCTGCTCGGCGGCGTGCGAAAAACTAGAACGATCAACGACGGCGACAAGAGCTGCAAGCTGCTTGGTGTCCATGCTTAGTGGTTGACCCGCGGCCCGGTCATACCCTCACGCGACGGTGATTGAGCAGCATCGAAGTAGAGTCGCAGCGCCTCGTCATCTTCACCGTTAGCCAGTGCAGCCTCGATTGCGTCGAGGCGCTCGCCCAGCCAGGTCGCGTCGATACGGCCACGGCGAGCACGCATCAGCTTGTCGTGATGCGTACGCTCAACGGACTCGTCGTCCGAGAACAGGCGCTCGTGCAATTGCTCACCGGGACGGCGGCCGACGACGACGACCTCGATGTCCTTACCGGGCTCGCGGCCCATCAGGCGAATCATGTCGTGCGCAAGATCCCAGATTTTGACGGGGTCGCCCATGTCGAGCACGAAGACATCGCCCGACTGGCCAACACCACCAGCCTGCACGATCAGCTGAACAGCCTCGGGGATCGTCATGAAGAAGCGGGTCATCTCGGGGTCGGTGACCGTGACCGGGCCGCCTTCGTCAATCTGGCGGCGGAAGGTCGGAATCACCGAGCCGGACGAGCCGAGCACGTTGCCGAAGCGGACGGCCATAAAGCGCGTATTGGGATGCTGCTGCGCCTCGGCCTCGACGACGTACTCGCAGAGCGCCTTCGAGGCGCCCATCGCCGTCTCGGAGATGACGGCCTTGTCGGTCGAGACCAACACAAAACGCTCAACGCCAGCATGCGCCGCAATCTCGGCGAGCGAGCGCGTTGCGATGACGTTGTTGCGCAGAGCGCTAAACGGATTGCCCTCCATCAGCGGCACGTGTTTATAGGCGGCGGCGTGGAAGATCACACTCGGCTTGGCCTCGGCAAGAATCTTGCGCATCCGGTCCGAGTCCTTGACGTCGGCCACGCACGAGACGACATTACGAATCTCGTGCTCGCGCAACCACTGATCAATCTCGAAGAGGTTGTCTTCGGCATGGTCGATCAGAGTCAGCCTCGCAGGCGACAAACGACTGATCTGCCGCACAAGTTCCGAGCCAATCGAGCCACCGGCGCCGGTCACGACGACAGATTCGCCCGCCAGATAGCCGCCCATCGAGGCGAGGTCGAGGTTGACCGGCTGACGCCCGAGGATGTCCTCGACGCGAACTTCTCGCAGACGTCGCAACAGGTTTGGGTCGCCGTCGAGCAGGTCGTAAAGCCCTGGCAGCGTCTTGACTGGCACGCCGGCACGCCGACACGCGTCGACAACACGTTGGCGCGCAGTACCATCGGCGCCGGGCATCGCGATCACAACCTCGTCGGGCGGCGAGGACTTGAGAATCGCGGCAAGATCGTGCGTCGTGCCATCGACCTTGACACCGTGGAGGCGCATGCCCTGCTTGCGGGGATCGTCGTCGCAGAGCCGAATTGGCGTCATCCGGAGCGATCGGTTTCCGAGCATTTCCCGAACGATCACTGAGCCGGCATCGCCAGCGCCAACGACGAGCACTTCACGGCCACGTGGGAACAGCGTGCCGCGACCTTCAAGGATCGTGCGGGCAATCGCGCGGACTCCAACCGTGCCGAGCAGCAGTAAGAGGAAGAAAATAATCAGCACACCACGGGGCGGGGTCGCTGCGACCGGGGGAAACAGCGTCGCGTAGAGCGCCACAACGACGACCGCGATCAGCGATGCGCGGACCAGCAATCGAACGTCGCGCAGCGAGACGTAGCGCCACCAGCGTGTGTACAGGCCATTGAGTACGAAGATCGCGACCGTCAGCACGACGACCCATGGCAGCGTCGCCCAGAACAGCGTATTCGCCCAGATCGGCATCACATCGAAACGCAATTGGAATGCAAGCCACCACGCCACGGCGACGACGGCGGCGTCGGCAGCTAAGTGACCGAGCCGATGCCAGGAGGGAAAGCGCATATCAGCAATCATTATAGGTGCGTATCGAATCCCCTGCGCGTCCAAGGCGACGGTTCGATAACGGTCGCGGACATGACAAGTGCGCACTTGTCATGTCCGCGTACCAATGCGGACCCTGACCTGATGGTGCTGCTGTCAGACGAGACCGGCGAGCGCCAAATCCACCAGCAGGGCCGGATCACGCAGCGTCGGTGCAGCCGTTGGCCCGCGGGGAGCAATCACGAGGTCTTCCACGCGCGTCAGTTGCTGGAGTCGCCCATCCGCAATCAGCGCGCTATCGACGGCACCGAGCGTGCCCGCAAAGGTCGTCCAGACAGGTATGCCGAGGACGACAGCCTCACGGTTCATCGTCCCGCCCGCCGAGATCACAAGGTCGGCCGTCGCTACGAGACTGCGAGCGTCGACAGCGTGGTCGGGCACAATCACACGCGGTAGGTTGAGTGCGCGCACGGCCGCGCCCTGCTCTGCGGTGCGCGGCAAGACCACCTGGTCGACACGCGGGTCTGCCGAGAGCGTTGTCAGCACCTGATCGAAGAGCGGGTTGTTGATGCGGTGATAGAGGGCCAGTTCGGGCGGTGGTCGCATGATCGCGAGTAATGCGTCGGCCCGCACACCAAGGCCGTCGCGGACCGATGAGTCGGCCTCGAAGCCCCACAGTGCGTACTCTTCTTTCAGGCCAGGGAAACGCACGACCTGTGAGGCGCGAGCACCATGAACGGTGATCGCCTGAACGGGAATAGCATCGGGGACGAGGACCCGAGAGGCCAGCCGACAATTGACGCCGTGCTGCAAACGCGCACCCTCGTAATCGAACATGGTGACGGCAGGAAAACCCAGTAGACGCGCCACAACAGGCTGGTCCGTCGAGCCGTGCGCGAGCCCCACGTCGAACTCGCGCCCCTTTGCCCAGCGCCGCAAGGCATGCACACGCCCGACGGCCGCACGCCCCTTCCCGATCCGCGAACGCCCCCCATGACTGCCAATCTCCTCGACGCCGAGCCCATGCATCGCGGCCAACTCCGCCGTCTGGCCGTAGGGGCGCGCCGTCAACTCGACCGTCGCACCGCGCGCCTCCAGCACGCGTACCAGCGGAGCCAACACCAGTACGTGCGGCGCGTTGGTGAGGTCGATCCAGACGCGCATCGCGCCTTACGCGACCGCTGCCAACGAGGCCTCGAGCGCGCCCACAAGCGTCGCCTGATCGGCCGGGGGCAGCGTCGGGTGCATCGGCAACGCCAGACACTCGCGGGCAGCACGCTCTGTCTCTGGCAGGCTTCCGACTGCATAGCCGAGATCCGCGAAGACGGGCTGGAGGTGGTGCGGGGTGTCGTAGTAGACAACGTTGCCGACCTCTGCCGCCTTGAGTGCAGTCTGGACGGCCGCACGATCGTGACAGCGGACGACATAGAGGTGGTAGATCGGATCGGCGTCGAGCGCCGTGCCAGGCAACTCGACGAAACGGTCGAGACCAAGCTCGGCGTAGCGCGCCGCAGCGGCCTGACGCTGATCGTTCCAGCCCGCGAGCTCGGGCAGCAGCACCCGCAGGATCGCGGCCTGCAACTCGTCGAGCCGCGAGTTCATGCCGATCTGCGTAAACGTGCGCTTGTCCTTCGAACCGTGAAAACGCAACTCGCGAATACGCTCAGCGATCTCGGCATCGTTCGTCGTGACGAGGCCGCCGTCACCAAAGCCACCGAGGTTCTTGGTGGGAAAGAACGAGAACGTCGCGATGTCGCCGATCGCACCGCAACGCGTACCAGCGAGCGACGCACCATAGGCCTGAGCGGCATCTTCGATCAGGATGAGGTTATGCCGATCGGCAATCGCTCGCAACTCTGCCAGCGGCGCCGGATGGCCAAACAGATGGACGGCCATGATCGCGCGCGTGCGCTCGGTCACAACAGCCTCAACAGCCGCCGGATCGAGCTGATACGTACTGGCATTGATGTCGGCAAAGACCGGCGTGGCGCCGACAGCACCGATCGATTCGGGAGTCGCGTAGAAGGTGTAGGCCGGGCAGATCACCTCATCGCCAGACCCAATCCCGTAGGCGCGCAAAGCGAGGATCAGGGCGTCCGTACCATTAGCAACACCAACCGCGTGGGCAACGCCAAGGTCGGCGGCCGTCTCAGCCTCAAAGGCCTTGACGTTCGGCCCGAGGATGAAGACGCCACTGCGAATGACCTCGTCGACCGCAGCCAAAATGCGACCGTGGAGCGGCTCCCATTGGCCGCGCAAATCCATCAGTGGTACGCCCATGTGCGGCAGGATACCGCCAGAACCGGGATGGGGCGGTAGGCTACGGGCGTGTCGGAGATGCCACGCATGGTTACGGATGCCGCTGGCGTCGACGAGGTCACTACTGCCGCCCGTCAGGCAGGTGCCTGCACGCTCGACACAGAGTTCCTCTGGGAGAAGACGTACGCACCCCAACTGTGCCTCGTGCAGGTCGGTGTTGGCGACGAAATCTGGCTGATCGACCCACTGGCCGGCGCACCACTCGAACCCCTTGGCGTGCTGATCGCCGACCCTGCGGTCGAAAAGTTGATGCACGCACCATCTGCTGATCTGATTGCCTTCGGACTGCACTTTGGCACGCTGCCTGCCAACGTTTTCGATACGCAGATTGCTGCTGGCTTTGTTGGTCTGACCGCGAGCGCCAGCCTCGATCGTCTGTTAGAGGCTGTCTTGAAAGTACGCCTCGACCACAACGAGACGTTCTCCGATTGGAGTCGACGGCCCCTCAAAGAGACGCAGATGCTGTATGCCGCTGACGACGTCCGTTACCTCGTGCCCCTCGTTGCAGCGCTCCGCGCATCGCTCGCCGAGCGTGGCCGGTCCGACTGGGCGGCCGCCGAGATTACGCGCCGCTTCTGCTCTGTCGATAGCGCTGGGGGCGACCCCGAGCGCGCCTGGCGCAAGGTGCAGCGTCGTGGCCGCCTATCGCCACAGGCGCAGGCTGTGCTCGTCGACGTTGCCGCCTGGCGCGAGACCTCCGCTCGCCGTCGCGACCAACCGGCTGGCTGGGTGATGAAGGACCCGACTGTCGTCGAAGTGGCACGCGCGATGCCACGCTCTGCCAGCGACCTGCAACAAATTCGCGGGATGGGCAAGAGCCTTGGCGAGCGCGACACAGCCGACCTGCTGGCAGCGGTTGCCAACGGTCTGACACGCACACCTCCGCCGGTTGAACGCTCTGTCCCACAGAGGATCGCTAAGCAGGTGGAGACCGTCGCCACGCTGGCCGTGCCGATGGCTCGGATTCGCTGCATCGACGCTGATCTCGCACCAGAACTCGTTGCCAATCGCGCCGATCTCGATCGTTTCCTCGAGGCCGTGGTAGCGGACGAAGACCTTTCGACGTTGCCGCTTGGACAGGGTTGGCGCAAAGAGTTGCTTGGTGACGATCTGATCCGCCTCGTGGCGGGCAGGGTCAGTCTGTCCTTGAACCAGAGCGCGCCATTTCTGCGCATCGAAGACCGCTAGCGTTGCGTGGGGGGACATGACAAACCGGGGTTTGTGGTGTCCCCCCGAACGTTGTGTCGAGTAGGTCCTTGATGTCGTTGTAGGGGGACACCACAAACCCCGGTTTGTCATGTCCCCCCACGCAACGACGCCTCCGGATCGTCGTTGACGACCCGATAGTACGTGTCGCGCTGGATCGGCTTATAGCCCGCATTGCGAATGATCCGGCAGAAGTCCTCGCTCGTGGCACGGTGTGTCGTACCGGCACTCGAAACGACATTCTCCTCGAGCATCACTGAGCCGAGATCGTCGGCGCCAAAATGCAGTGCGACCTGGCCGATCTTCATTCCTTGCGTCACCCACGACGACTGGATATGCGGAATGTTGTCGAAGTAGAGGCGTGAGACGGCCTGTACCAACAGGTACTCAAACGAAGTTGGCGTCTGGTTGACGGTCTTGCCGAGCTCGGTGTTGTCGGGCTGGAACGTCCACGAGATGAACGCGCGGAAGCCGGGGACCTCGTCCTGCAGATCGCGCAGGCGTCGGAAATGCTCGACACGCTCCTCAAGCGTCTCCACATGGCCGTACATCATCGTGGCGGACGTCGACATGCCCTGGCGATGTGCCTGGCGCATCACCTCGAGCCACTCGTCGCTCTTCGTCTTCTTGGGAGCAAGGATCTTGCGCACGCGATCGACGAGGACTTCGCCACCACCACCCGGCACCGAGTCGAGGCCCGCGTCGCGTAGGCGCGAGAGCGTGTCGGCGATCGTCAGGTTCGCACGGCGCGAGATGTACGTCACCTCGGGCGGCGACAGAGCGTGCAGGTGGAACTTCGGATAGCGCTCTTTAATGTCTCGGAAGAGATCCTCGTACCACTCGATCGACAACTCGGGGTTATGGCCACCCTGCATCAGACAGCCGGTGCCACCGACCGCGATCGTCTCCTCGATTTTCGCGAAGATGATGCGCTTTGGCAGCACGTAGCCTTCCCGCGTGTCACCCGGCTTACGGTAGAAGGCACAAAAGTTGCAGTCCGTCACGCAGACATTCGTGTAGTTGATATTGCGATCGACGATGTACGTGACCTCACCCGGATTCGCCTTGCGATTACGAATCTGATTTGCGGCGGCACCGATCGAGACGAGGTCGCGCGACTGCATCAACGTCAGTGCGTCAGCATCGGACAACCGCTCACCCGTGACCACGCGATCGAGAATCTCGGTGACGGTTCGCGTGGAATCGACGACGGCCATTAGCCCCTTACTCCTTGCGTTGCTCCCGCAAATTCGAGGTCGGGAGCCGAATCGATGATGCCCGCTTCTGCGGCTAGTGCGAAGTATCGCTGCAATCCCTCGCGCTTGCGGTCGCTAAAGCCGTAGTGAAGGTGTTCGAAGTAGCGGGCGAGGAATCCAGCCGGGAAGCTGTAGCGCTCGGCAGCAGCCTCGGCGACCAACGCAGCGTGCTCTGAGGCATCAGCAACTGCTGAGGCGAGCGCGTGATCAAGGGCGAGCAGGCGTTCGACTGCGACGGTTCGGCGCGCGGCCCAGACGGCAAACACCATCGGTAGCCCGGTCTGCTCGAACCAGAGTGCGCCAAGGTCGTGGTGCGGCGTGGGGTCTTCGATCGCCGAGCGCAAGGCCTCATCACCAATCAGGAGCGTGGCGTCGGCCTGCACACCCTCAGCCCGCAGCTCGACGTTGGGAAACAACACCTGAACAAGCGCCACGGACGCGGCACTCTTGCTCGTCACCGCGATGGAAGTGATCGCCGGTAGCGGAACATCGGTGACGAGATTGACCGAGTCGACCTCGCCTTCAGAGGCGATACAGACGCTGGGCAAGAGCACCCAGTCAGCCGCGTTGTGGGCGTAGGCGATGCTAGAGACGTTGGCGACGTCCAGCTCGCCCGCCGCCAACAACTCGTTGAGTCTCGTCGGTACGGCCAGTGTCTCCTTGATCATGCGCGGCTCGAGTCGGTGCTCAAGTGACCACGCCAGCGGGAAGGTGTTGATGAAATCAACCCGACCGACGCGCAGGGGATTCACCGATCCCACCGCCGTAACTCGTTGTAGAACGTGTCGCGCTGGACGGGGACCTTACCGGCCTCCTGAATGACACGGACGAGGTCGGCGACCTTCTCCTCGGTCGGCGTAACGGCGCCCGCAGCGTGGGCGATCTTCTCCTCGACGACGGTGCCCTGAATGTCATTGGCACCGAACGACAGGCCAACCTGGGCGAGCGGCGTGGAGATCATGATCCAGTACGCCTTGACGTGCTCGATGTTGTCGAGCATGAGGCGCGAGACGGCGATCATCTTGAGGTCGTCTTGACCGGTCGAGAACTTCCAGCCGCGGCGTTCGAAGACGGTGTTCTGCGGGTGGAACGGAAGCGGAATGAAGGCCATAAACCCTCCCGTCTCGTCCTGCAATTCGCGCAGCGCGAGCAGGTGCTCGATGCGCTCCTCGTACGTCTCGACGTGGTTGTAGAGCATTGTGCAGTGCGTCTTGAGGCCGAGGCTGTGCGCGATCCGGTGCGTCTCGAGCCACTGCGCACCCGGTTCCTTGCCCGGCGCGATGATCTTGCGCACGCGCGGCGAGAAGACCTCGGCGCCACCCCCAGGCAGCGTGTCGAGCCCCGCGTCAATCAGGGCACGCAGTACCTCCTCATGGTTGAGGTCGGAGGTGCGTGTCATGTGATGAATCTCGGAGGCAGTAAAGAGTTTGAGGTCGACGCCCGGCAGGCCCTTCTTGAGTGCCTTAGTGATATCGACGTAGTACTGAAAATCGAGGTGCGGGTTCTCGCCGCCGACCATGTGGATCTCGGTAAAGTCCTGCGTCGAACGAACCTCTTGGGCATGCGCGACGAGGTCGTCGATGTCCCACATCACGGCGTCGGCCTGCTTCGACGTGCGTGCGAAGGCGCAGAACTTGCACTTGACACGACAAATCGTCGTGTAGTTGAGGTACAGATTGTTGACGAAGAAGACGTCGTCAGTACCGCCGCGTTGGCGGCGTGCAAGGTCGGCAAGAGCACCAAGTTCGAGCACGTCGTGCGACTCGAGCAGCGTAATACCGTCGTCGAGATCGAGGCGCTCGCCCGCGACAACCTTCTCGCGAATCTCTTTGAGTTCCGTGTTGCGCGTGATGGTTGCCATGCCAGATTTTCCTCAGTAGTGTTCTATGTATCGCGGTCGACAACACCGCGGACGACCATCCGCAGGGGTGTTGTGTCGAGGTCGCCGGTGATCAAATCGAGGGCCTCTTCAGCCGTCCGAACAAGCTCTCGTGCAGTGTCGCGTGCCTCGTCAAGCGCACCCAACTCGCCGACGCGCGCCAACAGCGGAAGCACGGCTGCAGGCGCCGGCTCGTGCCGCAAGGCCTCAGCAACCTCGGCGTCGGCACGCGCGGCGTAGAGCAGCGGTAGCGTGGCCGTGCCGCCGATCAGGTCTGTCCCGAGCACCTTGCCGGTCGTCGCAGAGAGACCGTCACAATCGAGGATGTCGTCGGAAACCTGGAAGGCGAGTCCGAGCAGGCGCCCATACTCGGCCAGCGCCTCTGCATCGGCGTCGCCGAGCCCGCCCAGGCGACCACCGAGCCCACAGGCCGCCGCGAATAGACGCCCTGTCTTGAGCGTGCAGCGCTCGAAGTACTGCTCCGGCGTCGTCTCGGGTCGGCGCGTCTGCAGCATCTGCAGGGCCTCCCCTTCCGACAGGCCAAGCGCCGCTTGAGCCAGCAGGGCAAGACTCTCCATATCGTTCGTCTCGGCGAGAACCGCAAAGGCACGTGCGAACAGGAAGTCGCCGGTAGCGCCCGCGATCCGATCGCCGTGCTGGGCCCAGACGGTCGGGCGTCCCCGGCGCAGCGAGGCGTGGTCGAGCACATCGTCGTGGACGAGTGTCGCCATGTGTACGAGCTCGACTGCACTACCAGCCCGGACGAGGTTCTCCGCAGACTGTCCGGCGGCAGGCGACGAGAGCAACACGAGCAGGGGGCGCAGGCGTTTGCCACCAGCCGCGAGCGTCTCGGCGGCTGTCGCGGCGGTCGAGCCGCCGACCCAAGCAACATCGGCTGCGAGCCTCTGCTCGACCCGCTTGAGGTAGTCACTAATACCCGGCAGTGCGAGCAGGTCGCTGTAGGTGATGGTACTCACGCAGCACTCCGAAGGACCGTTCCCACATGCAGCGCCACGATGCCCCCACCGAGTGTGCGAAAGCGCACGTCGTCGAGGCCGGCCTCGTACATCACGTGCGCGAGCCGTGTAGTACCCGGAAAGCGTTTGACCGAGGCGGGAAGGTAGGTGTAGGCCGAGTTCTGTTTGTCGACGAGCCGCCCGACGCCGGGCACGAGGCGATCGAACCAGAGCGAGTGGAACGCGGAGGCGACACCCGACTCGGGCGTCGTAATCTCGAGGCAGACAACCTTGCCACCCGGACGGACGACACGAACAAGTTCGCGAAAGCCGCGACCTAGATCGGCAACGTTGCGAATACCGAAGGCCACTGTGGCTGCTGCAAAGCGGTCGTCTTCGAAGGGCAGGTCCAGCGCATCGCCGTGGAGGAGCGTTGCCTGGTCGACACCACGCTTGGCGATCTTGATGCGTCCACGATCGAGCATGCGCTCCGCAAAGTCGAGTCCGATCACCTCACCGCTCGGGCCGACGCGCTTGGCGAGCTCGAGCGTCAGGTCGGCCGTGCCGCAGCAGCAGTCGAGCACGCTCGCGCCCGTGCCAACCCCAGTCGCATCGGCCGCAAGACGACGCCAACGAACGTCGAGACCCGCCGTCATCACGCGATTCATCGCGTCGTACGGACGGGCAATGCGATCGAACATCGCCTGCACTCGTTCTGGTGGCAGCGTGCCGCTTTCAGCGCTGTACTTGACGGGGAGGTTGCTGTCGCTCACGCGTCGGCTCCCCAGCGGGGCAACAACTCGTTGTCGATGCCGCAGAGATCGAGCACGCGGCCCGCGACGAAATCGATCGCGTCCGTTAGCGTGTCGGGGTGGGTATAGAAGACGGGCATTGCGGGGGCGATAATCGCGCCTGCCTCGGCCAGCGTCGTCAGCGTGCGGAGATGCAGCAGGGACAGTGGTGACTCGCGCGGGACGATGATCAACTTGCGGCGCTCCTTGAGTGCGACACCGGCTGCGCGATGGATCAGGTTGGCCTGGCTCGTCGAGGCGATCGTGCCGCAGGTCGCCATCGAGCACGGGCAGATCACGTACGCATCGACCTTGGCAGAACCTGAGGCGTAGGGCGAGAACCAGTCCTCGTCGCCGTACAGCGTGGTGCCATCGCCGCCGTAGTCGGCGAGCAGACGCTGGATCGCCTCTGGGCCGGGGATCGAACGGTCGCGATAGACCTCCCACGCGATTACCTCGCCAGCGGCCTTCGAGGCACAAACGCCAACCTCAGCCCCCGCGGCGACCAGCCCCGCGAGCACGCGGGCGGCATAGGGTGCGCCAGAGGCGCCGGTTATTCCGAGGAAGACTCGCATAGTCAGAAACGGGTGATACGTGCAGAATACGACAGCACGGGTGTTTGCCCCGCTAGGTGATTCGCTGCCGGTTGCCGTCTGGCTGCCCCCCAAGGTGCCGGTCTGCCGACCCAGCCGTACCAGCCACCCCAAAACGACGAACGGCCGGGTGCAGCAACCCGGCCGTCATCACCATCAAAAACGTCTACTGCTGGCGCGTCTAGGGACCGGCCGCACTCGAGGCGGTGCCAGTAAAGAGGCCGCCGGCCTTCTCGCACGACGCGGGATAGGTCTCTTTCGCGGTGTCCGCATTCGGCCCTGGCGTCTCGCCAACCGCAGCCGACCAAGTAGCCACATAGCCTGCGAGACACGAGATCTCATCCTCGGTATAGGTGGCCTTAAAGGAAGGCATGCCACCCTGGCCATTCGTAATCAATTTGAGGGCTGTCGCGTAGTCGGGCTTGGCATCGTCTAGCACTGGTCCTACGTTGCCGGCAGTACCCGCGTTGGCGAGTACGTGGCACGTCGAACAGGCGCCACCCGCAAAGGCGGCTGCACCCGGCTCGGTTGACGCCGCACCACCCACGCCTGGAGCCTTCGAGCCGTAGAAGGTCAACGTCAAGAGCACGACCGGCACCATCACGCCGATTGCGAGCGCGATCGGACGGCGCGAGAGCCGACGATCGGGGTTGCGGTCGATGAACGGCCAGCCGATCAAGAGCACCATCCAGATCGTCGGAATGATGATCGTGCCGACGATCAGCAGCTGAGGCGTCTTGAAGATGCGCAGCAACTCGAACAGGAAGAAGAAGTACCAGTCCGGCTGCGGGTGGTAGCCCAGCACACCCGGATCGGCCTTGGCCTCGTAGGCGGGTCCGAGCAGACCACCGACGCGCTCAGCTGTCGGATCAGCCGAAACCGGCCCAAATTGTGCGTACCAGAGAATCGTCAGCCCCATGATCAACGCTACGACGATCAGGCTGACGATCGTGTCGTGGAAGACAGCATTCGGGAAGAACGGCTTACCGTGACGCTTCTGGAAGGCGTATTCGCGCTGGTATCCCTCGCGGCGCTCGCGGGCAGTGAGGCGTGGCATTAGACGTCATCCTCGGTCGGCTGCATGCGCGACCACGGCGGCGATGTAACGCCGAGCCGGACGACGAGCAGCATGTGCAGGAAGATCAGTCCGCCGATCGCGCTCGGCAGGACGAGCATGTGCAGCGAGTAGAAGCGCGAAAGCGTGTATGTGCTGATCTCTGGGCCGACCATCAGGATGTACGAGAGCGCCGGTCCGAGGATCGGTGCCGTGCCGTTGATGTTGACGCCGACGATCGTGGCCCAGTAGGCCCGCTCGTCAAAGACCAGCAGATAGCCGGTAAACGACATACCCATCACGAGGATGAAGATGATCGCTCCCGTGATCCACGTCATCTCGCGGGGATACTTATAGGCGCCAAAGAGGAACGTGCGTCCCATGTGCAAGAAGAGCAGCACGACCATTATGGACGAGCCCCACTTGTGCATACCGCGCACAAGCCAGCCGAGCGTGGCGTCGTTGGTGATCCACTGGATCGTGCTCCAAGCGGTGTCCGGATCGGGCTGGTAGTACATCGCCAAGAGGATGCCGGTGGTGCTCTGCAAGATGAAGACGGTGATCAGCGCCGAGCCGAGCGTCTGCAGCCACGAGATGTCCTTGGGAACGTTGCGGAAGAGCATGAACTTGCCGAACGAGATCGCGCCGGAGCGCTCCTCGACCCAGTCGACCGGCATCATCGCGATTTCCTTCGGTGGCGGCAACAATGTAGACATCGTGTTTTCCTGCCTCAGGACGGGGATGGGTAGAGCCAGCCGAGCAGCCCACCAACGGGCTCGCCGGGTAGCTTGAAGGTGTCGGTCATGACGACTTTGCCGTCAACATCTTGCGTCGCGAAGGGGCGGCCGACATAGAGCATGCCGCCGTCGACCTTGTACTCGAAGCGGTTGAGCGGGCGTACAGGCGGGCCGGCTGTGACGATGCCCTCCGTGTCGTACTGGCCACCATGGCACGGGCAGGCGAAGTTTGTCGCCTTGAACTGCACGGGGCAACCCAGATGCATGCAGACGTTGGAGATGATCGTGAACTCTTCGGCACCATCGCGACGCACGTAGGCGACGCGACGATCGAGCTCGCCGAGCTTGCCGCGCTCGAAGATAACCGGCTCGTAGGTGCCCTCTTTAAAGTTCTTGTTGTCGACGGGACCGAAACTCGCCCAGTACCAATCCTGCGTCTCAAACGAGGGGCCAAGCAGGAAGCCGACGACTGGGACGGCAACCGCAATGCCGATCACGCCACCTAGACCGACAGTGGCACCGGTCAAGAATTTGCTGCGGCTGATGATCGCGCGCGGGTCCGCTGGATCCGAATACGACGCTGCTCCGGCGCGCTCAGTCTTGCGATCAGCCACGTTCAATCCCTTCAGTCACAAAGGTATCTTGGGGGTGTTGCCCTCGGGATGTCAAAATCGCCACGAATCGCACAATCCTCGAATCATTCATTTCGGACTCGTTTCGACATGATTCAGCGAACACGAATTGATGCAGTAGCGCATTCCCGTCGGACCGGGACCATCGGGGAAGACGTGTCCAAGGTGGCCGCCGCAGTTCTTGCAGACGACCTCGATGCGGCGCATGCCATGCGTGACATCCTCGCGGGCGGCAACGTTGTCGTCGAGCACAGGGCGCGTGAAGCTGGGCCAGCCTGTGCCAGAGTCGAACTTGTCGTCCGAGTGGAACAGCTCGGTTCCGCAGCCCGCACAGGCGTAGACGCCCGGCGTGTGATGATCGACATAGGCGCCGGTAAATGGGGGCTCGGTGCCTTGCTGCCGAAGCACGGCGTACTGCTCTGACGTCAGTACCTGACGCCATTCCTCGTCGGTGCGTTGCACGCTTACCATTTCCTCAGGCAGAATCATCAGTCGTCACGTCCGCCTGCGAGCATACCCAGCGTTGTCCCCGGAACGGTCATCTAGCGGACGCTCCCCGGTAGATCAATCCCAAACGAGGCCCACCGCGCATCGACCTGTGCCTTGACCTCAGCGGGAATCCGGTTGACCTCGGGCCAGCCGCGCGCATACCCTTCGCCCTCCCACGTCGCCGTCGCATCGAAACCGATCTTTCCTCCGAGCGCCTTGATGCGGGCAGCATGGTCGAGCTGATCAATCGGACCGTAGGACATCAGAATGTCGTGAGCAGGATCGACGTTGGCGCCGAGTTGCCAGACGACCTCGGTGTAGTTGTGCACGTCGACCCACTCGTCGACCACGATCACGGCCTTCGTCAACGACAGTAGACCCGTACCCCAGATCGCACTCATCACCTTCTGCGCATGCCCGGGGAAGCGCTTCTGAATCGAGACGATCACACAGTTATGAAACGTGCCGGCGTAGGGAATGTCGTAATCGACTACCTCGGGGAGCGTGACGCGCACGGCCGGGAGAAAGATCCGCTCGGTCGCCTTGCCGAGCCAGAGGTCCTCGCAGGGCGGCGGACCAACCACGATCGACGGATAGATCGGGTCGCGGCGCGACGTGATCGCCGTCACGTGCATGACGGGAAAATCGTCGACGGGCGTGTAGTAGCCCGTGTGGTCACCAAACGGTCCCTCCGGCTTCGTCTCGCCCCGTACGCAGTAGCCCTCAATGATGATCTCTGCATTGGCCGGCACCTGCAGGTCGACGGTCTTGCACTGGACCACTTCGATTGGTTGATCTCGCAGCCAGCCAGCAATCATGTACTCATCGATGTGCTTTGGCAGCGGCATCGAACCCGAGTAGGTCGTGATCGGATCGGTGCCGAGCGCGAGCGCGACCTCCATGCGCCCCTCGCCTTCGCGATGGTCGGCAGCAGCATCCTTATGCATCTGCCAGTGCAGGCCGAGTTCGTGCTTGCCGTGCTTCTGCAACCGGTACATGCCCACGTTGCGACCGCCGGTGACCGGATCCTTGGTGATCACGTTGGCCAGCGTCATGTAGGGACCGCCATCGTTGGGCCATTGGAACTGGATCGGCAGGAGATCCAGATCCGGCTCGGGCCAGACGATCTCTTGGCAGGCGCCAGAGCGCACGACCTTCGGACGCGCATCCGCAACGCCCTTCAGGCGGCGGAGCGCCTGGACCTTGTCTTTGAGTCCCTCTGGGGGCTTGAGGTCAAGCAGTTCGCCGATCTCGTCGCCAATCGAATCGAACTCGTCTCGACCGAGCGCGAGCAGCATGCGCCGCTCGGTACCGAACTGGTTGATCAGCAGCGGAATCCTCGACCCCTTGACGTTGCTACAGAGGAGCGCCGGGCCACCGCCCTTGAGTGAACGATCGGCGATCTCCGTAATCTCGAGGTAGGGGTCGACCTCCTGCGTGATCTCGACCAGTTCGCCCTCGCGACGCAAGAGCGCGATCCAGTCGCGGAGGTCCTTCGGGCCATTCATCGGGCATCCCTCATCAGGCGTCGGTGCTCTGCCAGCGGACCAACAGCGTCCACGTCAGCAACCAGTCGAGAGAGGCGGGTGGGATCGCCCGTGCGCAATGCCTCGCGCGCCTCGGAGAGTGACTGATCGCGCGGGCCGGCGAGGTGGCGGACTGTCGCGAGCCACAACTCGGCATCGACGATCACTCCCCCCTCCGCCCGCAGATGGGCGGCCAAGGAGACGAGGTCGGCGAGTGCGGCAATCGCCTCGACATCGCCTGCGGCACAGACCTGCACGAGACCAGTGGCGTAGAGGTAGTCGCCGAGCAAGAGCCCCTGCTCGCGGTCTGGTGCCGCAAAGACACGGCCGCGTGGCGCGTGGTGCACAAGGTAACCCTCGTAGATCGTCTCGACACCGTCCGCAAAGGCGTCACCGGCGATCGGTCCGAACACTTCGGCACCGTCGCGCTCGGACGGAGCGAGCACAGAGCGCGCCCAGACGTCACTGCTCTGCGCAGCCAACTCGACGATGCGGTCGACCCGCGAGGCGATGTCTACGCCAGCCATCGCGCAACGTCTGAGGCGCTGTAGGTGATGACCGCGCGTGCGCCCGCACGGCGGATCGCAAGCAGCGACTCGAGCATCGCCGCGTCGAAGGCGAAGGCGCCCGCATCAGCGGCGTGGCGCAGCATCGCGTACTCGCCCGATACCTGGTACGCGAGCACGGGCAGATCGCTCTGTTGCGAGAGGTCAGAAATCACATCGAGCGCGGTTATTGCGGGCTTGACCATCAACATGTCTGCCCCCTCTTCTTCGTCGATCAGCCCCTCGCGGACGGCCTCGATCCGGTTGGCTGGATCGAGCTGGTGCGAGCGTCGATCGCCGGCCGCGGGTGTCGAGTGTGCGGCGTCGCGGAACGGCCCGTAGAGAGCAGAGGCGAACTTTGAGGAGTAGGCGAGGATGCCGACGGATTCGGCGAAGCCCTCTTCGTCGAGCGCATCGCGGATAACACCAATGCGACCATCGAACATGTCGGAGGGTGCGACGAGGTCGGCGCCGGCGCGGGCGTGCGCGACGGCCGCACGAGCAAGCGCCGGCAGCGAAGCGTCGTTGAGGATCTCGCCGTTCGGACCCACGAGTCCGCAGTGACCGTGGCTCGTGTACTGGCAGAGACAGACGTCGGTTGCGATCACGAGGTCCGGCGCCGCCGAACGAATCGCTCGCACCGCCGTCGGCGTGGGACCGTCGGGATCCCAAGCCGAGGTACCCTCGGCATCCTTCTGGTCGGGTAGACCAAACAGTAAGACGCCGCTGACACCAAGCGCGGCGGCCTCAACGGCGAGCTCGGCGGCAAGGTCGGGCGTCACACGATCGACGCCGGGCAGTGCGCCAATCGGCTCGCAGCGCCCCTCACCAGGCAGCACGAACAGCGGCAGGATCAGTTGCGCGGGTGTCAGCGTGGTCTCACGCAACAGGGCGCGGAGCCCAGGCGTGCGGCGATTGCGGCGTGGTCGGCTCTCAGGGAACACCCTAGAAGGGTAGGCGAGGTCGTGCGGCTTCTGCGCCTCCCCGTCGACAGGCGGGCGCATAGTCCGTCGTGCGCCCAGCAGCCAACGGTGTCGATGAGACCGGAACCTGCCGGTCACACACCTAGCCGATTTCCAGCGTCATCTCGGGAGCAGTCAGCGTTCCCGGATCCATAGGCGCCGTGTCGGTCACTGTGGGCACGGGCTCGACCGGTTCGGTGAAGACCTCGAAGGTATCGACAGGTGCGGTCTCGATCACGCCAGTGTCGGTGACGACGCCGGGCAGCGGCAGCGCGTCGCCCGTCACCGTCAAGATCAGCGAATCGGCCGCGGGCAACGTGAAGGTTGGAATCTTCGCAGTCGTCCCGGAGTCTGACGTCGAATCGTCGTTGAGCAGGTCGCCGCCGTTGATGGCAGCGACGGCGAGCACGATCGCCAAGAGCGCAATACCACCAACGATGGCGGCAATTCCGGCGTCTGAGATACCACGGCGCGGCGTCATCGGTAGTGGTGGGGATGGCACCGGAGCGGGCATCAGGTCGATCGGCAACTCCACACCGGCCAGCACGCGTAGACGCTCCGCGACCAGTGCGGCGGGCGGTGGTGGGCGGCGTGCCTGATCGGAGAGGAGCGCGAGTATTAGACCATTCAGCGCGGGTGTGATGTCCGCTGTGAGGCTGGCCGGCGATGCTGGCGGCTGCGTCGCCTCACGCCCCGTGACCAATAGATAGAGAATCGCCCCCAGCGCACGCATGTCATCGGCTGCCGTCGGGGCAGGTACGCCAGTCGCGATCGCCGCGGCCATCGCCAGGCAGGCGCCCATCACAACGGGTCGTCCAGATGCATCGAGCACGACCGCGTCGGGCACGAGCCCGCCGTGCACCAGCCCGGCCGCGTGAAGCGCCGCGAGCGCATCGGCGACATCCGCGGCGACTAGCACCGCGCTTGCCTGCGGCAGCATCACAGCACCACTCAACAGTGGACCGTCGGCCTGCGCCTCGACCTGGACGATCGTGTCGTCGTCAAGACGCAGCACGTCGAGCACCGGCGCGAGGCTGGCCTGACGGGCGGCTTTGTGTGCCTCGAGTAGCCGTTCGACCGCAGCAGTCTGGGCTCCACCCGCGATACGGGCAATGGCCACACGATGGTCGGCGACCTGGTCTACTGCGAGCTCACGCGCCACGCCACCGAGGGCTGGCAACGGGGCGACAGGGCGGTAGCGTCCAGCGATGGGTTCAGTCATGGTCGAGTTCCAGGCGGACGGTTAGGCGCGAGCATCATCGCTGTATACCATGACCGACGAGCCAGACTCGTAACGTTCACCGAAACATGACCACTGACCTCCCCCACAAACGCATTCCGATCGACGAGGCACGGGCGCGCGTAATCGCCGCTGTGCGACTGCTCGACACGGAAGCCGTGGCGCTTGCAGAACTCGCCGGGCGAACAGTTGGGGTAGCGGTCGTGGCACCTCACAGCCTCCCCACGCACGCCAACTCGGCAATGGATGGCTATGCCGTGCGGGCGGGATCGGTCGGCCCGTGGCCAATCTCCGCACAGATTCTTGCTGGCGATAATCCCGCACCCCTCGTGTCGGGTAGTGCCGCGGCGATCGCCACGGGTGGGGTGCTGCCCGACGGAGCCGATGCGGTGGTGCCAATCGAACGCGTCGACGTTGTCGCCGACCTCGTCACCGCCACCGAGCCCATCGCGAGCGGCGACTTTGTGCGACACGTTGGTGCCGACGTCCAGGCTGGTGACATCGTCCTCCAACCCGGCACGCGTCTGACCCCGCTCGCGACCTCAGCGGTTGCTGGTCTCGGACTGACCAGCGTTGCCTGCATTCGTCGACCCCGCGTTGTTGTGCTGACGACAGGCGACGAGCTCGTCCCACCGGGAACACTGCTCCAGCGCGGCCAGATCCACGAGTCGAACTCTGTACTGGTCGGCGCCACGCTCGCCGCGGCTGGCTGCGAGATCGTCCGCATTGACAACGTGGCCGACACGGCCGAAGCGACCCGTGCCGCGTTTACTGCCGCCCTCACGGATGCCGATCTCGTCGTCTCGACGGGCGGCGTCTCGGTCGGACCGCGCGATCACGTCAAGCCCGCGTTGCTCGAACTTGGCGTCAGCGAACTGTTCTGGCGAATCGCCACGCAACCGGGACAGCCCGTCTGGTGTGGCTCGGCCCCCGACGGGACGCTCGTCGCCGGTCTCCCTGGCAATCCGCTCTCGTGCCTCGTCGGGCTGCATCTTCTACTCATCCCAGCCGTCCGAGCCATGCTCGGCGATACCCCCGAGCCCGTCACGGTACGTGCCGAATTGGTCTCGCCAATCGCCCAACTACCGGGTCGCCTACGCGCCATCCCGATGCTCCTCGAGGCTGATCGCCTCGAACCTCTCGGCGCCGGCGCCTCGCACCAACTGTCACGGGCGGCCCGCGCCAACGCGCTCGCACTGATTCCAACGGGCGCGGGTGAACTCCCTGCCGGCACGATCGTCGACGCCGTCCCGTTGACGTAACGTCGTGCCACGTAGGGGATCCGCCCGACGCCGGCGCGCATCGCGCTACGGTGCCAACGCAGATCCGAATCGAAGAGGCGACCATGACGGAATATCGAGTCGAGACAGACAGCATGGGCGAAGTCAACGTGCCCACCGACCGCTATTGGGGCGCTCAGACCGAGCGTTCGATTGACAACTTTCAGATCGGCATCGGTACGTACCACTGGGATCGTCCGATCATTCGCGCGCTCGGTGTGCTGAAGAAGTCGGCTGCGCGCGCCAACAAAGACCTTGATCAACTGCCCCCCGACATCGCCGACATGGTGATCGCAGCTGCCGACGAGGTGATCTCTGGCCAGCTTGACGATCACTTCCCGCTCGTCGTCTGGCAGACCGGGTCGGGCACGCAGTCGAACATGAACGTCAACGAGGTCATCTCGAACCGCGCGATCGAGGTTGCCGGAGGCGTGATGGGCTCGAAGACCCCGGTGCATCCGAACGACCACGTCAACCGTGGCCAATCCTCGAACGACACCTTTCCGACCGCCATGCACATCGCCGCGGTTGAGGTCCTCGACCAGGTGCTGATCCCGAGTGTCACGCTCTTGCGCGACACGCTCGACGCGAAAGCCAAGGAGTATGCGGCCGTCGTCAAGATTGGCCGCACGCACCTGCAAGACGCGACGCCGGTCACCCTCGGCCAAGAGATCTCGGCTTGGGTCTCACAGATCGACGATGCTCTCGCCACCATTCGCCGCGCGATCGATGGCCTGCTCGAATTGGCGATCGGCGGCACCGCCGTCGGCACAGGGCTCAACGCGCATGCTGAGTTCGGCGACCTCGCCGCGAAGTACATGGGCGAGGAGACGGGCTACGCCTTTTACTCGGCCGAGAACAAGTTCAAGGCACTGTCGTCGCACGACGCGATGGTCAACGCGTCGGCGGCCGAGCGCACACTCGCAGGCGCGCTGATGAAGATGGCGAACGACGTACGCCGCCTCGCCTCCGGCCCTCGCGCTGGCATTGGCGAGATCGCGATTCCGGAGAACGAGCCGGGCTCGTCGATCATGCCAGGCAAGGTCAACCCGACGCAGTGTGAGGCACTGACGATGGTCTGCGTACAGGTCTTCGGCAACGATGCCGCCGTCGCCTTTGCCGGTACGCAGGGCGACTACCAGCTCAACGTCTACAAGCCGGTAATGGTCTGGAACGTGATCGAGTCGGCCGAGCTAATCGCAGCAGCCTGCCGATCGTTTAACGACCGCTGCGCCGTCGGTATCGAGCCGAACCGGGAGACGCTGGAGCGCAACCTGAACGCATCACTGATGCTCGTGACTGCACTCAACACGCACATTGGCTACGAGAACGCCGCCAAGATCGCTAAGAAGGCGCATCACGATGGCACGACACTGATCGAGGCCGCCACTGCCCTCGAGCTGGTCACGCCCGAGCAGTACGCCGAGTGGGTTGTCCCGGTCGACATGACGCACCCGCTCGCCTAGGAAGGGTGGTTCGGATGTCCAAAAGGGGCCTGACCCCATTAGGACATCCAGCCCACCGCCTAGGCCTCTGAGGCGAGCGCACCGACGACCGCCGCACCGACCAGCACCGAGCCGCCAACCACGAGCGCGGCGGGCAACGAGCCGGTGCCGGCCGCGCCGACCAGCGTCGCAAGATCGGCTCCACGTAGCAAGAAGATCAGGAGGCCAATAGTCGCCACAGGTCCGAGGCTCCACACAGCGCGTGGCACAAACGCGACAGGTCGGGCGATCAGCGCCCAAACCCAGAGCGCAGGTACGGCAATCAAGACCGAGGCCGGGCTGCCGGCGAGCAACAAGACGGCCGCACCGAGACCAATCACCGGAGCCGCAACCAGCGGCAGCGGCGCGCGGAAGCGGTAGCGCAAGAGGTACACAGCAAGAGCGACTGTGATGACACCCGCGGCAATCACCAGTAGCACCGCCACGAGACCGGCCCGTGGCCAGCCTGAGCCCGGCGGCGTGTCGATCGCGCCCGCGAGATCCGTGGCTCGCGCAATCAGGACCGTCGCAATGCCCGGCACGGTGCCAATCGCCGCGACGATCAAGGCAGCACTCCAGCCAGCACGTGACGGGCGCCCCCTCAGCAACACCCGTCCGGCCGCGAACAGTGGGCCGACCAAGAGCGCAATCGCGAGCAGAGCAATCGCTCGGCCAGGAATGACACGGCCCGAGACGGCGACATAGACGCCGCTTGGCGGCGACGGGCGCGGCTCGGCGTCAAGACGGACAAGCAGTGTGCCGACCGCGGCACCGACCGCGCCGAGGCGACCCTCATCGATCGCGGCAACACCGACACCACCATCGCCATCACCAAGCTGAATGGCAGCGATACCAGCATCAAGAAACGGCACTTGCGCGCCCGCTGGCGTGACCGGCGCAATCAGATCAAGCACCTGGGCGATCGGACTCGCCGGGCTGGCCTCGCCGGCCGCCGGTTGGCTTGCAATCGACTCTTCGAGACCCCGTAGGAGGGTCTCTGGCGTCCGCACACCACCCAAGCCAGCAAACCGAATCGGCAGCACATCGGTCCCCGACCCAATCGCAGCAAGGGACACCACCGCGACTGGACGCAGCCCAGCGGCATACAACTGATTGAGCAGGTGCTGATTGCCCGCCTGCCCGACAGTGCCACCATCGGTCGACGCCAGCACCAACGTCCGTGCGCGCTCCACCCCCGACAGATCGCGCGCCAACTCGACGATCGCCGCCGTACCCGTCGCGTTGTCGTTGAGCCCTGGGCCGGGCGTCACGTCGTCACGGTTCGCAAGGACGACAACCGCCTCGTCAGAGACACCCGACTCAACGACCCAGAGATTCTCCATCGTCACGTCCACCCCCCGTGCTCCTGGCGCGCGAAACGACGACCGCTGGACGGTTTCACCACTCGCCTCGGCGAGCGAGCCTGCGACCTTGTCCGCAGCCTGCTTGGCCGTCAGGGTTCCTGGCGCACGATCTGGTGCCAATTCGGCCAACTCGCGTGCATAGGCAGCAGCGTGGATACCGTCAAAACTCGGTGCCACAGTAAGCGTCGCGGATGGTCCAGCAGGCGTGCGAACACTGACCAACAGGATCATAAAAGCAAGCAGCGGCGGGACGATAAAGGCAATGCGAAGCGCTCGTCCGGCGCCTCCGCGCGGGACCCAAACCGGTTGCACACTGCCATGCTGGTTAACCACAGGCCTGCTGACGGTAGCATTGGCCTGTGCAGAATCCGCCTGTGGTCTTGATCATCGATGACGAGGAGTCTCTGCAGGAGTTGCTGACGCACGCGCTCGAACGCGACGGGTACACCGTTGTCGTGGCTGGTACGGCCACGACTGGACTCGCAGCCTTCGCACGCTATTCGCCCGATGCGATCCTGCTCGACGTCATGCTCCCCGACGGATCGGGACACGACGTCTGCAAGGAAATCCGTACGGCCTCGACCGTCCCGATCATCATGCTGACCGCGCTCGATGATGAGGTCGACAAGGTAGTTGGGCTCGAACTCGGCGCCGACGACTACATCACGAAACCGTTTGGGATGCGTGAGTTGCGGTCGCGCGTGCGCGCCGTCCTGCGCCGTGCCGCAATGACGATGCCAAGCGGCGAGGAAGAGCCCGTGATCGAGGAGCGCATCGAACTGGCCGGTGTCGTGCTGGATCGTGCGCGCCACATCGTGACCGTCGATGGCGTGATCACCGATCTGACCTACGTCGAATTCGAGATTCTCGCGACCCTGATGACGAGCCCCGGCCGGGTCTACAGCCGCGGCCAGCTACTCGATGCCGTCTGGGGCTCCTCCGACTTCCGTGAGCCCCGTACCGTCGATGTCCACGTGCGTCATCTGCGCGAGAAGATCGAGGCCGATCCGGCGACACCGACGCGGATCCACACCGTCCGCGGTGTCGGCTACCGCTTCGAGGGATAGCGGCCGGCGATGGACTGGCTCGTCGATCGCGTTTTTCCGTTTCGCCGCCTGACCGTCTGGCTTGGCCTGCTCGTGCTCGTGGTCAGTGCGCTCGCGTTGGCCTTCTCATACCTGCTCGTGATTGCCTCGCTCGACGACAGTCTCGTCAGTAACCGCGTCAACACCACCGCCCGCGCCGCAGAGACCTCGGCACCGACCTTCGCCACGAACTTCGCCAACGCCTTGAGTGGTAACGCTGGCAGTGCGGACACGAATGCCGTAACGGCTTCCTACGGCACGTTGACGAATACGGATGCCTCTGTTTATCAGGTCATCACCCCAGATTATCTGGTGCCGGTGACGACACTCGCGCCCCCCGATCCGAGCCCAATCGCGGTCGCAGCGGCCACCAGCACTAACGTCCAGAGCGGCGTCGGCACTGCCTCGGGCCGGCGCGTCGCGGAGGCCGCCTACAGCATGCGGATCGACGGAACCCAGTACGTCGTCGTGCTGCAGTCGAGTCTGGAGGATATCGATTCGACCGTCACCTTGACCAGCCGTCGGAGCCTGCTCGGCGCACTGATTGCCCTGCCGCTCGTCGTGGTGATTGGTGCCTTGGCGGCTGCGCTCCTGACGCGACGTGTCCGCCGCCTTGAGCGCGCCTCGAGCCGCATCGCCGGTGGCAACCTCAGCGAGCCGATCCTCGATCGTGGCAAGGATGAGATCGGCAAACTAGCGGTCGCACTCGACCAGATGCGCAACGAGTTGGCGAGCACCGACGCCGCACGTCGCACCTTCGTCGCCAATGCCTCCCACGAGTTGCGCACGCCCGTCTTCGCGCTCTCCGGCTTCTTGGAGTTACTGATCGATGAAGAGGACGAGGCGATGCGCCGGCAGTTCCTCGCCACGATGCAAGATCAGGTCGAGCGCCTGACACGTCTCGCGACGGACCTGCTCGACCTCTCCCGACTGGATGCCGGCAAGGTCTTCGTCGAACGCGAACCCGTCGAACTCGCCAACGCAGCAGAGCGGATTGCCCGCGACCTGACCCCCATCGCCAATCGACACGGCGCGACGATCGTCGTCGAGACAACACCGGTGATGGCGCTCGGCGACGAGACGCGGATCGGCCAGATCACGCGCGTCCTGATCGATAACGCAGTGCGGCATACCCCCGAGGGCGTCACAATCTGGGTACGGACCGAACAGCGTGGCGACGCCACGGCCGTGATCGTCGAGGACTCTGGACCGAAGATCCCCCCTGCCGAGGCAGCGACAATCTTCTCGCGCTTCGCGCGTGGCGCAGGTGCCGGTGAGGGCTCTGGCCTCGGCCTCGCGATCGCCTCGGAACTGGCCGAGCGGATGGGCGGCCGACTCGTGCTCGATCAGACGGGCGACCACAAACTCTTTCGACTCGAACTGCCAACCGATCGACCGGCCTCCTAATCGTTCCCACGCTTTCCGACTATCCTCATGCGGTGGCTGATCCCGAGCAACACCGCCTGACGATTGTTTCAAACCGCGGTCCAATCACCTACAAGGTGATCGCTGGCGAGCGCGTGGCGGGTCGCGCCGGAGGCGGTCTCGTGTCTGCACTGCGCGGCCTGATCCGCACACATTCGGTGACGTGGATTGCCTGTGCCGTCACCGACGAGGACCGCGTCGTGGCACGCGAGCAGCATGGGAAGGCAGTCCCTGAGGAGGACGATGCAGGCAACCCCTTCCTGCTGCACCTTGCCGAGCCTGACCCGGCCGACTTCGACCGCGCGTACCACGAGATCGCCAATCCACTGTTGTGGTTTATCCAGCACGAGCTCTATGACACGGGGCAATCGCCCGTGGTCGGCGAGGACGTGCGCGAGGCTTGGGCTGCGTACCGTCGCTACAACGCCACGATCGCCGCGGCTGCTGCAAACGAGTACGACGCTGATGCCCTGATGGTGCATGACTACCAGCTCTACCTTGTCGCGGCGATGCTGCGCGAGGCGGGCGCGACGACCCCAATTCTGCACTTCATCCATATCCCGTGGCCTGGACCCGGCGCGTGGCACCTCTTGCCGGTCGATCTCCGAACCGAGCTGCTGCATGGGCTGCTTGGAGCCGACATTGTCGGGTTTCAGACGACCCACGACGTACGCGATTTCCTCGCCACCTGTGAGGAGTACCTCGACGCTGTAACTGTGGACCATGCGGCGCGCACCGTGCGCGTCATGACCGACCAAGACGCCCGCACCGTACTCGTTCGCTCGTATCCGATCTCGATCGATCCGGCCGAGTTTCGTGAGCACATCACAACACCCGAGATGGTCGAGGCTACCGCGGAGATGACGCGGACGCGCACGAGATACATGATTCTGCGCGTCGATCGCACGGACCCCTCGAAGAACATCGTGCGCGGCTTTCAGGCCTATGATCGCCTGCTCACCCGTCGCCCCGACCTGCGCGGCGAGGTCACGCTCCTAACTCTGCTTAACCCCTCGCGCCTCTCGATCGACGCCTATGCGCTCTACTTCGAAACGATCAAGACGACGGCAGCAGACGTCAATGCACGCCACGGATACGACGGTTGGCTCCCCATCGACCTACGGATTGGCGATAACTTCCCCGACGTCATCGCTGCGTACCAGCAGTACGATGTACTTCTCGTGAACGCGATTGCCGACGGTATGAATCTGATCGCCAAGGAAGCCCCCCTACTCAACGAAACCAATGGCGTCATTGTGCTGTCGGAGCGCGCGGGCGCCTTTGAAGAGCTCAAGCCCTTCGTGCTGGCGATCGACCCGCTCGACGTCGAGGCCACGGCTGCTGCGCTCGAGCGGGCGCTCGAGCTGTCGCAGTCCGAACGTGCTGCCCGTTCTGTCGCGATCAAGGAGTTTCTGATTACACACGACATTAATCGCTGGATCGACCTTCAACTGGGTGACCTCGATGATCTCGTAGCGGCGCGCCGATGAGCGATCCCCTGCTGATCGTCGCTGCGCTTAATGGCACCCGCCAGCGTGACGCCTGCCCAAAGGTGCCGTTATCGCCCGAGGAGCTCGCGGCAGAGGCCAAGCGCGCGGTCGAGGCGGGGGCGGGCATCGTGCACGTGCATGCCCGCAAGAGCGATGGCTCCTCGACGTTCGACTTCGTGATCGACGATATCGTCGCTGCGATTCGCGGCGCCGTAGACGTACCAATCTCGATCTCGACTCAGCGTGCGCGCCAGACGTCGCTCGGCACCGTCACTGCGCTCTTCAGCGTCCTACGAGACCTGCCCGACCTCGCCTCCGTGCACGTGCGGCCACCCGAGACGGACCTACCGGCACACCGCGAAGAGGCCCGGCAGATCATCGAGGCCTTAGACGCGGCCGATGTTCGTCCCGCACCTGTCGCCGGCAGCCTGGACGCACTCGGCGACCTCGAGGTGCTCTACAACGATTCGCTGCTTGGCCGGGCGCCGTTTGTGCTGCTCACGCTCGGTGCAGCGATCTCGGAGTCGTCCGACCTCGCTGCCGGCACGCCCCAAAACGTCCTGCGCCTGATCGATACCGTACGCTCAGTCCTGGCCAAGCCACCGATCGTGGCGAGTGGTCGCGACGCAGCAAGCCCAATCGTGCAGGCTGTTGCCGCTGCCGCTGGCGAGCACATCCGCGTTGGCTTCGAGGACGCGGTCACGCTGCCGGACGGATCGCCGGCTACCTCGAATGCTCAACTCGTCGAGCACGCTGTCCGACTCGGCGCAGCACTTGGGCGTGCCCCGATGCCAGCCGACGAGGCGCGTCGCCTCTTGCGCTGAGTGAGCGGCCAGAGAGCCATGCTACTGCGATACCGTTGAGGTGATGTCTCGCCGATCACTCATCATCGTCGCCGCACTGGTTGGCCTCGGCGTGGTCGCGTTGGTTGTCGGGCTCCGCGGTGTCAGCGAGGCGACTCGGACCGACACGGTCCCGACCGAGTCGAGTCTGATCCCGGCTTTCGAGCCCACCGCCGCACCCGCCATCAGTGGCCTGACCTTGGCCGGCAAGCCGTTTGCGTTGGCGGACTATGCTGGCACGCCGGTCGTCCTCAACTTCTGGGCTTCCTGGTGTGGCCCGTGTCGGCGCGAAATCCCGGCACTCGCAGCGTTTGCCAAGAGCCATCCAGAACTTCAGGTGGTTGGGGTCAACTATCTGGATGATCCCGCGGAGGCGGCGGCGTTTGAGCGGGATCTCGGGATGACCTGGCCGAGTGTCGTTGATGACGGACCGATTGGCAGCAGCTACAAGCTGCCAGGGTTGCCCGCGACGTATCTGATCAATGCGGATGGCATGATCGTGGATCGCGTGCTCGGCGAAGTGACCGAGCCGATGCTCACTGCACACGTGAAGGCGCTGACCGGGTCGTGATCGGCGCGATCAGCCTGTCTGGTGTCGGGTTCGCGACAGCGTTTGCCGCGGGCCTAGTCTCGTTTCTGTCCCCGTGCGTATGGCCGCTCGTGCCGGTCTACCTGTCGTACGTCTCTGGCGTGCCGTATGCGGAGCTCGGTTCGAACCGGCGCCGGGTGGTAATCACGACCTGCGCCTTTATTGGCGGTTTTACGGTCGTGTTTGCCCTCTACGGTCTGAGCGTGGGCTATCTGGGCACGCTCGTGGCGGACTATCGCCGCTCGATCGAGATTGTTGGCGGCATCCTCGTGATCCTGATGGGCCTCGCCCTACTTGGGTTCGCCAAGCACCTAATTGGGCGCCAAGCTCGCCTCGAGCTGAAGGCGCGCCCTGCCTCGCTAGCCGGTGCTGGTGTGGCGGGCGTCGTCTTTGCAGTCGGTTGGACCCCGTGTATCGGCCCGGTCATGACGTCGATCCTGCTCTATGCGGCGTCGCAGGGTAGTGCGGGCGGGTCGATACTGCTGTTTGCCTACGGCATCGGGCTCGGCGTACCGTTTCTGCTCAGCGGCCTGTTGGCCTCGTGGCTGCTCGAACGCACCGGCGCGTATCGTAAGTACGGCGTCTGGGTCAACCGCGTGGCCGGCGTCGTGATGATCATCGTCGGCGTCCTGCTCGCAACCGGTCAACTCACCCAGATCACACAGCAACTAAGCGGCTACGGCGTGATCCTCTAGCCGCAATCAACGTTGCGGAGGGATCTGACCCCCAAGCAAAGCTGATCCAGCGAAGGCCAACACCAGCCGACCGCTGGGAGTCAACTGTTCGGGCCAGACACCGGCGGGGAAGATTTGAAGGCCGACCACCTCGGGCAGCATCAGCCTAAACGGCCCGTCAGAGCAGAGTCGAAAGACACCAGCCATCTCCGTCTCGTCCTCGAGTTCGGTCAGGATCGTGCCGAGATGCTCTGGCGCTGGTCCGTCGTAGCCGAGCTCCTCGCCGAGTTCGCGCACGGCGGCCTCGGCGTACGTCTCCTCGCCATCGACATGCCCCGAACAGGCGACATCCCAGAAGCCCGGCGAGGAGTCCTTACGCGGCGAGCGACGCTGGAACAGCAACCCCTCGGACGTCTCCACGACGATGCTGACCGAGCGGTGGATCAGCGTCGCGTCGGCATGGCACTCGGCGCGCGTCTGATAGCCCAGCACGCGGTCGTCACGATCGACGACGCAGAAGATTTCGTCCTGCCGCTGCACGGGGGCCGGTTGCATGAGGCATATCGTATGACGCGATGGCCAAGGTCGTATCCGTTGTGGGCAATCGTCCCCAGTACGTCAAAGCCGCCCCGCTCTGCGTGGCGCTGGCTACGCGTGCCACCGTCGTCGGTGTCGACACGGGCCAGCACTACGACCCCGAGCTCTCGCAGATCTTCTACGACGAACTCGGTATCGCACCAGCCACGCACCGGCTCGCGGTCGGTTCGGGCTCGCATGCGGAGATGACGGCACGCATCCTTGAGCGCATCGAACCCGTGCTGATCGCAGAGGCGCCGGACTGGTGTGTTGTCTACGGCGATACCAACTCGACGCTCGCGGCCACGCTGGCGGCTGCCAAGCTCGGCATTCCGATCGCGCATGTCGAAGCAGGCCTGCGGTCGTTTGATCGCTCGATGCCAGAAGAGGTCAACCGCGTCGTCACAGACAGCCTCAGCAGCGCGCTCTTCTGCCCCTCACAGACGAGCGCCGACAATCTTGCGGCTGAGGGCATCGTCCGTGGTGTCACGATCGTCGGCGACGTGATGGCCGATGCCGCGCGTCTGTTTGCGCCGATCGCCGAGCGCTCCACGGCCGTCGCCGACCTCGGCCTGACACCTGGTGCGTACGTGCTCGCCACGATCCACCGCGACGCTAACACGCGCCAGCCTGCGCTCGGCCGCCTGGTGGAGGCACTGTCGGCGCTCGATTGCGACGTCCTGCTGCCGTTGCATCCGCGCACTGCCGCCGCACTCGAACGCGAGGGCCTCGCCTTTGCGGGTCGGGTGCGCACGATTCCACCCGTCGGCTACCTCGAGTTCACCGCGCTCCTGCGCGGCGCGCGTCTGCTGTTGACTGATTCGGGTGGTGCACAAAAAGAGGCGTACTTCCACGCGATTCCCTGCGTGACGCTGCGTGATCGCACGGAGTGGGTCGAGACCGTCAGCGCCGGAGCGAATCTGCTGGTCGGTGACGATGCGGCGGCGATTGCCACAGCCGTCGCCGACCCTCCCCTGTCGGCCGCCTGGCCTGCACTGTACGGCGATGGGCATGCTGCAGAGCGCATCGTCAGCGCGCTCTTCGACTAGCGCTCTACAGCGCTGCCGCAGCAGCCCGGGCTGCGCCAGCGGTACCATCTTGCTCGTGCAGCGCGATGTCGCAGTTGTCGGAGCCGGCTACGTCGGTCTTCCGCTCGCAGTTCGTCTCGCAGAAGCGGGGCGCACCGTGGTGTGCCTCGACCCAGACGCCAGCAAGATGGATCGCCTCAATGCGGGCGATTCGTACATCGAGGACGTCGACTCTGATGACCTCGCCCGCCTCGTCACGGCAGGCACGCTGGCCGGCACCACGGATGAGACAGAGTTGCGCGATGCCGACGCGATTCTGATCTGCGTGCCGACACCACTGGCCGAGCACCGCGAGCCCGACCTTGGCGCCGTCCGCGCGGCAACCGCCGCTGTCGCACGCAACCTCCGCAAGGGCCACACCGTCGTGCTCGAGTCGACCACGTACCCAGGCACGACGCGCGAAGTGCTCCAGCCGATGCTCGAAGAGGGTGGTCTGCGCGCCGGCACCGACTTCTTCTTGGCGATGTCACCCGAGCGCATCGACCCAGGCCGCACGGACTTCACCGTGCGCACTACGCCAAAGGTGATGGGTGGCATCACCCCCGCCTGTGCCGAGCATGCCGCCGAGGTCTACGAGGGTGCTATCGACACGATCGTGCGCGTTTCGTCGCCCGAGGCCGCCGAACTTGCCAAGCTGCTCGAGAACATCTTTCGCACCGTCAACATCGCGCTCGTCAACGAGCTCGCGATGCTCTGCGACAAGATGGGCCTTGATGTCTGGGAGGTCGTCGATGCGGCCGCTACGAAGCCGTTTGGCTTCATGCGCTTCGAGCCCGGTCCCGGTCTCGGCGGTCATTGCCTGCCGATCGACCCGTTCTACCTGACGTGGAAGGCCCGCGAGCACGAGTTTTCGACCGAATTTATCGAGCTGGCTGGCAAGGTCAACGGCAACATGCCGAGCTACTGCGTCGACCGCATCGCACGCGTCCTCAACGATGCCTCGAAGAGTGTGCGTGGCGCCAACGTGTTGGTGCTCGGCGTCGCCTACAAGAACGATGTCGGCGACATGCGCGAATCGCCAGCGCTGCCGATTATCTCGTTGCTGCGCGAGCGCGGCGCAGTGCTCAGCTACCACGATCCGCACGTCGCCTCGATGCCCGAGCTCGGCCTCGACTCGGTCGCACTCGATGTCGCGACCGTCAACGCAGCAGACGCCGTCGTGATTATCACCGGCCACAACTCTGTCGACTACGAGATGGTCGTCACGGAAGCCAGTAGCGTCCTCGACCTGCGCAACGCAACCGGGCGACGCGGGTTGGAGGGTGACAATCTCCGCCGCCTCTGACACGCCCGTCCGCATCGGCATTATCGGCCTCGGCTACTGGGGCCCCAACATGGCCCGCGCCCTCGCCAGCACGCCTGGCTGCCAACTCGCCTACGCCTGCGATCTCGACGAGAGCAATCGCGCCCGCCTCGATGGCCGCTATCCCGGCACGGTCATCACCGAGCGCTTCGAGAACCTCTTGGAGGACGACTCGCTCGATGCGATCGTCGTCGCGACTGGCGCGCCGAGCCATCACGCGATCGGCATGCGTGTGCTCGAGGCGGGCAAGCATGCCCTGATCGAGAAGCCGATCGCCCTGACCGTCGCCGATGCCCGCGAACTCGTTGCCACCGCCGCTGCCAAGGAGCGCGTGCTGATGGTTGGTCACCTCTTGCGCTTTCATCCCGTCTTCGAGCATCTCCACGAGCTCGCCCAGGGCGGCTCGCTTGGTCGCATGTTGTACCTGTATACAAATCGCCTCAACTTCGGCAAGGTGCGCGCTGACGAGAACGCCCTCTGGAGCCTCGCGCCCCACGACATCTCGCTCGCATTGGCGCTGGCCGGAGAGCGGCCAGAGGAGGTCTCGGCGCGTGGCGAGGCGTTTCTCCGCGCTGGTGTCGAGGACGTCGTCTTTGGCTACCTGCACTTCCCCAGCGGTCTCGTCGCCCACCTCCACGTCTCTTGGCTCGATCCCCACAAGAGCCGCAAGTTGACGGTCGTTGGCTCTGAGGGCATGGCTGTCTTCGACGATACCGAGGCCGAGCGCAAGCTGACGGTCTACGAGAAGGCCTCGTCGCCATCGCGCTTCGACACGTGGGGCGAGTTCCAAGCGCTACGTACGGGCGATGTGCAGATCCCGCAGGTCTCGAATGCCGAGCCGTTGCTCCAAGAGACGAAGGCGTTTGTCGACGCGATTCGTAACGGTGCTGCAACCGTCGCCTCGGGCGATGAGGGTCTCGCCGTCGTCGAGGTATTGACAGCACTGCAGACGTCCCTCGAACAGCACGGCGCACCCGTGCGGCTGGATAGCCAATGAGCGACGTCCATCCCAGCGCGATCGTCGAGGCCGACGTCACCCTCGGCGAGGGTGTCGAGATCGGCCCTGGTGCAGTCATTCGTAGCGGCACCGTGCTCGGTGACGGCGTCACGATCGGCGAGTACGCCGTGCTCGGCAAGCGGCCCAAGCTCGGTCCCAAGTCCGTTGCGAAGGGTGGCGAGTTGCCCGGCCTCGTGGTCGGTAATGGCTCGACAATCTCGACGCACGCCATCGTCTATGCCGGCACGACACTCGGCGAGCGCGTCATCATCGGCGACCACGCCTTCGTCCGCGAGCGCTGCTCGATCGGCGCGCAGACGGTAATTGGCCGCGGTGTAACGGTCGAAAACGACACCACAATCGGTGAGGGCTGCCGTATCCAGTCGCAGTCCTACATCACCGCCAAGAGCCTGCTCGAAGACGATGTCTTTATCGCGCCCTGCGTCGTGACGACGAACGACAACTTTATGGGTCGTACCGAGGAGCGCCACGCGCTACTGAAGGGTCCGACGATTCGACGCGGCGCGCGCATCGGTGGCGCTGTCTGCATCCTGCCTGGCATCGAGATCGGCGAGGAGGCCTTCGTCGGTGCTGGCGCGGTCGTCACCCAGGACGTGCCTGCTGGCAAGGTCGTCGTCGGTGTCCCCTCACGCGTGCTGCGCGATGTGGCCGACGAGCAGCTGCGCCGCAACGGTGGCTGAGGACCAAACGCGGCAATGGGTGTTGCTCTCGCCGGGTTTCTGACCGGCCTCTCGCTGATCGTCGCGATCGGAGCACAGAATGCCTACGTGTTGCGGCTCGGTCTGGCACGCAACCACGTTGGGATCGCTGTCGTGATCTGCGCCGGCGCCGATGCGCTCCTGATCGCGCTCGGGGTCGGTGGTCTCGGCGCAATCGTGCAGACCCACGGCGACGTGCTGACCGCGATCGCACTGATTGGCGGCGCCTACCTGCTCTGGTTCGCCTTCCGCTCGTTTCGCAGCGCGCTCCATCCCGATGTCCTCTTGCCATCGCAGCAGGAGCCACAGGCCGTCGCAGCCGTCGCTTTAGCCGTGCTCGGGTTGACGTTTCTCAACCCCCACGTCTATCTCGACACAATCCTGCTGGTCGGCACGATCGGCGCGTCGTTTGGCTCCGACCGCTGGTGGTTCGCACTCGGTGCTGCTGTTGCCAGTCTCGTCTGGTTTAGTGCCCTCGGTTTCGGCGCACGACTGCTGTCGCCCCTGATGGCTCGGCCGTTCACATGGCGCGTGCTCGACGCGGCGATCGGCGTAGTCATGTTGACGATCGCGATCGTGCTCGTGCGCTCGGCCGTGCTCTAACTAGTCCGCTACGGTGAGGGCCATGTTCGAACTCGAAACTCTTCCCAACGGCGCCCGCATCCTCAGCGCCCCGATGCGCGACGCCGCTAGCGTCGCCGTCGTCATCTCCGTCGCCTCCGGCTCGCGCTGCGACCAGCCCGCGGCGGCCGGCATCGCCCACTTCTCCGAGCACATGCTGTTCAAGGGCACAGAACACCGCCCAACAGCACGCGACATCTCGGCCGAGATCGACGGTATCGGTGGCGAGTTCAACGCCATTACCGGCAAGGAGATGACCGCGTACTACGTCAAGTGCGCCGCCGCCGACGCGCCGACCGCACTCGACGTCCTCTCCGACATGTTCCTCCACTCGAAGTTCGATGCCGAAGAGCTCGAGCGCGAGAAGGATGTGATCGTCGAAGAGATCAACATGTACACCGATACGCCGCGCGACATCGTCGACCAGGTCTACGACACGGCGCGCTACGGCGATTCGCCGATCGGCCGCCCGATCATCGGCACCAAGGAGACGGTGCGGGCCGCGACGCGCGAGACATTTATCGACTACCTGAGCACGTGGTACAAGCCCGAACGCATCGCAATCGGGCTCGGTGGCGGCGTCTCCGAGAGCCTGCTGGCCAACGTGCGCGAGCGCTTTGGTGGCCTCCCCGCCGAGAGCACGCCGGCGCTGCCCGAGACGATCGTGCCCACGATTGCCGAACCGATCGTGTCGGTCGAGCACCGCGAAGGCGACCAGGCTCACATCGTCCTGGGTGTCGATGGCCTTCGCACGGCGGACGAAGATCGCTACGCGATGGCTGTCTGGCAGGCCATCATTGGTATGGGCACGTCGTCGCGCCTCTTTACCGAGGTCCGCGAGCGGCGTGGCCTTGCGTACTACGTGTTCGGTCGTAACGCGAGCTACAGCGACACAGGCTCATTCGTAGTGCAGGCTGGCGTGGACATCAACCGTGCCGCGCTCGCCGTCGAGGTGATCGCCGACGAGTTGCGTCGCATGGTTGCCGAGCCAATCCCTGCCGACGAGATCGCCAAGGCCAAGCGCTACCTGATCGGCCACACCGTCCTCAACCAGGAGGACCCGCTCGGTCGCATCTTCTTTGGGCTGCGCCGAGAGCTGCTTGATGACGGGTGGGTCGATCTCGATACCGTCATCCGCGGCATCGAGGCCGTCACGATCGAGGACCTGCTGCGTGTCGGCGAGCGCGTCGTACGTCTCGACCATGCAGTGCTGGCCGCCGTTGGCCCGCTCGACGATGTCGACGGGTTGCGGGCAGCACTCGGAGCCTAGCTTCAGAACCGCGTATCAGAGCCTAGATTTGGACGCCGGGTAGACTGCCGCTGTGGAACTTGCAGACGATGTTGCGCGGATGTTCGCGCGGATGGATGCGCTGATCGAAGAGCTGGCGGGTTCGACGCCGCGGATCGACGCCCACACGCACCTCGGCCTCGACGAGGACGGCATGGCGCAGACACTCGACGAGCTGGTCGGAAACCTCGATGTGCACGGGGTCGAGCGCGCCGTCACCTTCCCGTTGCACGACCCGGACCGCGGCGAAAACTACACCGTGCCCAACGATCGCGTGCTCGAGTGGGCCGCACAGAGCAATGGTCGGGTGATCCCTTTCTGTCGTCTCAACCTGACGGGCGATCCACTGGCGGAGGCGCGCCGCGCGATCTCGCTCGGAGCCCGCGGCATCAAGTTGCACCCACGTGCACAGGCCTTCAGCGTGGACGACAAGCGCCTCGACCCGGTCTTCGCAATTGCCGCCGAACACAAGCTGCCGATCCTGATCCACGCCGGACGCGGCATGCCGCCGATTGGCGATCAGTTGGCGACCGCGGCCGAGCGTCATCCCGATGCGATCCTGATTCTCGCGCACGCCGCGATCGTCGATCAAGACCGCATCGCCAGCCTGGTTGCTGGGCGTCCGAACGTCGTCTTCGATGCCTCAGCCTGGAGCCCAGTCGATCTGCACGGTCTACTGACGCGCGTGCCGCCCGAGCAACTGGTGTGGGCGTCCGACCTGCCTTACGGCACGATTCGCGAGAGCCTGTTGGCGACGCTCGCCGTGCTGCTCGAGGTCGATGCCAGCCGCGAGGTGACGGCGGCGATTGTTGGCGGCACGATGGACCGGCTCCTGCGTGGCGAGCACGCGCAACTCTCGGCAGCCCCAATCGCCCCGCGCGAACGCGTCGTCAACTTGGCGCGTCAGCGTGTCGGTGGCTACCTCGTCGCCCTCTTGCCATCGATCTGGCAGCGCCACCCAGACTATGTCGGCTACTTCGGTCTCGCCGCTGCGGTCTGCCGCGACGATGAGGGCGAACTCGGCTCGGTCGCCGAACTCATCGTGTTGGCCGAGGCCACCTGGACGGCTGCACTGGAGCGCGCCGACACAGGACGCCCTACGCTCGACGATGTCCGAGAGACGTTCGAGCTTCTGCTCGCCGCTTGGGTCTTCGCCTATTCGCCCGTTACGCAGCGCCGCTGGGAGGCCCTCGCATGATCGCCACTGTTGTACTCGCCGCCGGACGCTCCGAACGCTTTGGCTCGCCGAAGCTGCTCGCCGAATGGTGGGGTCGCCCACTCGTCGAACGCGCACTCGAGATCGCCCCACCTGGGCTCAAGATCGCCGTCATCAGCACGCCAACGGCAAAACTGTTGCCGCTCTTCCAGGCCCACGGCTTCCAGTGCATTCGCAATCCAAAGCCGGCTCAGGGCCAGTCGTCGTCGCTGCGACTCGCGCTCGATGTGATGCCCGCCGAGGTCGAAGCAGTGCTCGTGCTGCTCGGCGACGCGCCGGCTGTGCCGACGACCGTCGTCGATCGCGTGCTGACGGCCTATCGGCGCCTCAACTGCGCCGTCACGGCGTCGTATGAGGACCGCACCGCTCCCCCCGTCGTGATTCCCCGCTCCGACTGGGATCGCATCGCTGCGACGGGTGATCGCCCAGGCGAGGCACTCAATCCCGAGCCGATCGACATGAGCGACCTGCTCAGTGGTGGCGAGGACGTCGACACCCCCGAGGACCTCTTCCGCCTGGCCGCCTTGCGGGCCGGTGTCGAGTTGATCGAGCCGATGAGCACCTCGGAACTCGACTCGCGCCTCGACGACCCCGAACCCTTCGCCGTCCGTCTGCGGCGCCGCGCCTCCGCCAAGGCTGAGCGCCCCTCGGTGACGCCCCTCGCCCTCGAGAAACTCGCAATCGAGCATTTCCGTGGCACCGAGGTGATCGCCCGCGTGGGCGACGAGTACGTCGGCCTGCTCGGGTAGGACATGACAAACCGGGGTTTCTGATGTCCCCCTAGACCTACGTGAGATTTTGAGAGCGCTTCGCAGAGGGGGACATCAGAAACCCCGGTTTGTCATGTCCTAGCTGGATCGCGAGCGGACCTTGATCACACGGCGTGGTCGTGCCTTGCCTGGCCCCCGGAGCACTCCCTGCCCTAGCAGGCGGCGTGGCGCTCGAGCAATTGCATCAGCTCGACGAGAAACGCGTCGCGCTGCCGTTGCAGATCCGCGATTGAGCGGCCAGCGGCCTCCTGATCGCAGCCCGCGACCATCTTGTCGCGCAGCTCCTTCGTCAACGGCGGCGCCGTCAAGCGCGTCCAAGGTTCGAGCAGCGAATCGCCGAAGTGGTCGAGCATGTGGCCCATGCCGCCCTCGCCACCCGCCAAGTGGAAGGTGAGTCCGACACCCATCTGCGCCCAGCGCACACCAGGCCCGTAGACCAGCGCAACGTCGCATTCCTCGACCGTCGCCTCATCGTTGGCGACCATGTGCAGCAGCTCGCGCCAGACGGCGTCTTGGAGTCGATTGGCGACAAACCCGGGCAACTCGTTGGAGCAGCGCAGCGCCTTCTTGCCGGCCCGCGTGTAGAAGTCGAGCGTCCAGTCCACAACAGCCGGGTCGGTCTGATCGCCACCCACGACCTCGACCAGCGGCACAAGGTACGGCGGGTTGAAGGGATGGCCGACGACAAGCCGCTCGGGGTGCGCAGCGGCGCCCGCCATATCGGTCATGCGATAGCCCGACGTGCTCGACAGGATCGGCACGCCCGGCGGTGTCACCGCATCGATCTGCGCAAGCAGGTCGATCTTTAACTGCAGAACCTCGGGACAGTTCTCTTGGATCACATCAGCAACAGCGCCGACCTCCTCCAGCGTGTCGACCATCCGCAACCGCTCGCGCGAAGCACCCGGCGCTAGCCCGAGCTGCTCGAGCGACGGCCAAGCGATGTCGAGCAGACGCTGCAGCTTCTCGGCCCCATCGGGCGCCGGGTCCCAGACCACAACGTCGTAGCCCTGCGCAAGAAACTTGGCTGCCCAGCCACCACCGATCACACCCGCGCCAACGATGCCAACGGTCTGGACTTGATCAGCCGGAGTCTTCGGGGTCCATGTCATAGGTCAAGAGCGTACAGGGCGCCGCAAAAGTACCCGTCCCGACCGGACGCGCGCGCTCGACACACCCATTCGACCAACCGCGTCGAGCTACTCGCAGTCGCAGTCCGCGCAGATCTTCTTGAGTTGCGCACGCAACGAGTCGGGACACGGCTCGTCGCACGCTTGGCGGACCACCGTGCGCATCCCGGCCTCAAAGCTGTAGCACTTGGCGCAGGTTGGGCAGACGGAAAGGTGTTCCTCGACGGTGCGCACCTCCTCGACAGACAGCGCGCGATCGACGTAGGCCTGCATGCAGCGCTCGGCCTGGAGACACGGTTCGGGGCGGGCCTGCGTGCTCATGCTGTGCCCTCCTCAGCATGGTCGGCGAGGGCGCGCTTGAGGACGCGGCGGCCGCGGTGGAGACGACTCATAACGGTACCGACCGGGATTTCGAGCACATCGGCGGCCTCCTGATACGAAAGATCGCCGAGGTCGACCAACACGACAACCTCGCGGAACGGCAGCGACAGCTCGGCCAACGCATCCAAGACAGGGCCGGGTGAGAGCCGCTCGACCAAGACGTCAACATCGGCGATCGGGTTGCCACCGAGGCGCTCATAGAGGTAGTAGTCGTCGGCCTCGAGCCCCAACTGCTCGGGTGCTCGCTGCTGCTTGCGGGCATTATCAATCGCAAGGTTGTGCAGAATGCGCAAGAGCCACGCGCGCAGATTTGTGCCGGACTCGTACGAGCGCCACGAACGGAAGGCGCGGGCATAGGCCTCTTGGACAAGATCCTCGGCGGCCTGATAGTCCCGTGCCAGGCGCCGCGCGACACGCCAGACATCGTCGGCGAGGGCGAGCGCCTCCTCGTCGAAGGCGAGCCGTGCAGGATCGACCGCTGGCTCGATCGGGTCGGCAGCGTCGTCGGACACACTCCGAGGGTACCAGCCAGCCACGCACAGACCGGTTGGCGCTACGAGGGTAGGGCATTCCATACGACCCAAAACGCGATTGCTGTCGACCGCATTCCATCCTCACAGCGATACTGTGGTTGTGCGTCGCTTTTTTTTACGCCTGACCGGCCCACTCGCCTATCGCCGGCTCGTGCTGATCGCCCTGGTTGTGCGTCGCTTTTTTTTACGCCTGACCGGCCCACTCGCCTATCGCCGGCTCGTGCTGATCGCCCTCGGTGCGATCTACCTCAACATCGTCTCAGGCGCGCTCGTGCGGGTTACAAACTCAGGCCTTGGCTGCCCCGACTGGCCCCTCTGCGAAGGCAAGCCAACGCCCCCCTTTCAGTTCCATGGCCTGATCGAGTTTACGAACCGCGTCGTCGCCTTAGCGGTCATCGTCGTTGCGATCCTGCTGGCGATTGCCGCCTGGCGCTCAATACGCCAACAATCGAAATGGCTGTTCCGCGGCTCGCTCTCGATCGGCATCATCACCTTCATGCAGGGACCACTCGGTGGCGTAACGGTGCTGCTCGATCTGCATCCGATCGCCGTCATGAGTCACTTCGTCTTGGCGTTAATCGAGTTCGTGATCATCGTGGTGTTGACGCTCGAGACCTTCGAAGTGACGCCAGACTGGTCGCCACTTCCCCCGCGCTGGCTCGCCACCGGCGGCATCCTGCTGACGGCCTGGGCGTGGCTCGTGATTATCTCGGGTGCAGTCGTGACAATGTCTGGCACGCACCCGGGCAGCGACGACGTGCCGCGACTCTGGAACCTACTCGACTCGGCCTACCTTCACGTGCGTGTGGCCGCCAGTTTCGTTGTTGTCCTCGGTATCTTCCTCGTCGTCTTGGCGCGCGTCATTCGCCCTCCCAGCGTTGTCACTCGCTTTGCCTGGGCGCTCGTCATCACGATCACCGCCCAGATTGTGATTGGCGAGTGGCAGTGGCGCACGCAACTACCCTGGTGGCTCGTGCTAATCCACGTCACCCTCGGCACGCTGTCTCTGGCCATCACAGCCGGCTTTGGATGGACGCTGGTCATTTCGCGTCGGCCCGCTCGCCGTCTGCGATGATTAGAGCCGGGTGGATGCTTTTCTGATTCCTGTCGCGGGGCTTGCCGCTGCCATCGGCGTGGCGCTGTTGCTTGTGACGAGTGCCGTACCACTCCGCGTGGTCGGCGCGGTGCTGGTCGCAGCGGGCAGCAGTCCCCTCGTCGTCACGCGCACGTCGCTAACGGAGCAGCTGCTCGATCGTCCCGTACTGGCCGGCATCGGCCTTGTCGCCGGCGTCGTCACTCTGGCAGTGTTGACACTCGTCTTCCAACGCTACCCATGGCTCGTGCCGGTGATAGCACTCGTGATCGGCCTGCGCATCCCCCTGCGCAACCCGCCGAGCCCGACCGACCACCTATTGCCGCTCTACCTCGTGCTGGCAGCCGGCGTGATCGCCCTCGTCGTACGCTCGCTGCGAGGCGACGCGCCACCGAACCGGCTCGGCTACGTCGGCTGGGCGATGGGTGCGTACGTAATCTTCGCAGCCGCAAGTCTCGCCTGGACGGCCGACACCGAGGCAACAACCTACGCCATCGTGGCCTTCACACTCCCGCTCGGCCTCTTGGCAGCACTGACGGGCACGCTGTTGCCAATCCCACCCCTGGCGCGCGTCTTGCCGTGGCTTCTCGTCAGCGTGGCGCTCGTGCTGGCCGCTATCGCACTCTGGCAACTGCAGAACCAAGAGGTCTTCTGGAATGAGAAGTTAATGCGCACGAATGCCTATGGCGGCTACTTCCGCGCCAACTCTCTGCTCTTCGACCCGAGCCTGTTCGGTCGCGTCGAGGTACTCGCCCTCGTCATGATCGTCGGACTGCTCGCACTCTCGCCACCGCGAAAAATCCTGCTCCTCGCAGCCGCTGTCAGCGTTCCGATCTTCGCTGGCCTTGCCGTCTCCTACTCGCAGTCGTCATTCGTTGCCCTCGGCGCCGGCGTCTTGGTGATCGCCGGCATCGTCTGGCGTTGGCGCGCCGTGATTGCACTGGCGGTGATCGTCCTGATCGTCGCGATCGGCGCCGTCGCGCTTCCGCAAGGTCGACAACTACTCGACCAGCCGGTTCAGAAGGCCTCGAGCGCCCGCCTCGGTCTCGTGCAGCGATCGCTCGATCTCTTCGAGGCCCACCCGATTCAGGGCAGTGGACTTGGCGCCTTTGCGACGGCAACCGGTAAGAAGAAGGCAGCGCCGCACAACGTTGTCTCGGGCACCGCCGCCGAGCTTGGCATCGTCGGCGCCCTGACACTCGTCGCGTTCCTCGCCACCGTCCTCTGGGCGATTCGCAATCGCCGCGCCAATGCCGACCGCCCAACGCACCTGATACTCGCCGCCCTTTTCGCCACGATCTTCGTCCACGCCCTCGCCTACGACAACTTCTTCACCGACCCGGCGATGTGGGTTATTGCCGCATTACTCGCAACCGGTGCGGAAACCTTGCCGCTGCTCTCGGATGATCCAGAGCGCCCAACACTCCGTGGGAGCCTCGCATGAGAGACACGCGCGGACTCGCACTGCTCGGCGTCCTGATCGGCCTCGTCCTGATCGCCGTACCGTGGCTCGGCAGTGACGCTTGGGCCTTCATCCTGCCCGACGCCTCCGGTAGCGGCCTGCTCGGCCCACTCGTGCAGGCAGCCGATGGCCACTGGGATCTCGGCCTCGTGCGCGCACCGGCACTCATGGCTGGCGCACTCGTGGCCGTGCTCGCGATCGTGCTGCCGCGGCGCGAACCATTGCGTCGCATCCTGCTGATCGTCGCCACTGCCGGTGTCGTCATCGCCCTGCTCGTCCCCGCCACGCTGCTACAGGTCGGCCTGCGCGACGACACCGCGCCGTGGTTCCACACGAACGACGCCGCGTATCAAGTCGAGTTGGCCGGGCAACGCATCCTCGACGGACACGATCCGTACGGCGGCACGTACCTTGGCACCGGGCTCGAGCGCTTCTACTCCCTCGATGGCACGCCCGTCACCGATGGGCGTGTCGAGACGGTGGCTCTCGAGCACCTCGCCTACTTCCCTGGCCTGCCGGTGCTTGGTGCTGTGAGTGCCGCATTGCCAGGTCCGCTCGGCGATGTCCGGCTGCTGATGCTCCTCTTTGCTCTCGCGCTACTCCCTGCCGCACTGCTGCTGCCCGGCGCGCTCGAACTCCGACTCGGTGCGGGGGCGCTGCTGGCCGCTAACCCCCTGATGATCCGCAGCACCTGGTTCGGCATCCTCGATGCGCCCGTGCTGTTGGCGCTCGTGCTCGCCTTCGCGCTGTCCTTGCGTGGTCGCTGGGGTTGGGCGGGAGCGCTCGTTGCACTCGCACTAGTACAAAAGCAATATGCCTTCGTGGCGATTCCCTTTCTCGGCGTCGCCGCCTGGCAGGCCGGCGGTGGAGCGGCACTCAAGCGAGCGGGGGCCTGGCTCGTTGGTGTGACTGCACTCTTCACCGTGCCCTTCCTCTTATGGGGACCAGGTGCCTTTATCAACGACACGATCGTGTTCGGCACGAGCGCGTACCGCATCGTCGGCTACGGGCTGAGCGGCATCCTCGTCGACCTGCATGTCGTCGTCCGCGACGGGTCGTACCCCTTCGTCCTGATCGCGCTCGTCACCTGGCTACCGCTGACGCTGCTGCTCGTTCGCCGCCAACTGCGCGACCCCGCACCATGGCGCGCCGCACTGGGCTTCGCCCTCTCGTTCCTTGTCCTCGCCTGGGTTGCTCGCTACTTCCAAACCTCGGGCTTCGTCTACCCACTCGTCGGGCTGATCCTTGCCGCCACAATTGCCCTCGCACCCCTCCTCCCCGCCAACGACCGCGAGACGACATGAACACGCGCCTTTTGCTCGCCCGCCACGGCCACGCGACCAGCGGCCCCGATCATCGCTGGACGGCCGAGGACCCGCTGACCGAGACCGGGCAGGCCCAGGCGCGCGAACTCGGTGCGGCGCTCGCAGCGCGCAGCGATCGCCCCGACCGCATCGTGGCGAGCCCTGCCGTGCGAGCCCAGCAGACGGCGCAGGCGTGCGCCGAGGCACTGGGTCTAGAGATCGCCACCGAGCCACGGCTAATGGAGTTTGGCAGCGGCGCGCTGAGCCCCTTCACGCTCGCCGAAATGATCGAAGAGGCACCCTACGACGATATCTGGCACCCCGATGACTCGGCCTGGGACGGCGAGACAATCGGCGCGTTTTGGCAGCGCACGGGCGAGGCGGCCGAGGCGATCTGGCAGGCCGGTGGCCAACCACTCGTGGTCTCGCACGCTGGCACCATTCAAGGGCTGCTGCGCTGGACGATGGCGATTCCGCCCGAGGCACCCGACTCGTTTGCCCTGTTTGTCCGTAATGCGAGCCTGAGCGAGGTCGTGGTACGCATCGATCGACACGGTCGGCGTCGTGCCGAGCTGCACCATCTTGGCGCGACGGACTATCTGTCGACCGTGACCGAGATCTAGGCTGACGCTGACATTCTGATAGCGTCGGCACTGCAATGACGAAGCCTGCCGACAGTCCAATCGATGACGGCCTCGGTGCCGTCTTTGCACCCGTGCGTACGACCAATGCCTTCGAGCAGACCGTCGAACGCCTCGGCCGCGCGATTCGTATGGGTCTCCTCGCACCGGGCGAGCAATTGCCGAGCGAGCGCGACCTCGCCCAACACCTCGCATTGTCGCGCTCTACGGTGCGCGAGGCTCTGCGCGTGTTGCAAGAGGCGGGCTACCTCGAGGCGCGCCGAGGCCGTGGCGGTGGAACATTCGTCAGCCTCGAGTTGCCCTCCGATGCCGCCCGCCCACCGGAGGATGGCGTGCGCGATCTGCGTGGCGCCGAGCTCGCCTCGCTGCTGCGCTATCGCCGCGTACTCGAACTCGGCGCGGCCGAGCTCGCGGCCGAAAACTCAACGCCTGCCGACTGCGAGTTTCTGGCCTCGCTGGTGACCGAGATGATGGGCTACCACCTCTCGGACTACGGCTCGTATCGCGCGATCGACTCCCGCTTCCACATCGCCATCGCCAACATCTCGGGCTCGCCCGACCTCGCCGCGGCGATCACCGAATCGCAATCCGCTCTCTCTGACGTGCTCAACAGCGTGCCCCGCTCCGAGCAGTCGATGATCAACTCGCAGGCGCAGCACCGCCGGATCCTCGCGGCGCTCGAGGCCCACGACCGTGATGCCGCACGGGTTGCGATGCGCGAGCACGTTGAGGGCATCGAGCACCTGCTGTCGGTCCTGATGCCACAGCACACCGCCTAGTTCGCGGACGAGTCAACGCCCGTCCTGCGCAGACTCAGACCCTGATTCCCTGTAGGCTTGCCGGTAATGGACGTCAAGGGACTCGTACTCTCGGGCGGCGCGGGCACGCGACTGCGCCCCATCACGCATACACGCGCCAAGCAGCTGGTCCCTGTCGCGGGCAAACCGGTCCTGTTCTACGGGCTTGAGGCGATGGCCGAGGCGGGCATTCGCGAGGTCGGCATCATCATTGGCGATACCGGTGACGAGATTCGCGCCGCCGTTGGCGATGGCTCACAGTTTGGTCTCGAAGTCACCTTCATCCCCCAAGACGCACCGCGCGGCCTCGCCCACGCGGTCCTGACCGCCGAGGAATTCATCGGCGATAGCGCCTTCTGCATGTATCTCGGCGACAACCTCCTGCGTGACGGCGTCGCCAGTTTCGTCGACACGTTCCGTGAGGGCTCGGCCGACGCGATGATCCTGCTTCAGCACGTGCCAAACCCCTCCGAGTACGGCGTCGCCGAGCTCGAGGACGGCAAGGTCAAGCGCCTCGTCGAGAAGCCGAAAGAGCCGAAGAGCGACCTTGCACTCGTCGGCGTCTACCTCTTCACCACACCGATTTTCGCCGCCGCCAAGGCGCTCGAGCCATCCTGGCGTGGCGAGTACGAAATTACCGACGCCATCCAAGGCATGGTCGATGGTGGTCTGAGCGTCGAGCCACACATTGTGACCGGCTGGTGGAAGGACACCGGGCAGCTCGTCGACATGCTCGAGGCCAACCGCCTTGTGCTCGATGCGATCGACACGGATATTCAGGGCGAGGTGATCGACAGCAAGCTTGAGGGCCGCGTGATCATCCAGGCCGGCGCGACCGTCGAGCGCTGCCACATTCGCGGTCCCGTCGTGATCTGCGCCGGCGCCACCGTGCGCGATGCGTATATCGGCCCGTACAGCGCGATCTCGGAGGACGCCCACGTCGAGCGCGCCGAAATCGAGCACGCGATTCTGCTCGAGCGCTCCAGCATCATCGGCATCGAGACCCGCATCGAGGACTCGCTGATCGGTGCCGACTGCGTGATCACACGCTCCGACGCCATCCGCTCGGCCAACCGCCTGCTCGTCGGCGATGGCTCGCGCATCGAGATCCTGTGAGCCCGACCCCACAGACGACACCAATCGACGGTGCGCTCGTCGTGCCGTTGACGCGCCACGAGGACTCGCGCGGCTGGTTTCTCGAAGCCCGTAAAGAGTCTTGGTTCCGCGAGCTCGGCGGCAAGCCCAGCATGCAGACGAACATCGTCTACTCCAAGCAGGGCGTGATCCGCGGTCTGCACTTTCACGAGCTCGGCCAGGACGACCTCTTCTTCTGTGCCCAGGGCATGGTGCGGGTCGTGCTATTTGATCGCCGCGAGGGCTCACCGACCGAGGGTGTTGCCTGGAGCATCGACATCGGCGAGGACAACCCCGCCGCGGTCTATGTACCCGGGCGGACTGCACACGGCTACGAATCGCTGACGGATTGCCTGTTTTGTTACCACGTCACGCACGAGTACAACCCGGATGACGAGAACACGTTTCCGTGGAACGATGAGCGCGTCAAGCACCTCTGGACGACGGACACTCCGATCCTCTCCGCGCGGGACGTGCTGGACGGATGACGGTGCTGGTGACCGGCGCGGGTGGCCAGCTGGGCCGAGCCACGCTACGCGAACTCGGTGCGGATGGCATCGGCCTGCGTCGTGCCGACCTCGATGTGACCGACGCCGCCGCCGTACTGGCCGCCGCCGAACACCACCAGCCAACGCTGATCCTGCATGCTGCTGCCTGGACAGATGTCGATGGTGCCGAGACCGATCGTGATGGTGCCTACCGCGCCAACGTGCTCGCCAATCGTCATGTCGCCGAGGCCGCCAAGGCCGTCGGAGCGCGCCTCATCACGCTCTCGACCGATTTTGTCTTCGACGGCAACAAGCGCGAGCCCTACGTCGAGGCGGATGCGACTGGCCCGATCTCGTACTACGGCGAAACCAAGCTGCTGGGTGAACAGGCTGCGCTCGAGGCCTATCCCGAGGGCACCTGGGTCGTTCGCACCGCATGGGTCTACGACGAGCAGGGCACGAACTTTCCTCGGTTGATCATGCGCCTCTCGGAGACCCGCGACGTCCTGCGTGTCGTCGAAGACCAGACCGGCAGCCCAACCTACGCCGGCCATCTCGCGCCACTGCTGTTGAGCCTGCCCGACGTCGTCCCTGCCGGTATCCACCACATCGCAGGTGGCGGGGCTGCCACGAGGCGCGAATGGGCCGAGGCCGTACTCGCCGCGGCTGGCCAGACAACCGTCGTTGAGGGTGCCACGAGCGACGAGTTTCCCACCCCTGCGCAGCGCCCCGTCTACTCCGCATTGCGCTCCGAACGGGCCGACACACCCGTCCTGCCACCATGGCGTGCAGGCGTGGCGGCGTGTATGGCAGGCTACGTCGCATGAAGCGTGTTCTTGTCTCGGGTGGCTGTGGTTTTATCGGCTCGCACCTCGTCCGTCGACTGCTGCGCGAGCACCCCGACCTGCACGTCGTCAATATCGATCTGCTGACGTACGCGGGGCGCCCCGAGAACGTCGCCGACCTGGCCGACAACCCGCGCTACACGTTCGTGCACGGCGATATCGCGAGCGT
>SHUX01000029.1 GCA_009694475.1 Thermoleophilia bacterium
CACGCCACCGGCGATCGGCGGGCGGTGCTGCACGGTGCGGCGCGGCAGGTATTGCTGCGGCGAACCTTGCCGGAGGCACCCACAACGTTTGCCGCCCGTTTCGACCGGTTGGGTTCGGCGCTGCTCGGCCCCGACGACGTGCGTGCGGCTGGCGATGCCGTGCTGGCCGAGAGCTACACGGCTTGGTGGGCGGCACTCGATGCAGGGCGGCTGGTCGACCGAGCGCGGCTCCGGATCGAGGTGATTGCCGCGCTGCGTCGCGACGTGGCCGCATGGCCTGCCGGCGAGGCTCTGTTCGCGCAGGGCTTCGACGACCTCAGCCTCGCGCAGGAGACGCTGCTGACGCTGATCGGGCAGCGCGCACGCGCGGTGGTCAGTCTGCCGTACGAGGCAGGCCGGAGTCCGTTTAATGTACTGAAACCAGTGGTGGGTCGGCTGGCCGACTTGGCTGGCAGTGACGGCATCGTCGAGTTGGCCGCCGGGGCGTTTGATCGCGATCTGGGGCTAGCGGCGCTAGAGCAACGGCTTGGTGAGGTGGACCCCGATCGACGGGCCGCACCGCCCGCGCTGACCGGCATCGCGTTGGCCGAGGTCGAGGGCGAGCGGGGTGAAGCCGAGGTCGTGGTTGGGTGCGTCGCAGAGGCCTTGCGCGGGGGCACGGCTGGTCAACGCATTGCGATCATTAGTCCGCGTGGTGCCGCCGATCGCCCGCGGCTCGTGTGTCAGTTGCGAGAGGCAGGCATTGAGGCCGTCGGCAAGGAACAGCGCGCGCTCGTTAAGACCCCGTTCGGGCGGGCACTGGTTGCACTGCTCGGGCTAGCCTGGGCGTCAGAGCCGACCGATAGTGATCGGCTGATATGGCTGCGATCGCCGTGGAGCGGAGCGCCGGCGCATCTTGTCGAGCGCAGCGAACGCCCGATGCGGCGCTCGCTCGACACGCTCGAGAACGCGATCGAGAAGGCGGGCGAGCCGCTCCTGCGTGCGCTCGCGCTGCCACCGGGGTCGCGTGGCGAGACGTCGGCGGCCCGCGAGGTGGCGGCAGCCGTACGCGGCATGGTGCAACGTGCCCACGGTGATCGAGCGCCGGTTGCCACAACGGCGGTGCGCGACGATGCCGCCATCGCGGCTGCCGTGCTCTCGTATCTGCAGACGTTGGCTCTGGTCAAGCCCGCGCCGTCCCGTTCTGAGGTGCGCGAGCTGCTGGCGGAGTTGCCGGTCTCTGCGCACCAGACACGAGCCGATGCGATTCGTATTCTCGACCCTCGCGATGCCCGCACGATCGATGTCGATGTGGCGATCGTGCTTGGCTTGGAAGAGCCGACGTTTGGCGTCAGCATGGCCGCTACGCAGGATCCGCTCGTTGAGGCTCCTGACCAGAGCGATGTCGCGCGCCATCTCGTCTACAGCGCGGTCACGCGTCCTCGGCGGCGACTCGTCTTGGTGCGGCGCGTCTCTGACGATGAGGGCAGTCCGTTGGCAACGACGGCAATCTGGGAGGACCTGCTGGTAGCGGCTGGCGGTCCAGCGATGACCTACCGTCGTCGCTTCTCTGATGTCGTGTTGCCGCTGGCGGAGGCGTCGACTGTGCGTGAGCGTGCTCGGAGTATCGCCTACCTCGCAGCGACGGATCGGCCGGAAGCCCTGCGTTTGGCTGGCGTCGCGGGTGTCAGTGGCGCGATTCGCCGTGCTGTCGCGGCGCCCCGACGTAGCACGCGCCTCGTTGATCCACGCGTGGTTGACGTGCTGCGTGCGCGCGAGATGTTTGGCGTCACCGAGCTAGATCGTTTCGGCGATTGCTCGCAGATCTGGTTTGTCGAGCGTCGCCTGAGGCCGAACGTGATCGATCAGACGATCGACAATCGTCTGCGGGTGGGCACCCTCATCCACACGGTGCTCGGCCGCTTCTACAAAGAGGTGCCGGCGCTGTTGCGGACGACGGTGATCGGCCCCAACGAGGCCGAGCAAGCGATGGTCGAGATGGCGCGCATCGTCGACGAGGAGCTGGTCAAGCTCCGGCCGATCGCGGCGGGCGATGCCCTCACGCTCGAGCTGCTTGGTTGGGGATTGCGTCGCGATCTTGCGCGGTTGATCCAACAGGCGGCACGCAACCCCGCGCCGCTCGTGCCGACAGAGTTCGAGGTCGCATTTGGTGGCCGTGCTGCCCAGACTGGGCGCAAGGAGGGTCTCGACATCGGGCCTGCGCGGGTGTCGGGCAAGATCGACCGCATCGACGCTGACCCGGCCTTTACGGCCCGTGCAATGGTCGTCGACTACAAGACCAGCACGATCAGCACGGGTGCCGAGATCATGCGCGGTGGCAAACTGCAGATTCCGCTCTACCTCTTGGCGTTGCGTGAGGTACTCGGGCGCGAGCCGGTCGGGGGCGTGCTGGTCTCGATTCGCAAGGGCCATGTGCGCGGCATTGTCGACGCCGACGAACTCGATGTCGTGCCAGTCAACATTGCCCGGGCGGACCGTCTCGCCCACGACGACTTTGAGGCGGCACTAGAGGCCGCTCGTAGCGAGGCAGCCGCGCGCGTGCTGAGGATGCGCGAGGGCGACGTGCGTCACGACCCGCGCACGAACAATCTGTGCAATCGCTACTGCGACTATCGCGGCATCTGTCGGGTGGCACCATGACCCTGCGTCTGCCACGGCCCGACCTATCGCCACCACAGCGAGCCGCCGTCGAGGCACCGGGCGGCGCCTTCGTCGATGCGGGAGCCGGTTCGGGCAAGACCACGGTGCTCGTCGAGCGTTACGTGCGATCCGTGACGGAGCGCAACCATCTGCCCTCGCAGGTGCTGGCCGTCACCTTTACGAAACGGGCGGCGGGCGAGATGCGTGAGCGCATCCGTGGCCGCCTTCGCTTCGAGGGTCGCGACGATCTGATTCCCCTTGTCGAGAGCGGTTGGATCGGCACGATCCATGCGGCCTGTCGGCGGATTCTGGCGGAGTTTGCCGAGGAGGCGGGATTGACCAGCGGCCTGCGGGTTGCCGATCAGGTCGAGACCGTGCTGCTGCGCGACGCGGCCTACGAGCGTGCCTTGGCGTCGATGCTCCACGAGTTGGGAGACCCCGGCCTCCAACTGGTCGCGTTGTACGGCCGTGAGGCGCTCCGTGAGATCGCCGTTGCACTGCTCAATGGCGCGCGCACGCGTGGCTGGCCGGTTCTGGCACCGACCGGTACTGCCACGCTCGACGAGTTGGCGGCTGCGCTTGACGCGCTGCGACCAGCAGCCACTGCGATGTCGACGGCCGGCACGGATTCTGACCGGGCTGTCAAGCAACGGCAGGCAGCACTCGATCTGCTCGACCTGCTCGAACGGAATCCTGAGCCGATCGAGTTGGCAGATCTCGGCCTCTATTGCCTCGGCGATGCCGGCTACAAGGCACTGATCGGGGAGGTCGAGTTTGCTGCCCGCGACGTGCTCGCTACCGAGTTGCAGGCGCCACTCCAGGTCTTGCTCGACCACTTTGCCGCGACGTATCTGGAGGCGAAGGCCGAGGTTGGTGCGGTCGACAACGACGACCTACAACTGCGGGTTCATCAGCTCTTGGAAGCTAATCAAGCCGTCCGAGCCACGTTGCAGGAGCGCTTTCGCGAGATCATGGTCGACGAGTTTCAGGACACCGACAGTCTGCAGAACGCGATCATTCGCCTGCTGCGGGCTCCCGCTACGCCGATGCTGGCGGTCGGCGATGAGCAGCAGGCGATCTACGGGTTTCGTGGCGCTGAGGTTGAGGTGTTTCGGGCCGAGCGACAGACGGCGGCCGAGGATCGGGGGATCGGGGTGGTTTCGCTCCACGAGAACCGGCGCTCGATCCCACCCGTGCTGGATGCCATCAACGCGATCTTCTCGCGTGAAGATCGTTTTACGCACCGCCCACTAACGCCGACGCGAGCCCATCAGGCGACGGGTAGCGGCCTCCCGGTCGAAGTGCTGATTGGTATCGGCGAGGCTATTGATGGTGGGCGCGAGGTTGAGGCCGAGCTGGTGGCTCGTCGTCTGCGCGAACTCGTCGCGGCGGGTGCCTGTACGCAAGGGGAGATTGCGATTGTCTTTCGTGCCGGCACACGAGCGTCGATCTACGAGTCTGCGTTGCGGGCAGAGGGTCTCGCGACCGTCTCCTCAACGGGGCGCGGCTTTCTGCAGCGACAGCCGGTCGGTGACGTGCTGGCGATGCTGCGTGTGCTGTGGAACCGCTACGACGATCTCGCCCTGTTGACGTGTCTGGCCTCACCGATGGCCGGTGTCTCCAACGATGGGCTCGCCCTGATGCGAGAGGCCGTGGAATGGGAGTTTGCCGACGCGCTCGACAATCTTGGCCCGATTGGTCTCAAGGACGACGACCTCGCCCGTGCCGTGACGCTGCGCGATGCGATTGCGCGTTTGCGCAGCGAGGTGGGCCGCCTTGGCCTTGGCGATCTGGTCGCAGCGATCATTGCCGAGACGCGCTACGACCTCGCGATGCTGGCCATGAAAGACGGTGGTGAGCGGCTGGCCAATCTGGAGAAGTTGCGTCGCGTCGCGGGTGCTTATGACGATGCGCGTGGCAGTGACATTCCAGGCTTCGTGCGGGCAGTCCAGTCTGGGCGCCTCGATGGCGAGCTCAAGACCGAGGGCGTGATTGCCTCCGAGGATGACGATGCGATTCGGCTGTTGACGGTCCATCAGGCGAAGGGGCTCGAGTTTCCCGTTGTCGTCTTCGCCGACACGGCCGCGAAGACTCCGCCCGAGCTGCGCGTGGCGCTGATGTCGACAGCAGGTGCACCGGCCGCGCGCGTGCCCGCCTCGACGGGCACGTTGTGTGTCACGCGCGGGCTGGAGGCGGCGTTCGCGGTCGAACGCGAGGCGAGTCAGCGCGAGTCGCATCGGATTGCCTATGTGGCCTGCACACGAGCAAAAAACCACCTGATCATCTCGGGTGCGCAGGGCACGAAGGTGACGAGTGGTACGACGCTGGCCTGGCTGTTGGATCTGATCGGTGACGATGCAGCGCTCGGAGAGCGGGTGCTCAGACTCGACTCGGCCGACGTCGGCATGCTGGTCAGTGACGTCTCGGTGGCGCCTGCGGCGCCGCCGGCAGTGCGCGACGACACGGTCGAGTACCTACTTGACGATGGTGGCCCACAGTTGGCCTTCGACGTCGATGCCGTGGGCACGATGAATGGTGAGACGGGCAGCGAGTTGCCGCCGCTTCGTAGTCTCGGGCAGGCCGATGCGTGGGTCGTGCCGTCGCTCTCCTACTCGTCGCTCGATCTTTTCGAGCGCTGTGGCTATCGCTTCCATGCCCAGCGGATGCTCGGCTTGCCGAGCGCACAGGCTGGTGGTGCTGCGCCGGTTGGCAAGGCCGTCCATGAGGCGATCGAGTTGGGGTCGAAGAGCGATGCTGGCGCTCTGCTGCTCGCGATCGAGCCAGCTGCCACGGTCGCCGAGCAAGCCGAGGCGCGGGCAGCACTGGAGCGGTGGAATACGTCGCCTCTGCAGGCCCGCTTCGCGGCACTTGCGGACGTTCGGCACGAGCAACCGTTCTTGTTGCTGCTCGGTGGTGCGACCGTCACGGGCGCCTTCGATCTGAGTGCGATTGACGGTGACTGTCTGGTGATCGGCGATATCAAGGTGGGCGGGCTCAAGGGCGAGACCCCGGACGAACGCCGTGATCATGGGTACACGATTCAGGAAGAGCTGTACGCACTGGCCGGGCTTGAGGCGGGGTATGGCTCGGTCGAGGTTGCCTACCAGTGGATTGGCGATGATCAGGCTGCGACCCAGTTGGCGACCCGTCGTTTTGCTGCGACGCAGCGCGATCAGTTGCGTGCCGGACTAGAGGCTCGGGTGCAGGCAGCGTTGACGGGCCCTTGGCGTCCAACGCCGTCGAAATTGCTGTGCGAGAGCTGTCCGGCGTTGGGCCTGCTCTGTGCCGGCACCGACTTGTCAGGGCAGCATGGCTAGAGTCACGCGCAGCAGCGAGCCCTCCGCCCGGGCACGAGCGATCGTGCGGCGCCTGCGGGTCGAGTATCCCGACGCCAAGTGTTCGCTGACGTTTCGTACGCCGTGGGAATTGCTCGTCGCGACGATCCTCTCGGCGCAGTGCACGGACGATCGCGTCAACCTCGTCACACCACCGCTGTTCCAGCGTTTTCCGACGCCGGAGGCCTTTGCTGGAGCCGATCTCAGCGATGTTGAGGACGCGATCCACTCAACAGGCTTTTTTCGCAACAAGGCCAAGTCGTTGATTGGCGCTGCACGCTGCATCCTGCACGAGCATGGGGGCGAGGTGCCGCGCACGATGCGCGAACTTCAGCAGGTGCCCGGTGCAGGCCGTAAGACCGCCAACGTGGTGCTTGGTAATGCCTATGGTCTGGCCGAGGGCATCGCCGTCGATACGCACGCCTCACGACTGTCTCTGCGACTGGGCCTGACCGACACGGTCGAACCCGTCAAGGCCGAGCGCGAGCTACTGCAGATCGTGCCGCGCAAGGAGTGGACCGATTGGACGCACCTGTTGATCGCTCACGGACGGGCTGTCTGCACCTCGCGCAAGGCGTACTGTGATCGGTGCGTGTTGGTCGACCTCTGTCCCTCCGGGGCGGGGGAGCGGCGGCGAACCGTGCGCCCTCTGCGCGTCCGCACAGACTGAGGTCGTGGCAGGATCGAGGCATGGACCGCCTCGACATCGAGTTGTACGCCGAACGCCTTGCCCGGCATGCGCAGCGCGCAGCCGACGAGCTCGCCGACGCGCGCCTGCGTGAGGCGTGGTGGGAACTCGAGTCGGCTGCTCGCCTGTCTTTGTCTCCGTCCGACGCAGAGCGTCTCGAGGCACTCGGTCTGCTCTTGGCACCACCGACGGCCAGCTCGATTCGGCGCGGCGTGGGCGAGCGCGTCGCCGACCTCGCCGCGATCCATGGACTACAGGTGATCGTCGAGCGGCAGCGTGCCGAGTCGCGTCAGGGTGCGATAGGAGTGACCGCGACCAGCAACCCGCCGTCGGTGTCATAGGCCGGAAAGAGGTCGCAGAGCACCTGTTTTTCGATGCCGGCTGCGTGGTGCAGCGTGGCGTGTTTGTCGAGTTGACGGACACCCCATTCGAGCGCCGTGCCAACGGGGTCCTCGCCCTCGGCGAACGACAGAGCGAGTGCCGTGCGGACGTCTTGGCCAATCAGTTTCTGCTCCAACCGGCCGGTGACCTCAAAGAGTCCCTTGCCGGTCGCGATCACACGCGCCTCACTATCGCAGACGGCAAAGCCCGCGCCTGGGCGGGGAAAGTAGTCCTCAAGCAGCTGAAACACAAAGCCGAAGCCACACTCGTGGCAGCCGCGAGCCTGGTGCGACAGGCCTTCGCGACCGTCCTCGTCGAAGGAGCGGGTCTGACAGTTTGGACAGATGAAATACGGCACAGTGAGCTGGTTGGGCTAGGCCTGCTCGGTGAGCCAGCGCTCGGCATCGAGTGCAGCCATGCAGCCACTGCCGGCTGCGGTCACTGCCTGCCGATAGACGTGGTCGGCGACGTCGCCGGCGGCGAAGACACCGGGCACACGCGTCGCGGTCGAGCCAGGCTGCTGGACGAGGTAGCCGTTGCTGTCCATATCGAGCAGGCCCCGGAAGAGCGTCGTCGTCGGATCGTGGCCAATCGCAACGAAGAGCCCGGTGCAGGGGAGCTCCTTCGTCGCGGTGCCCTCGGTTTCGCGCAAGAGCAGGCCACTGACGGCGTCGTCGCCGAGCACGTCCTCGACGACGTAACCAAGCTCCCAGGAGATCTTCTCGTTGCTGCGGGCGCGTTCCTGCATCACCTTCGAGGCGCGGAGCTCCTCCCGGCGATGCACGATCGTCACCTTGGCTGCGAACTTCGTCAGGAAGGTCGCCTCCTCCATCGCCGAGTCGCCACCGCCGACAATCACGACGTGGTGCTCGCGGAAGAACGCGCCATCGCAGACGGCGCAGTATGAGACGCCGCGGCCTTGGAGGCGGACCTCGGAGTCGAGTCCGATCTGGCGTGCAGTTGCACCGGTCGCGACGACGACGGTGCGTGTGCGCACTACGTCGGAGCCAATCTGCAACTCGTGGGGCGTTGACATCGGATCGTCAGAGAAACGCACCTCGGTCACATCCTCGGTGCGCATCACAGCACCGAAACGCTCGGCCTGCGCACGCATTTGCTGCATCAACTCAGGACCCATGATGCCTTCCTGGAAACCAGGGAAGTTATCGACCTCAGAGGTGATCATCAGCTGGCCGCCGGCGGCATAGCCTTCGATCACGACGGGCGAGAGATCACCACGCGCGGCGTACAGGGCGGCCGTATACGCAGCCGGTCCACCACCGATGATTGCGAGCTCATGAATTCCGTCGTCTGCCATGCCGAGTCCTCTGCTTGTCACGTGTGGTCGTACCAGATCAAACGCCGCTGATTGCGGCGCCATTCCTATTGTTCCGCATCGGGCGGCGTCGTTGCTGCGTCGGTTAGTTCGTCTGCGCGCTCGGCCCGAAACCAGTCCTGGCAGCGCTCGCACCAGCACTCGCCCTGATCGGCCTGATGCCCAAAGAACGACCCGATCGGCTCGCCACAGAAGGGGCAGAAGCGGGGGCGCTCAGTGGGCGCCGTGGTCACGACATATCGATGTCTATGTAGGGGGTTGAGACGGGCTCGCCGGTGGTCAGGAGCGAGGCAACGTAAATGACGACCGCGGTGGCTCCGATCACCTCAACCTGATGCGCGGTACCCGCGGGTTCGATTACCGAGTAGCCGGCTTTGACGTCGTAGGTCTCGCCGGCTTTGATCGTGCGGATAACATCGGGCTTCGTGCCGAGCGCGTTGGGCCTGAGGACTTTGACTGGCTTGCCCTTCAGGACGGTGTAGCGCAGAACGCCGGTCGTGATCGCGGCGATCTGCGTGCCCGCGTGCGTGTGGGCGGCGAGCGGGGTGTTGCCCGGGATCGTGACGCGCTGGAGATAGAGCGTGCGGCCATCGCCACCCTGCGGATTCGTACTTTGCGCGAGCACCTCGCGGACGGGTGTGCCGGAGCGCATGATCGCGGCGGTTGCACTCGCGCCACCGACGATGCCGACGATTAGGACAACGAGGAGCGCGAGCGTGCGGTGGCTGTTCAGGTGATGCATGGAATTCTCTCCGGCGGCTATTGCGGCAACACGTTACCCCATTGACGAGGGCTGTTCGTCCCAACTGAGGATGGCGAGGTCGTCGCCGACGACCCGGATACGAGCGATCAGCAGATGGGGGCCATCGCCTGGGGCAAGCGTCGCAAGCCGCCGATCGGGCGCCAGCGTAGGGGCGGGTGGCTCGAGGCTGCGTCTGGTGGCTGTGACCCCATCGGCGGCGACAGGCTCACCGCCCGGGTCAGCGAAGAGGGCGACGTGGACGATGACGTCGTAGAGATAGGTGCCGTCGGCCGTCTCGAAGCGCTCCGTTAGGACGGCCAGAGGCAATCCGTCTGTCACGACGAGTTCCGTCTCCTCGAGCACCTCGCGCTGCGCAGCCTCCAGTGGGTCCTCACCAGGCTCGATGCGCCCACCGGGCAGCGCCCAGCGGCCGAGCGAAGGTGGCGTGCCACGCTCGATCCAGATGACGCTCCCTGTGCCGCGAATGACGGCGAGTGCGATCTGCAACGGCGGCATGGCACGGACGGTAGCGGCTGGGTGGCCGGCCGCTCGACCAGAGCGACCGCTCGTGTCGCCGACTGCGCTGGTAGGTTGAGTTGTCCGGCATGTCTCGCTACCAGAAAGAACTCGGTCGGTCCTCGCCGCTCAAGGCCGTGCTTCCCGGATTTCGCTCGCGCGATGGGCAGTTGCGTCTGGCCGAAGCGGTCGGCGGCACGATTGATCGTGGTGGCGTGCTCGTGGCCGAGGCGGCGACCGGGATCGGAAAGAGCCTTGCCTACCTCGTGCCGGCCGCCATCAGTGGGCAGCGCGTCGTCATCTCGACGGCCACGAAAGCGCTCCAGGGCCAACTCTTGACCGTGGACCTGCCACTCGCGCGCACCGCGACGGGTCTGCAGATCACGGCGGCGGTCGTCAAGGGCCGTAGCAACTACGTCTGTCGAGTCCAGCGTGCGTTCGCGCACCAACGCGTGCCCGAGGAGTACAGCGGTCAGTTGGGTCGTCTTGAGGACTGGCTCGTGCGGACGCGTGAGGGCGACCGCGACGAATTGCCATTCGTGCCCAGCGAGGTAGTGTGGCGCGAGCTCTCCGTCGGCCCCGACCGCTGCCGTGGTGCCCGCTGTGCCGAGCGCGATGGCTGTTATGCCGAGCTGGCGCGCGAGCGTGCGACGGGGTGCGAGATCGTGCTCGTCAACCACGCGCTCTACCTCGCCGACCTCGCGTTGCGCTCGGCCCGTGGCGGCGAACCGGTGATCCTTCCAGAGCACGACGTGCTGATTATCGACGAGGCCCACACCTTCGAACAGATCGCGGCCGAGTCGCTTGGCGCCCGCGTCTCGGCACCTGCACTGGCACGTTTTGCGCGCGATATCGACACGGCCTGTACGGCGGCGATCAAGCTGCCACCGACAGCCGAACTAGCACTGCTTCAGATGCATGGCGACCGCCTCTTCAATGCCCTGCCAGAGGGGCGCCGCGTGCGGCTCGACGAGACGCGCCTGCGGCTGTTGCCGCTCGATGCTGCCGATGCCATGCGCGATGCCCTTGGTCGCATTGCCGAGCGCATTCGAGAGTATTCGGACGAGACCGAGGCGCTGGCTCGGCAGGCCGAGCGCCAGGCGCTGGCCCTCGAGGCGATCCTCTCGCCCGACCACGAGGAGACGGTCGTCTGGTCCGAGCGCGACGCGCGAGGGGGTGTCGAATTGCGTGCGGCACCGACGGCGGTCGGCCCGCTGCTGCGCGAGCACCTCTGGGACAAACTGCATGCCGCCGTGCTGGTCAGTGCAACTCTGGCCGATGGCGATGGCATGACTGGCATCTGCCGTCGTCTCGGTGCCGATGCGGCGACGACGCACGTGGAGGACTCACCGTTTGATATCGAGTCGAATGCCCGTCTCTACGTGCCGGACGATATCGTTGGCGGAGGCAAGGCGGATGCCGTGGTCGTTGCCGACCGGATTGGCGATCTGATCGAGGCGGCGGGTGGGCGTGCGCTTGTGTTGTTTCCGTCGCTCAGTCGCCTGCAACGCGCTCACGACCTGCTGCGCGATCGGCTGACGATGCCTGTGCTCTGCCAGGGTGAGGCCTCGCGCGATGTGCTGCTGGAGCGTTTTCGCGAGGACGAGACGTCCGTCCTGTTTGCCTCAATGACGTTTTGGCAGGGTGTCGATATTCCGGGTCGCTCGCTCGAACTCGTCGTCCTCGAGAGTCTGCCCTTTGCCGTTCCCGACGATCCACTGATCGCCGCCAAGTCCGAGCGCGCGGAACGAGATGGTGGCAATGGCTTCCGCGATGTCCAACTGCCACACGCCGCACTCCTGCTCAAGCAGGGCTTCGGGCGGCTGTTGCGGTCCGAGTCGGACCGGGGCGTGGTCGCCGTCCTCGATGCTCGACTCGTCACCAAGGGCTACGGCAATTTCCTGCGGAGCAGTCTGCCGAATGTGCCGGTGATCGGCTCGGTCGACGAGGTGCGCGTGTTTCTCGCGCGGGAGGCCGTCTGAGGTACCCCGAGCGGGACTCGAACCCGCATGCCTTTCGGCAGTCGATTTTAAGTCGACAGCGTCTGACCAATTCCGCCATCGGGGCCTCACGAGGATAGAGCAGCAGGTGGGCTGCGACGACGGTTGGTACGAATTGATACCTATCTCCACGCTTGCCCACCAACCCGTGCACGAACTCCTCCACGACCAACTACCCGCCTATTGCGCGGGGTCGTTGCCGCGGGATTGGCATACGTTTGTGGAATCCGAGTTGCTCTGCTCGCCCTCGCTGCTCGCCGAGGCAATGGAGTTGATGCGCGTCAACGAGCACCTGCTCGAGGTGCGCCGCACGCTCGACGCAGAGGCCTAGCCCTAGGAGGCGAGGCCCAGCACGAGCCCGTGCAGGATGTCTCGTTCTGAGGCGACGTAGCCATCTGCGTAGAGAGCATCAAGAGCGGCCAGTAGGATAATCGCACCACCCACGATCAGTGCGGCCCGGCCCGACTCGATCGCCGGGTAGAGCGAGTGGCGCTCGGCGGCTGTCAGCGGGGCGAGCTTCGCAATCCACGTCGCGACGACGTCGCGATCGACGCGGTGGCCGTGGATGCGCTCGGCGTCGTAACCTGGCAGCTTGAGGTCGAGTGCGGCGAGCGTCGTGGCGGTGCCCGCGACCGCAATCGGCTCGGTGGTGACCGTTTTCGCTAGGTCGGGAGGCAGATGGCGGTCGAGGAGCAGATCGATCTCGTGGCGGGCGATCGTCATCTGCTCGGGGCCGACCCGATCTTCGCTGAGCCAACGCTCCGTGGCGCGCACGCAGCCTGCCTGCAGCGAGACGGCGCCGAGCACTTGTGTGCCCTGTCCAACCACGATCTCGGTCGAGCCGCCACCGACGTCGATCACCGCGATCGGCTCGCTGGTCGGCTGTGCCGATGTGACGCCGCGGAAGGTGGCACGGGCCTCCTCGTCGCCCGACAACACGCGTGCCGCAATGCCAAGGTCGCGCGCGAGCGAAGCCATGAAGGCCTCGCCGTTGTTGCTGTCGCGCACGGCGCTGGTGGCGCTTGCAAAGATGACGTCCGCATTCATGTCACGCGCACGCTCGACGTAGTTGGTCACAACTTTGCGCGTGCGTCCCATCGAGGTCTCGGCGAGACGCTGGTCGCGATCGACGTGCGCGCCCAGGCGGGTGATCGTGAGCAGGCGCTCGAGCTCGACGATCTCGCCACCCGCAACGTCTGCAATCAGTAGCCGCGTTGAGTTTGTCCCCATGTCGATCACCGCTGCCCGCATGCGCGAAAGCGTACGCGGCACGACGGGCGGAGGTTCCGACTGGCGTGGCGGACGATATATTCGAGGCATGGCAGAAATCACGCGACTGGCACCATCGGCTACCAAGCCGGTCGTGCGCGTGCATCTCGATGGCAGTTTTTGGGCGACGCTGCCCGTCGGACTCGTTGCGGATCAGCGCCTGCGTGTCGGTGACGACCTGACGGACGCGCGGCGGGCCTCGTTCGAGCAGCAGGCGCAGACCGAGCAGGCCTTCGCCTATGCCTTGCGGTCGCTTGACTTTCGGATGGCCTCGCGCGCCAAGATGGGCGAGCGCCTGACACGCAAGGGCTACGCGCCGTCTGTGATCACCCAGACGCTCGACCGCTGCGACGCACTCGGCATTCTCAACGATGATGCCCTCGCACGCGGACGGGCGCGGCGGCTGATGGAAGCGGGACAGGCGCCATACTCGGCACGTCAGCGCCTCCGCAAGCAGGGCTTCGCCCCCGAGGTCGTCGAGGCGGCACTCGCTGAGGCGTACGCAGCCTTCGACGCCGAGAAGGTCGCACGTCGACTGCTGGAGTCGCGCCCGAGCACGACGAAGACGCGGCAACGCGCCTACGCGTTTCTCGCCCGGCGTGGTTTCGGGCCGGACGTGATTGGGCGCGTGACGGCCGACCTCGTGCCTGCTGCGGTGAAGACCGCGACAGCACGCGGAACCCTCGACGTTGCCGCGCTCGAGCAGCAGGTGCGTCGGCGCTATCCAACAATCGGTAGCGATGCTGGGGCCGGGCGGCGCGCCTACGCCTACTGCGTGCGTCACGGCGCCACCTCGGTGGAGACCCAGCAGTTACTGCAACGGCTACGGACGGGCTAAAACGGGTCTAGTGTCAGGCATCAACTGGTGCCTCGAATGGTGAACAGCGCTAGAGTTGGGAGCACGACGCGGGGTGGAGCAGTCTGGTAGCTCGTCGGGCTCATAACCCGAAGGTCGCAGGTTCGAATCCTGCCCCCGCTACTCCTGCCCCGTCTCGTAGGAGCGCGCCGCAGCGAGCATAGCGGCGGTCATGCCCTGCTTCGGCACCTCAGGCTGGTGGTAGAAAGCGTGGCTCTGGGAGAGACCCGTGACGAGCAGCATGTGGGCGATTGCATAGCTGAGCGGACCAGGGTTGATGACGGGCACGGGTAGGTTCTCCGTCAGAAAGCCGTGCGCCTGATGCATCGTCGTCGAGCCAAGACAGATCACGTCGGCGCCATCCTCGATGCAGCGTTGGGCTTCCGCGAGCAAGAGCGGAAAGACGACCTCCTCCTTGCCACCAAGCAGGTTTTTCAGATCGGGACGCATATTGATCGACCGAATTGAGGCGCAATGCGCATCGAGGCCAGCGTCGTGGACGCCCTTCTCGTAGATCGGAATCCAGCCATCCCATTGCGTTAGCACCGAGAAGCGTTGGCCAAGCATCAGCGCAGTCAGGTACGAGGCGCGCCCAGGACCGATCACCGGAATATCGAGCAACGAACGCAGGGCGTTGACGCCCGAGTCGCTCATCGTGTCGCTGCAGACAGCGTCGTAGCCACGCTCTTGAGCCGACATGCCGACCTCGTAGAGCGCGAGGTCCGCGAGCATCGAATCGTGGAAGCTATCGAGCAGCGCAGCACCCGCCTTGACCGGCTCGAAATCGAACTGGATATCCGGTCCCAGGTCGATCGCGGAGGCCTGCAGGCGCCGATTATCCACGCCCTCGTCGTCGAGCGGGAACGGCACAATCACGAGTACGCGCTTCGGCATCTCAACCTCCGGGGTGATACTGGACCCGATAACCCTACTCGCAGAAGGTGGGGTCAGTCGGTTGCTGTGGCGCGCTGGCGCTGCATCAACCCGCACCAGTCGCCGTTGGCGCCGCCCATCGCGTCGAGTTCGTCGAGCAGCTCGGCGACAAGCGCCGTGACGGGCAGCTTGATACCCTCACGATCGGCTTCGTCGAGGACGAGCGAGACGTCTTTGCGCATCAAGGTCGTCGAGAAGCCGTAGTCGAATTCGCCGGCAATCATCGACTCGGCACGGTTCTCCATCATCCACGACGTCGACGAGCCCGTCAGCATCACCTCGAGCACCTTGCGTGGGTCGAGCCCGGATTGCTCGGCAAAGGCGAGGCCCTCAGCCAAGGCCTGGCCGACACCGAGTACGCAGATCTGGTTTGCCATCTTGGTCAGCTGTCCCGCACCTGGGCCGCCAATCAGATTGGCACGTGCCGCGTAGGCACCGACGACCTGGCTGGCCGTCTCCCAGGCTGCTGCGTCGCCACCGGCCATCACGGCCAGCTTGCCTTTCTCGGCGCCGACCGTGCCACCCGAGACGGGGGCGTCGATAAACGCACAGCCGCACGCAGTCGCCTCGGCAGCGAGCTCGCGGGCGATTTCGGCGGAGGTGGTGGAGTGGTCGATCCAGATGGCGCCAGCAGCGAGGCTGCCTTGCGCGTCATCCCAGATGCTCCGCAACTGTGGGTCGGCCGGAACGGACGAGCAGACGACGCTGCAGTCGGCCACGGCCTCGGCGATTGAGGCTGCGGCGGTGCCACGAAATTCGGCGGTCCAGCGCTGTGTTGCGTTCGTATCGATATCGAAAACGGACACCGTGTGACCAGCCGTGGCGAGATGGCCGGCGAGGTGCCAGCCCATGCGGCCTAGGCCAATAAAGGCGATCTTCATGCGGGCATACCCGGCTTGCCTCGATCTTCCAGCGAGAAGCCCGTGGCGAGCCGCTCGTGCACGCGGCCTGACGTCGCCATTGCGAGGATCAAGACCAACTCGTCCGGACGGGGTGCATCCGGCACGCCTACCTCGATCGCGTCGTAGTGGCTGCCGACGTACGACCATTCAATGTGGGTCAGTGGCACGTCGAGGCGGGCACCGAGCGGACCGACCTTCTTCGTCGATGGCACGATTGACGTGCCGCCACCAATTGCGGCTCGCATCCCGCCACCGCCGGGGATATGCCACATGGCGCCGTGCTCGATCTCGCCATTCGAGCCGACGATCGCACCCTTGCCATAGCCCTCGATGGCCGAGGCATCGCCGCCGAGATGGTCAATCAAGATCGTGCCAAGTCGTTCGCCCAACGCCTTCAATTCGTCCATTGCCGGGCTCAGGTCCTCAACGTAGTCACCGACATATGGATTTGTGACGACGGCCAGCACGGCGCCCTTGCGCGCAGGCTGCTCTGGATGCGGGCCGAAATCGTGGTGGATCTCCTCGGTAATCGTGACGATCTTACGGATTTCAAACAGGCTCATTGGACACTTCTCCCGGGGATTCGGGCAGTCTAGTGCGGACGCTGCGTAGCGGCGACATCTCTGGCAAGTTCGATACAGTCATGACCAGGATGGTTGCCACGCTCGGAGCGCTGTGTGCACGATATCGCTGGGTCGTTGTCGTGCTCTGGATCATTCTGTTGGCCGGCATGGCCTCCGCCACGAAACTCGTTGACGTCAACGAGAATGAAGGTCTGACGGTGCCAGGTACGAGTGCTTTTCGGGGCGCCGATACACTTAATCGGGCTTTTCCGGCCTCGAACTCGGGCACCCCCGGGCAGATCGTGGTCTTTGGCGCTCCAGGAGCGATGAAGGTGAAGGCGACGCAAGACGTCATCACAAAGGCCGTCAAGGACATTAAGACGCTGCCATCGATGAGCATAGTGGGAGACCCGTTTGCGGACCCGAGCACTGTCTCGCTGGATGGGTCGACGGTGCTGATCAATGTTCGCTACGCGGTCAATATCAATGACATCAAGCCCGCGATGTACACGCACTTGCAGGATGTGATGGCGCCTGTCAAAGCGGTACCAGGCCTTCAGGTCGCCTACTCCGGTGCACCGGCCGCTGAGGCAGCGGGCGCGGGCCAGGACATCTCCGAGTTACTCGGGATCTTCGCGGCGCTGATTATTCTCTCGATTGCCTTTATGGCGGTACTGGCGATGGTGGCGCCGCTACTCAGCGCCATCGCCGGGTTGATGTTGGGGCTCATGTCGATTACCGTGTTCTCAGCGGCTACCCCGATCACGTCGATCGCACCAGTACTCGCGGCGATGATCGGGCTCGGCGTCGGTATCGATTATGCCGTCTTCATCGTCAATCGCCATCGCGAGCAACTGCGCGCGGGGATGACCATCGAGGAGTCGATACCGGCCGCACTTGGCACGGCTGGACGAGCGGTGCTGGTTGCCGGAGTCACGGTCGCGATTGCCCTCACCGGTCTCTTTCTGGCGGGGATCCCGACGGTGTCAATGTTGGGTGTGACAGCATCGTTCGCTGTGCTGACTGCGATCTTGGCGGCGCTCACGCTGCTCCCTGCGCTGCTTTCACTCTTTGGCATGCGCATCCTCCGCAAGCGCGATCGCAATGCGCCACCAACCGACTCGGTAGGAGAGCTTTCGAGCGGGATGTGGGGACGCTGGGCGCGTGTTGTCGGATCGCATCCGATTCCCTTTCTGTTGATCGCCGTTGTGATCCTTGGAACGTTGACAATTCCGTTCTTCTCGATGACGCTTGGGCAGGTCGACGCGGGGTCGGATCCGCCGGGCTCGACGACGCGGGTTGCGTACGACCAGATCGCCAAGGCCTACGGTCCCGGCGAGAACGGCCCGCTCGAGATCGTGCTGTCACCCTACGCAGATCAGGCCGGAGCGAAGAAGGTCGTCGCTGCCATTTCAAAAGACAGCAATGTGATGGTTGTCTATCCACCGGCGATCAACGCTAAGCAGCAGGTGACGTTAATCCAAGTGGTTCCCAAGACGTCTCCGACGGAGCAGGCCACAGAGGACTTGGTCAATCGCGTACCCGGCAAGGTCCAGTCGATCGTCGGGAAGACCGTGATGGTCGATGTGACCGGCGTGACGCCGGCAATGATTGCACTGTCGAATCGCATCTCAGAGCGCCTGCTTTTTTTCATTGGCGCCGTGATCCTCTTGTCATTCCTACTGCTCGTCGTCGAGTTTCGTTCGATCCTGGTGCCACTGAGCGGTGCTGTGATGAACGTGCTGTCGGTCGGCGCTGCGTACGGCGTGATCGTCGCAATCTTCGAGTGGGGTTGGGCTTCTCACTACATTGGCGTACCCGAGGCGGTGCAGATCGAGGCCTACGTGCCGATGATGATGTTCGCCATCCTGTTTGGGCTCTCAATGGACTATCAGGTCTTCCTGATCAGTAGTGTCCGCGAGGAGCACCTGCGTGG
>SHUX01000030.1 GCA_009694475.1 Thermoleophilia bacterium
CTTTGCCATATCCTGACTCAGGCCTCTCGGAACGGCATGCCGAGTTCGCGAAGCAGTTCTCGTGCCTCATCGTCGGTTGCCGCGGTCGTGGTGATGGTGATATCCATGCCTCGGATCTGATCGATCCGGTCGTAATCAACTTCCGGGAAAATGATCTGCTCCCGAATGCCGAGCGAGAAGTTGCCGCGACCGTCGAACGACTTGGGGCTGATGCCCCGGAAGTCGCGGATGCGCGGCAGCGCAATCGAGATGAGGCGATCGTAGAACTCCCACATCGACTCACCGCGGAGCGTGACCTTACAGCCAATCGGCATACCTTCGCGCAACTTGAAGCCGGCGATCGACTTACGGGCGATCGTCACGATCGGCTTTTGACCCGCAATCTGGGTCATCTGCGCGACAGCGTGCTCGAGCGCCTTCGAGTCAGTCTTCGCATCAGAAACGCCCATGTTGAGCGTGATCTTCAGCATCTTCGGCGCCTGCATCGGGGAGGAGTACTCGAACTTCTCGATCAGGCGTGGCTTGATTTCGCGCTCGTAGCGCTCTTTCAGCCGGGGAATATGGGTCGCGGTGTCGGTCATTTATCGATGTCGTTTCCGCATTTCTTGCAGACGCGGACATTGCGTCCGTCGCCCACTTTTTTACCAATACGCGTTGCCTTGTCACAAGAAGGGCAGACGAGCATCACGTTCGATCGTCGCAGGGGCGCCTCTTGATCGAGCACGCCACCCGGAGCCATCTGCTGACCACCCGAACCCGGTACGGGGCGCGGCTTCGTGTGGCGCTTGGCGATGTTACGACCCTCAACGATCACGCGAGCGGTCGCTGGGTCTGCAGTGAGCACCTTGCCGCGCTTGCCGCGATCCCTGCCCGTCACGACCTCGATCGTGTCACCCGTCTTGATGCCGATGCTACTCATCAGAGCACCTCCGGTGCGAGCGAGACGATGCGCATGAAGTTGCGCTCACGCAGCTCGCGGGCGACGGGCCCGAAGATACGCGTTCCCCGCGGGTTACCGGCCGGATCGATGATCACGGCAGCGTTGTCGTCGAAGCGAATGTTCGTGCCGTCATCGCGATGGTGCGCCTTGGTGGTGCGGACGACCACAGCGTGGACGACCTCACCCTTCTTGACGGAGCCGTGCGGCGTTGCCTGCTTGACGGTGGCGATGATGATGTCCCCCACGCGTGCGTAACGACGGTGCGAACCGCCGCGGACACGGATGCAGAGGATCTCGCGAGCGCCGGTGTTATCGGCCACGCGGAGTCGGGATTCCTGCTGGATCACTTGGCCACCTCAACGATCTCGACCAGGCGCCAATGCTTCGTGCGCGACAGTGGACGTGTCTCAACAACGCGAACCGTGTCGCCAATGTTGGCGGCATTCTTCTCGTCGTGCGCGTGCAATGTCATCGAGCGGCGCATGATCTTCTTGTATCTCGGGTGTGCCTTGAGCACGTCGACGCGAACGGTAATGGTCTGCTCCGACTTGTTCGACGTGACCACGCCACGACGCTCTCGGCGACGACCTTCTTCGGTGTCGTCCGCAGGTGTGCGTACGTAGGCGCCACCCTTGGACTCGCCGCGGCGACGCTTGCGCGCAGCGGCCGACTGCTTGCGCAGCTCGGCGCGCTCGGCGGCCGTTGTGCGGACGCGGCGCGGACGGGGCGAGCGCGGACCGCGCTTCTTCTTCTCTTTGACAGGAGCAGCCTCTTCAGCAGCCGGAGCACCCTCAGCAACAGCCTCGTCAGCCGGAGCATCGTCAGCAGCCAGAGCATCCTCAGCAACAGCCTCTTCAGCCGGAGCATCGTCAGCAGCCAGAGCATCCTCAGCAACAGCCTCTTCAGCCGGTGCTTCCTCAGCAACAGCCTCCGGAGCAGCCTCCTCGACAGGAGTCTCCTCGGCGGCGGCTTCCACAGGAGCGGCTTCCTCGACGGGAGTCTCCTCCACGTCTGGGGTCTCGTTCTCGTCGCTCACCGTGCTCCACCTTCCTGCTGTTCTGCGTGCTGTTCGGCCTGCTCGCCTTGGATCGTCAGCAGCCGCGCAAGTTCGCGCTTAACCAACGTCAACCGGGACGTATTCTCGAGCGCTCCCGTGGCGTGCTGGAAGCGCAGATTGAACAGCTCTTGTCGAGCCTCCTGCATCCGCTTCGTAACATCGTCAGGACTCAACTCTCGGATTTCATTAGCCTTCAAAGAGATCACCCTCTCGCGTCACAAACGCGCAACGGATCGGCAATTTTTGGGCGGCGAGTCGGAGCGCGTCGCGCGCCAACGGTTCAGGCACGCCAGCGAGCTCGAACATCACACGGCCAGGGCGCACAACGGCGACCCAGAACTCCGGGGAGCCCTTACCGGAGCCCATACGGGTCTCGGCAGGCTTCTTCGTGACAGGCTTGTCTGGGAAGATCGTGATCCAGACCTTGCCACCACGCTTGATCTTGCGGGTCATGGCAATACGTGCGGCCTCGATCTGGCGGGCGGTCACCCAGCCCTCTTCCATCGCCTTCAGTCCGTACTCGCCGAAGTTGACGCGAGCGCCACCCTTCGTCTCGCCGGTGCGGCGGCCGCGATGAACGCGACGATGCTTGACACGACGTGGCATCAACATCAGGAACCAGCCTCCTCGTCGGCAGGCGCCTCAGCAGCGGGTGCCTCCGCGGCAACAGCCTCTTCAGCGGGTGCCTCCTCGACAGCAGCCTCTTCAGCGGGTGCCTCCTCGGCAACAGCCTCGGTGGGCGTCTCGACAACGGCCTCAGCGGGCCTCTCGACAACGGCCTCAGCGGGCGTCTCGACAACGGCCTCTTCGACGACAGCCTCGACCACAGCCTCACTGACAGGTGCCTCGATAACCGGAGTCTCGGTGATCTCCTCGACGATGGTCTCTTCGACCACTTCGGGCGTCTCGGGCTTGGGACGGGCACGACGGCCGGCCGGAACGGACGGACCACTCAGACGGGGCTGATTCGGTCCACCGGGACCACCAGCGCCACCGCCGCCACGCGGACGCCGATCGCCACCGCGCTCATTGCGGTCGCCGCCACCAGGACCACCAGCGCCACCACCCGGCGCGCCACGACGACCCTTGGGCCGCGCAGGACCGAGCTCTTCGATGGCACCCTTGGCGCCACCCTTGCGGCGTCGAGCGTCGACCTCGCCAAGGCGCGTCGCGCCGACGTCAGCCGACTCGTAGCCCTCAGGCATGATCTCGCCCTTATTGATCCAGACCTTCACGCCGATGCGACCATAGGTCGTCTTGGCTTCAGCAAAGCCATAATCAATATCGGCGCGCAGCGTCTGTAACGGCACGCGACCCTCCGAGTACTGCTCAGTGCGCGACATCTCGCCGCCACCGAGACGACCGCCGCACTTGATGCGGACGCCCTGGGCACCGGAACGCACAGCCGACTGCATCGAGCGCTTCATGGCGCGGCGGAAAGCCACGCGATTCTGCAGCTGCTCTGCGACGGACTGCGCCATCAGGCGCGCATCCAACTCGGGGCGCTTGATCTCGTTGATGTTGATCTGCACGGCACGACCGGTAATCGCATGCACTTCCTTGCGGAGAGCGTCAACTTCGATACCAGACTTGCCAATCACGATGCCCGGACGGGCGGTGTAGATATCAATCGTGATCTTCTGCGAGTCCTTGCGGATATGAATATCCGACAGGCCAGCATGGCTCAACTTGTTGTGAATATGCTCACGAATCTTGATGTCCTCGCCGAGATACCGGGCGAACTCACGATCCGAGCACCAATTGGATTTCCAGTCGTGGATGATCCCGACGCGCAGGCCACCTGGATGTACTTTCTGGCCCATGGTCAGTCCTTCTCCCCGTCGGGGATATCCGTCTTCGGCGGTGCGATTTTCGGTGCACGCTTACGTGGCACAGCCGTCTTCTTCTCAGCAGTACCGTCAGCAGCCGAAGCCTTTGGCTTTGCAGGCGCCTTTGGCTTTGCAGGCGCCTTCGGCTTTGCAGGCGCCTTTGGCTTTGCAGGCGCCTTCGGCTTTGCAGGCGCCTTCGGCTTCGCAGCGGCCTTTGGTTTCGCGGTAGCAGCAGTGGCCTCGGCCGGCTCGGCCTTTGGCTTTGCAGGCGCCTTCGGCTTTGCAGGCGCCTTCGGCTTCGCTGCGGCCTTCGGCTTCGCTGCGGCCTTCGGCTGCTCAGCAACCACAGCGACGTCGGTAGCAACCTCTGCCCCGTCGGCCTTCTTCGAGGCGGCGACGCGCTTCGAGCGGGCGGAGTCGCCGGCCTTCTTCGGTGCAACGGTCTCCGTCGTCCCATCAGCCGTGGTCTCGATCACCATGCCGCCCGAAAGCGAGCGGAGCAGGATCGTGATGTGAGCCGTGCGCTTACGAATCTTGCTGGCGCGACCACGCGCACGTGGTTTGAAGCGCTTAATCGTGACGCCCTCGTTAGCGAACGCCTCGTGAATCACGAGATCGTCTGGCGAGAGACCGTGGTTGACTTCGGCGTTCGTGACGGCAGAGCGCAGCACAAGCTCGATGTCCTTGGCCACTGCGCGTGGCGAGAACAGGAGCTGCTTGCGCGCGTCGATCACAGAACGACCGCGAATGTCCTCGAGCACGAGGCGAACCTTGCGGGCGGACGAACGGACGTGACGCGCCTCGGCGCGGACCAATCCGGTGTTCGCAAAGCTGAAGCGCTTATCAGCCATCTCAGCCGCGCCTCGACTGTTTGTCGGCCACGTGGCCACGGTAGGTCCGCGTCGGAGCGAACTCGCCGAGCTTGTGACCAACCATGGACTCGGAGATAAAGACCGGCACATGCTTGCGGCCATCGTGCACCGCGATCGTGTGACCAACCATCTCCGGGAAGATGGTCGACGCGCGCGACCAGGTCTTCAACATCTTGCGTTCCTTGGTGGCGTTCTGCTCTTCGATGCGCTTGAACAGACGTTCGTCCACGTACGGACCTTTTTTCGACGATCGCGACATTACTTGCGGCCCTTCCCTCGGCGCCGACCACGAACGATGTCAGCGGACGATGCCTTCTTCGGATCGCGGGTACGACGACCAAGCGTCGGCTTGCCCCACGGGGTGACGGGATGCGATCCCTTGCCCTTGCCCTCGCCACCACCATGGGGATGGTCGACAGGGTTCATTGCAGTACCACGAACGCCCGGGCGCTTGCCGGCCCAACGGGCACGACCAGCCTTGCCACCGACTTCGTTCTCGTGCGTTGTATTGCCGACCTGTCCGATCGTGGCCCGGCAGGTGGCCGGCACGCGGCGAAGCTCGCCGGAGGGCAGGCGCAAGAGCGCTGTGTCGCCTTCCTTGGCGACGAGCTGTGCGCTCGTACCAGCGGAGCGGCACATGCGGGCACCCTGACCAGGACGCAACTCGACGCAATGCACCGTGGTGCCCGTCGGGATGTTGGCCAGCGGCAGGGCGTTGCCCGGCTTGATGTCAGCCTCTGGACCCGACGACACCATCGAGCCAACCTCAAGGTTGACCGGAGCGACGATGTAGGCCTTGGCGCCGTCCACATAGTGGAGCAGAGCGATGCGCGCCGAACGGTTCGGGTCGTACTCAATCGCGGCAACCTTCGCAGGTACGCCGTCCTTGAGTCGCTTGAAATCGATGATGCGATAGCGGCGCTTGTGGCCACCACCCTGATGACGCGTCGTGATGCGACCGTTGTTGTTACGACCACCATGACGATGGACCGGTGCGAGCAGGCTCTTCTCCGGGGTCGACTTCGTCACTTCGGCGAAGTCGGACACGGTCATAAAGCGGCGACCCGGCGAGGTCGGGCGGAAGGCTCGAACGGCCATTATGCAACTCCCTCGAAGATCGGAATGGATTGGCCATCGGCGAGTTTGACGATCGCCTTCTTGCCACCAGGACGAATGCCTTGGAACTGGCCTCGGCGCTTCGGCTTGCTCGGCACCTTGATGATGTGGACGTCGACCACGTTGACGTTGAAGATCTCCTCAACGGCCTGACGGATCTGCGTCTTGTGGGCGTCGGGGTGCACGCGGAACGTGTACTTACCGTCCTCGGTCAACGAGTAGCTCTTCTCGCTCACAACCGGTGCGAGGAGCACGGCGTGTGCGTCGGGTGTGGTCGACTTCATGCCGTCACCTCAGCCTTGGTCGGTGCGGACTCGAGGGACTGCACGATCTCTGCCAGCGCCGTCGTCGAAACGAGCAACCGACGGGCCCACAAGAGGTCGGTCAGGCCAACCTCGACGGGCGTCAAAACGGACGAACGCGGAATGTTGCGAAAGGACAGTGCTGCGGCCTCTTCCTCGGACCCGACGACGACGACGAGCGACGCGTCGCTCCAACCCTCGACGAGGCGCAGGGCTTCCTTCGTCTTGGGAGCGGAGAACTGGTCAGCCTCGAAGACGCCAAGCGTGCCGGCGCCCGCGTGCTGACTAAAACCCATGCAGCGAGCCTTCTTGTAGGCCTTCTTGTTGACCTTGACCGCGTACGAACGCGGCTGCGGGCCGAAGACGACGCCACCACCAGTAAACTGGGAAGCACGTGTCGTACCCTGGCGGGCGCGGCCGGTGCCCTTCTGACGGAACGGCTTGGCACGTCCACCCTTGACCATCGCGCGGGTCTTGGTGGCGTGGGTGCCCTGACGGCGGCCTGCGGCCTCCGCCTTGGCGACCTCATGCAGCAGGCCGGGCGCAACTTCGACAGCGAAGACACTATCGGGCAGCGGGACGGTGCCCTTGCCGCCAATGATGGGAGCAGTTAGTGCCATCTCAGTGCACGTCCTCGCGGATCTCGACGAGCGAGCCCTTTGGCCCCGGAATCGCGCCCGAGACGAGCAGCACGTTGCGGGTGGGATCGACATCGATGATGGTCAGGCCGCGCTGCGTGATGCGCTTATTGCCCATCTGCCCAGCCATGCGCTTGCCCTTAAACACGCGGGACGGCCACGCCGACTGACCAATCGAACCAGGGGCACGCACATTGTGCGAGCCGTGGCTGACCGGGCCGCGGCTAAAGCCGTGGCGCTTAATCGTGCCTGCAAAACCCTTACCGACGCTGGTGCCCGAGACCTTGACGTGATCGCCAGGGCCAAACACACCAACGGTTACGGCCTCGCCCACGGCGAGATCGGTCGTACCGCGGAACTCCGTCAGATGACAATGCGGTCCGACACCAGCCTTCTTGAGATGGCCAGCCTCCGGCTTGGAGAGATCCGTCAGATCAACCGTCTGATATGCGAGCTGAACACCGTCGTAGCCATCGACGTCAAGCGTGCGCACACCGACGATCGGGCAAGGGCCCGCCTCGATCACGGTCACGGTCAGTCGTGCGCCGTCCTCCGTGAAGAGCTGGGTCATGCCCAGTTTGCGTCCGATGATTGCTTTCATGATCTAGAGCTTGATCTCGATGTCGATGCCGGCTGGCAGATCAAGTCGCATCAGCGAGTCGACCGTCTTTGGCGTAGGGGAATGAATGTCGATCAACCGCTTATGGGTGCGGATCTCGAAGTGTTCCCGCGAATCCTTGTCCTTGAACGGAGATCGGATCACGCAGTAGACGTTCTTCTCGGTTGGCAACGGCACCGGGCCGGAGACGGTCGCGCCGGAACGCACCGCCGTCTCGACGATGTCCTTTGCCGACCGATCCAGCGTCTGGTGGTCGTAGCCCTTAAGGCGGATGCGGATTTTCTGCTCAGCCAATTGGGTTACTTGATGATCTTCGTGACGACGCCGGCGCCGACGGTGCGGCCACCTTCGCGGATTGCGAAGCGAAGACCTTCGTCCATGGCGATCGGCTGAATCAGCTCGACCTTGATCGACGTGCGGTCACCTGGCAGGCAGATGTCCGTGCCCTCAGGCAGGACAACGGAGCCGGTGACGTCCGTCGTGCGGAAGTAGAACTGTGGGCGGTAGCCCGAGAGAAAACGCGTGTGACGGCCACCCTCTTCCTTCGTGAGGACGTAGATGTCCGCCTCGAAGTCAGTGTGCGGGGTGATCGAACCGGGCTTCGACAGAACCTGACCGCGCTCGACGTCCTCGCGCTTGAGGCCACGAACGAGGCAGCCAGCGTTGTCGCCAGCCTCGCCACGATCAAGATCCTTGTTGAACATCTCGACGCCGGTAACGGTCGTCTTCTGCGTGTCCCTGAGGCCCACGATCTCGACTTCGTCACCGACGGTGACGACGCCCTTCTCGATGCGGCCCGTGACGACGGTGCCACGACCGGTGATCGTGAAGACGTCCTCGATTGCCATCAGGAGCGGCTTGTCCGTGTCACGGACCGGCTCCGGAATGTAGGTGTCGACGGCATTCATCAATTCCACGATCGACTCGGTCCACTTCTCGTCGCCCTCGAGCGCCTTCAGAGCGGAGACCTGAATCACCGGAATGTCGTCACCCGGGAACTCGTACTTGGAGAGCAACTCGCGAACCTCGAGCTCGACGAGCTCGAGCATCTCGGGATCGTCCACCATGTCGGCCTTGTTAAGGGCGACAACGATGTACGGCACGCCGACCTGGCGGGCCAGGAGGATGTGCTCGCGCGTCTGCGGCCTCGGGCCGTCATCAGCGGACACGACCAGGATTGCGCCGTCCATCTGGGCGGCACCCGTGATCATGTTCTTGATGTAGTCGGCATGGCCCGGGCAATCGACGTGGGCGTAGTGACGGGCCTCGGTCTCATACTCAACGTGCGCGGTGTTGATCGTGATGCCGCGCTCGCGCTCCTCAGGAGCATTGTCGATCGATGCAAAGTCACGGACGGCGCCGGTGCCATTACGCTCGGCAAGGACCTTCGTGATTGCAGCGGTCAACGTCGTCTTGCCATGGTCGATGTGACCGATGGTGCCGACATTGAGATGGGGCTTGTTTCGCTCGAACTTCTGCTTGGACATTGTCTTCTCCCGGGTTCCCTGGGCTGGTGCGGTTGGTCTGGTTCTGGTGGACGTAGGTGGTTGACGAGGCTGAGAGGTGGCCGCTTAGGCCTTCGCCGTAATCGTTTCGGCGATGTTCTTGGGCACTTCCTCGTAATGCAGGAATTGCATGGTGTACGTTGCGCGGCCCTGCGAGAGGGAGCGCGAATCGGTCGCGTAGCCGAACATCTCGGACAACGGGACGCGAGCGGTGATGACCTGGACGTTGCCGCGGGGCTCCATGCCCTCAACGCGGCCACGACGACTGTTGAGGTCGCCGATCACGTCACCCATGTACTCCTCGGGAGTCACAACCTCGACCGTGAAGATCGGCTCGAGCAGCGCGGAATCGCCGCGGCGCAGACCCTCCTTGAGGGCCATCGAGCCAGCAATCTTGAAGGCCATTTCTGAGGAGTCGACATCGTGGAAGGTGCCGTCGATCAACTGTACCTTGACGTCGACAACCGGGAAGCCAGCGATGACACCGGTGCTGAGCGCCTCTTTAGCCCCCTCACCGACAGCCTTGTGGTACTCCTTCGGTACGACGCCGCCGACGATCTTGCTCTCGAACGAGAAGCCTGCACCCGGCTCGGCGCGCTCGACACGCAGCCAGACGTCGCCGTACTGGCCACGACCGCCAGACTGGCGTACGAACTTGCCCTGTACCTTCTCGACGTCCTTGCGAATCGTCTCTCGGTAGGCGACCTGCGGCTTACCAACGTTGGCGTCGACAGCGAACTCGCGCATCAGACGGTCCACAATGATCTCGAGGTGGAGCTCGCCCATGCCCGCAATCAGCGTCTGACCCGTCTCCTCGTCGGTCTTGACACGGAACGTCGGGTCCTCTTCCGAGAGACGCTGCAGCGCGGTGGCCAGCTTGTCCTGATCGGCCTTCGTCTTTGGCTCGACCGCGACCTCAATTACGGGCTCGGGGAAGATGATCGACTCGAGCAAGACGGGCTGCTTCTCGTCACACAGCGTGTCTCCCGTCGTGGTCGCCTTGAGGCCGACGGCTGCGGCGATCTCGCCGGCACCGACCTCGTCGCGCTCCTCGCGATGGTTGGCATGCATCTGGAGGATGCGGCCAACGCGCTCCTTCTTGTCTGTCGACGAGTTGTAGATCGGCGAGCCGGCACTAAGCCGACCAGAATAGACGCGGAAGTAGGTCAGCTTGCCGACGAACGGATCGCTCATTACCTTGAAGGCGAGGGCGGCAAACGGTGCGTCGAGCGTGGCCTCGCGGATGACTTCCTCGTCCGAGCGTGGCTTGGTGCCAGTCACGGGCGGAATGTCGAGCGGGCTGGGCAGGTAGGCGACAACGGCGTCGAGCATCTGCTGGACACCCTTGTTCTTGAAGGCTGAGCCGCACAAGAGTGGCGTGACTGACAGGTCGAGCGTCGCGGCGCGAATCGCACTGATCAGGTCGTCGTTGTCAACGGGCTGGTCCTCAAGGAACGCCATCATGATGTCTTCGTTATGGTCGGCGACTGCTTCGATCAGCTCGTGGCGGGCCTGCTCGGCAGCGGCCAGCAGGTCGCCCTCCGGCTCCGACTCGGTCCAGGAAAGACCACGGTCATCGATATCGAACGTGATCGCCACCATGCGCACCAGGTCGACCATGCCGGAGAAGTTATCCTCGGCACCGATCGGGATCTGGATGGCGACCGGATTGGCTCCGAGGCGATCGATGATTGTGGACTTGACGTAATCGAAGTCGGCTCCGACGCGGTCCATCTTGTTGACGAACGCGATGCGCGGCACGCTGTACTTGTCGGCCTGGCGCCAGACGGTCTCGGACTGGGGCTGAACACCAGCAACAGAGTCGAAGACAGCGACAGCACCATCGAGCACGCGCAACGAGCGCTCCACCTCAACGGTGAAGTCCACATGCCCGGGTGTATCGATGATGTTGATGCGATGACCGCTCCACAATGCCGTCGTGGCAGCGGAGGTAATCGTGATGCCGCGCTCTTGCTCCTGGACCATCCAGTCCATCGTCGCAGCACCCTCATGCACCTCGCCCAACTTGTGGGTGCGGCCGGTGTAGAAGAGGACGCGCTCGGTGACGGTGGTCTTACCCGCATCGATGTGGGCCATGATGCCGATATTGCGGTACAGATCCAACTGATCCGCGCGCGGCGCAGTCGATTCGGTCTGAGTCTCGATAACAGTCGTCATGTCAATTACCAGCGGTAGTGCGCGAAGGCCTTATTGGCCTGCGCCATTCGGTAGATGTCGTCCTTGCGCTTGAACGCGCCGCCCTGCTGATTCGTTGCTTCCAGAATCTCAGCGGCGAGGCGCTCGTGCGAGCCGCGCTCACGGCGCTGGCGGGCAAACGTGACGATCCAGCGGATCGCCAGCGTACGGGCGCGACGCACAGGCACCTCGACAGGCACCTGGTAGTTGGCACCGCCGACGCGGCGGCTGCGGGTCTCCAACACCGGCGTGACAGACTTGATCGCCTGGTCGAGCACCTCAAGCGGATCACGGCCAGACTTCTCGCCAACGATGCTGAGGGCGCCGTAGACGATGCTCTCAGCGGTCGAACGCTTGCCGTCGAGCATAACCTTGTTGATCACCTGGGTGACCAGCGTCGATCCGTAGACAGGATCAGGCACCAGCTCGCGGGGGACAATGTCTGCTCGGCGTGGCATGGCTCTACGACTTCTTTGCGCCGTACTTGGAGCGTGCCTGCTTGCGATCAGCAACGCCAGATGTATCGAGGGCTGCACGCACGACCTTGTAGCGGATGCCCGGGAGGTCCTTGACACGACCGCCGCGGATCAGCACGACGGAGTGCTCCTGCAGGTTGTGGCCGATGCCGGGGATGTAGGCGGTGACTTCCATGCCGTTAGAGAGCCGAACACGGGCAACCTTACGAAGTGCCGAGTTCGGCTTCTTCGGGGTGGTCGTGTAGACGCGCGTGCAGACGCCGCGCTTCTGCGGGGCACCCTTCAACGCGGGTGTCTTCGACTTCGACTTCTCTGGCGTGCGCGGCTTGCGCACGAGCTGATTGATAGTGGGCATGGACCTCGAAGTCCGGTTGGGGTTGGCGCCCGCAGGCGCACGTGTACGTGTACGACCGAAGTCGCAGCCCGAGAACCTTACGGCACCTCAGCAAAAGCGCCAAACGACAACCGTCACCCGCGACGGGTTGGATCCGTTCTGGACGTGCTTTGCAGCCGTGACCCCGATGGTTTCAGTGCTGTCAATGGGTTGCTACAGGTATACGCGATGCGCCGGACGGCGACCTCTCGACGTGTGCTGCGTCGTGCCCTATGGCGTCAGCAGTTGCAGTCCTAGAGACGTGCGCTGGCCATTGCCAAGCACCTGGATCGACTCACCCGAGGTCTGTAGGACGGCGATTGCAACGGCCTCACCAGCGGCCAACTTGAGTATCGTCGAGACATTCAGCTCCGACGGTTGACCGCCGATATTGACAGCACTCTGCTGCTCACCTGCAAACGGGTTCGCCGGATCGCCCGCGGGGATGATCCAGATGCCACGGGTCCCGGCGCCATTATTCTGAAACAAGACACCACCCGTGACGGCGTAGATGCCGGTGACTGGCGCTCGCATCTTGGTCGGCTGACCGGTCGACCAGACACCATCGCGGTTGTAGGCGGTGTCGGTCAGAGCGATCTCGGTCACGACTCCACTGGCAATGCTGACTGGCGCGGCTCGATACGCACGGGCACCTGGCAGCGGCGCCAATTCTGAAACTCCCACGGCGCCGGCAGCGAGCTGATTGGCTCCCACCCCGCCCTTAGCGATCTGACCCTGACCAATGCTATTAGCGGCGAGCTTCGTCGGTCCAATCGAACCGTCGGCGATGTCTGACGCGCGCACAGCCCCTGCTGCGAGCTCGGACGGGCCGACAGCACCCGTGGCGATCTCGGTGCTCCCGACAGCCCCGGACGCGATCGCAGACGCCTTGACACTGCCGACAGCGAGACTCGGGTGTGGATAGGTACCGGTCAAGACGCCCCCGGCTTTGATGCCGTCGAGGTTGGCCCGGGCAACTTGGCCTTGCTTAAACGCAGTGTAGAGCAGCGTGCCCTTTCGAATTTTGGCGTTGGTAACTGCACCATTCTTGATGTTGGCGGTACCAATTGTCGCCTTGACCGCCCGTGCACCCGCCTCAGCGAGCGCGGGTAGCGCGACCGCGCTCAGCACCGCCACCAGCATGAGCGCTAGCACTTCTCGTCGTCCCTTTGCCTTCACTGCGCACCTCCCTGATTGTGATGGGGCGAGTGTGACTCGTTTCACGCTAGGGGGCAAGACGCCCGCCACGATTGTCCAGAAGGGGTCAAGCCCGATCTGGACAATCGTGGCGCACAAACAGAAAAGGCCTCGTGCCCCTCGCTATTGCGGAGGGACACGAGGCCTTCGCCTGACGCGCTACTTAAGGCCGCTATCGCCCTCGAGGCGCTCCTCGAGGCCGATCATCGGCTCGATTTCCTCGCCGGCGATACCAAGATCTTCGTCGAAATCAGGGATGCCGACGATCTCCGGCGTCCACGGCTCGCGCGGCTCGATCTCGATGTTGCGGTACTGCTTGAGACCCGTCGAAGCCGGAATCAACTTACCGATGATCACGTTCTCCTTGAGGCCCAACAGATTGTCGGTCTTGCCTTCGATCGAGGCATCCGTCAGCACCTTGGTTGTCTCCTGGAAGGAGGCCGCCGAGAGGAAACTCTCGGTCGCAAGCGAGGCCTTGGTGATACCAAGCACCTGCTGCTCGCCTGTCGGCACCTCGGTCTTCTTGACCTTGGTCTGCTTCTTCTCGAGTGCTGCACGATTGGCAACGAAGTCCGAGACCTCGACGAGCTGACCCGGCAGATAATCGGTGTCGCCTGGGAAGTCGACGAGCACACGACGTGTCATCTGACGTGCGATGACCTCGATATGCTTGTCATTGATCTCCACGCCCTGATCGCGGTACACGCGCTGGACCTCTTCGGTCAGGTAGCGCGTGGCACGATCCAGGCCCGTTGCCATCAGGTCGGGAGCGGCGAGCACGCCGTTCACGATCTGCTGGCCACGCACCACGATCTGGCCGTCCTCGACGATCTCCTCAGCGGAGCGCGAGTACGGAATGCCCTTCGTCAGCCACTCATGCAGCGTACGCGTCATGCGCTCGCCACGGTAGAAGATGACGGTGCCCTCACCCTTGACCTCGCGTACCTCGATGTCATCGCGAAGCGGCAGGACGAAGACGAACTGGCCCGTAGCCTTGGCGCGACGAATCACACGACCGTCGACGTGGGCAACAGCGCCCGGCGTCTTCGGTGTACGAGCCTCGAACAGCTCGACGACGCGCGGCAGACCGTGCGTGATGTCGGAGCCGGCGACGCCGCCCGTGTGGAACGTCCGCATGGTCAGCTGAGTACCAGGCTCGCCGATCGACTGCGCGGCGATAATGCCGACCGCGTCACCGACCTCCGAGCGACTACCTGTTGCCGGCATGACGCCGTAGCAGGCAGCACAAACACCGATCTCGGCGTCGCACGTCAGCACGCTACGGACGGGCACGGTGCACTCGGCATCGACCTTCTCGTTGAGGGCCCAGGCGAGTGTCCGGATCTGGAGGATGCGCACCTCTTCGGGCGTACGATCGGCATGCGGCTTGGAGGGATAGCCCTCCTCCTCGAGACGCCGAAGAAACTTCTCCGGGTTCTTCATGTCGTCGATTGCCTCGAGCGTGAAGTACGGATCCTCGCCCTTGTTCTCACGCTTGAAGACCTCAGCAAGGTCTGGCAGGCCAACAGCCTTAGCGAGCGCGATCGGATCGGGCTCCTTGCCGGCCTTTTTGACCTCGCCGTCGATCTTGGCAAGCGCTGCCTCAACGTGACGGAACTTCTCTTCGTACAACTCCTGTGCGAAGGAGCGGCTGATCGGCGTACCACTCGGTAGCGTCTCACCGCCACCGATCGTGACATCCAGGGCCAGCACGCGTCCGGCGAGCTGATCGCTCGGGCGGGCGTCGAGCGTGGCGGAACGACGCACGATGGCGCCACTACGTACCTCGTAGGTGATGCGACGATCCATGAACGCCGGCACCTCAACGTACCGCTCCGTGCCACAGTCCTCTTCGCGGACGATGACGTCCTGCGACACGTCGACGAGTCGACGTGTCAGGTAGCCCGAGTCGGCCGTGCGCAGCGCTGTATCGGCAAGACCCTTACGGGCACCGTGGGTCGAGATGAAGTACTCGAGGACGTCCAGGCCTTCCATGAAGTTGGCCTTAATCGGACGCTCGATGATCTCGCCCTTCGGATTCGCCATCAGGCCGCGCATACCCGCCAACTGGCGGATCTGCTTAAACGAACCACGGGCTCCCGAGTTGGCCATCATGTAAACAGGGTTCGTTTCCGAGAACCCTTCCTTGACTAGCTCGCCAACAGCGTCGGTCGCCTCGTTCCAGAGCTGCACCACCTTGCGGTGCCGCTCCTGCTCTGTGATAAGACCATCCATGTACTGCTCACTCGCGCCCGCAACGCGACCCTCGTAGTCCTTCAGGATCTCTTGCTTCTTCGGCGGAGTAACGATGTCGTTCTTCGAGATCGTGACACCCGACTGCGTGGCGTACTTGAAGCCGAGGTCCTTGATCGTATCGAGCACCATCGCGACCTCAGACGGGCCGTGGCGGTCGACAAGCGTGGTCACGAAGTCCGTGATCTCGCGCTTGGTCAGAGCCGTCGTGACCTCTTCGACGTCGTCCTCATCGAGTTCGCGACCAAGCTGGACTTCCAGCGCGAGGCGAAGCTCGTAATTGAGGATGGCGCGACCCGGCGTCGTGATCTTGCGAACGCCGCCCTCACCGCGCAGGATGATTGCACCCTGCAGCGGAATGCTCTTATGGTCGAGCGCAACCTGCACCTCTTCGGCCGTGGCAAACGTGCCGTGCGAGCCGAGATCCTTGCTGGATGCACCCTTGTCGAGCTTGGCCTGCAGATCGTTCGAGTCGAAACTCGCGTACGTCAGGTAGTACAGCCCGATCACCATGTCCTGCGACGGCGTGGCGAGCGGACGCCCGTTGGCCGGCGAGAGGATGTTGTGAGCCGACAGCATCAAAAGACGTGCCTCTGCCTGTGCCTCAACGCTGAGCGGCACGTGCACGGCCATCTGGTCACCGTCGAAGTCGGCGTTAAACGCGTGACAGACGAGCGGGTGAACCTGAATTGCCTTGCCATCAACCAAGACGGGCTCGAACGCCTGAATGCCGAGGCGATGCAGGGTCGGAGCACGGTTGAGGAGCACAGGATGCTCCGTGATGACCTCTTCGAGAACGTCCCAGACATCGCCTTCGCGCGTCTCGACCATGCGCTTAGCAGCCTTGATATTCGGGACAGCCTTGCGCTCGACGAGCCGGCTCATGATGAACGGCTTGAACAGCTCGAGAGCCATCAACTTCGGCAGACCACACTGCTGCAGCTTGAGCTGCGGACCAGCGACGATCACGGAACGGCCGGAGTAGTCGACGCGCTTACCGAGTAGGTTCTGACGGAAGCGACCCTGCTTGCCCTTGAGCATGTCGGACAGCGACTTGAGCGGACGATTGCCTGGCCCAGTCACCGCACGACCACGGCGACCATTGTCAAACAGTGCGTCAACGGCCTCTTGGAGCATGCGCTTCTCGTTGTTGACGATGATCTCCGGCGCACCGAGGTCAAGCAGACGCTTGAGCCGGTTGTTGCGGTTGATCACGCGGCGGTACAGGTCGTTCAAGTCCGAGGTCGCAAAGCGGCCACCGTCGAGCTGCACCATCGGGCGCAACTCTGGCGGAATCACCGGAATCACCTCGAGGATCATCCAGTCGGGGCGCTGCTCGCTCCTATGAAACGCGGAGACGACCTTGAGGCGCTTGATCGCGCGCTGCTGCTTCTGCCCCTTGCCCGTCGCGATCTGCTCCTTGAGCTCCTCGACCAGCTGGGGAATATCCTCACGCGAGAGCAGGTCGCGCACCGCCTCGGCACCCATGCCGAGGCCAATGTACTCACCAAACCCATACGTGGAGGCGAAGCGGTCCTTCAGCTCACGCGCCACTTTCTCGTCGCCGATGACTTCCTTCGGCTTGATGTCCTGGAACTTCTGCCACGCCAGATCGAGCATCTCGAGGCGCTCGTCATACAGCTCGTGACCGTCCTTCTTGCGCTGCTCAGCGTCCTTGAGCATCTCGGTGATCTTGGCCGTCCACTCTTCGATGCGGCGATGATCCTCGCGCGTCATCTTGCCCGAAGCCTTCAGGCAGAGATCATTCGTGAGCTCCTTGACGTCCAGCTCCTTGGCCGGCACGTCGGGCGCGAGGCGGACAACGTCGGCCAAGAGTCCATTGCCGAGTCCACGTGCCTTGTCGAGCTCCTTACGCGTGCGGGTCGAACCGGTCAGCTTCTCCGCGAGCGCATCGGCATCCTTCGCCGCATCGTCACCAGCGAGGAAGGCCGCAGAGGCCCCTAATGCACGACGGCCGGCGCTCTTCTGAGCACCCTTGCCCTCGCGAACGCGCTTGATCTCCTCCTTGAGGATGCCGATCGCGTCGGCCGCAACAGCAGCCACGGCGTCGATCTCCTTCGGGGTCAGATTGCGGTCCTCGCGAACGGCTAGGCGATGAATCGTGTCGCCGACAACCTTCTTCGTCGTATCGGTCAGCTGCCGCGCGATCTCGGCCAGCAGGCCACCAGCAACGAGGCGATCCTCGGCGAGGCTAAAGCCCTGCTCCTCGGCCCACGCGTTGAGCATGCGGGCCCAGTACTCGTCGTCATCGTCGAAGCCATCCTCAGAGGCGGTCGCAATATACGTACGGCGACGCAGCAGGCGCGCGGCAACGTGCCCGACCTCGCCCTCGCGCTCGGCCTCAAGCTCGTTTTGCTCGGCGACAACCTTCCGCTCCAACTCCGATAGGTCGGCGGCACGCGCCTCCTCATCGACATTGGTACAGATATGAGCAGCGAAGTAGAGAACCTTCTCGAGGTCCTTCGGTGCGATATCGAGCAGATACCCGATCCGGCTCGGGACGCCCTTAAAGAACCAGATATGCGAGACAGGCGCAGCCAAATCGATGTGGCCCATGCGCTCACGACGCACCTTCTGGCGCGTCACCTCAACGCCGCAGCGCTCGCAGATAATGCCCTTGTAGCGGACGCGCTTGTACTTACCGCAGTAGCACTCCCAGTCGCGGGTCGGTCCGAAGATGCGCTCACAGAAGAGCCCGTC
>SHUX01000031.1 GCA_009694475.1 Thermoleophilia bacterium
GCGCTTGTCGTCGAGTTGTTCGCGCCGGTCGGACTGAGTGTGGCGGGAATTGGACCCGATCAGGACGCGTTTGCAGCAGCAGTGGAAGTCTTTCGTCAACCCGTCGGAGGTGGGGCATGACGCGCGTCCTTGTGAGTGGCGCGACGGGCAAGCTTGGCGCGCCGATCTGCGCCGCACTCAGCGCTGCTGATGACTTTGTGCTCGCCGGCCGAGTTGCGCGTTCGCTTTCGGGTGATGCGGGCTTCGCCAGTCTCGGCGAGGCAATCGCTGCGACGGCGGCCGAGCTTGTGATTGACGTCACGGCTCCTGAGGCGGGGGTGCCGCACACGCTGACGGCGATTGCCGCGGGACTGCCGATGGTGCTCGGCACGACGGGCATGACTTCCGAGGACGCGGCTTCGATCGATGGGGCAGCGTCTGCTGCTGGTGTACCGGTCTTGTTCGTGCCCAACTTCTCGATTACGGCCGTGCTGATGATGCGCTTTGCCGCAGAGGCTGCTCGCTTTCTGCCGGATTGCACGATCGTGGAGGAGCACCACGTCGCGAAGGTCGACAGCCCGAGCGGCACGGCGCTACGGACTGCAGACCTCGTCGAAGAGGCCTGTGGGCGTCGACCGGAGATCGCCTCGGTACGACTTGAGGGTCTCGTCGCCAATCAGAGCGTGCTGTTTGGCAGCACCGCACAGACGCTCGAGATCCGCACGGTCACGACCAGTAGGGAGGCTTTCGTGCCGGGTGCGTTGCTCGCGATCCGCGGCATTCGGACGCTCGCGCCGGGTCTGCACGTCGGCCTCGAACTTCTGCTCGACTAACTCCGTCTGCCCCAGCCGTAGCCAGGACAGACGGGGGTCGTGGCGTCAGTCGCCGGCGACGGGATTGTCGGGATCTTCAACGAGATCGCTGCGGGTCTTACCACCGACGATGTAGAAGATGATGCCGACGGCAAGCGTTATGCCAATTGCGACCAACGCGTACGTCGTGTACTGCGCGCGGGTCACGCCCTCTGGCAGCCAGGCGTCACTAAGCACTTCGCCCTCGGCAAGAAAGCCGGGGAAGATGCCCGAGAGCGATGCGAGCACGGCCCAGAATGTCGTTAGGAGACCGCAGATCCAAACTCCGGCCATGCCGCCCGGCACCTTGTATGGGCGATGCGTGTTCGGGCGGCTCCGGCGCAACTTGATGAAGGCCGGGAAAATCACGATGTAGCTGATCGTCGTGAACAGCAAGACGATACCGATCATCACGTTGAACGCGTTTGCAGCACTGCCTTCACCAATCCTGACAGCAACCAAGAACACGATCGTCGAGAGAATGCCCGAGACCATGTTGACGTTGAGCGGCGTGCCGTACTTGGACGAGAAGCGACCGAGCCACCTCGGCCCAGCGCCATCGATGGCAGCAATAGCCTGCGAACGATCCGAACCCATCAGCCAGGTGCTGGCACTCGAGACGACGGCAAGAATGAACATGATCGCAGCGATCTTGATCAGCGCGTCCGCAGCACCCCCGTAGACGGTAAAGACTGTATCGACAGCGTCGAGGAAGGCGGAGACGCCCTTACCGGAGATCTTGTCGGCGGGGACGACGCAGATGATTGCGAGGATCGGCAGGCCATAGAGCAGGATCGACGTAACCATCGCACGCAGCACGGCGAAGGGGACGTCCTTCTGAGCGTTCTTCATCTCGTCGCCGGCGGCATTTGGCAGCTCGAAGCCGACGAAGTTGAAGAACAGCAATGGGACAAGGGCAATAAACGCGCCCCACGTTGGCGAGAAGTCACCGGCGGCGGGAAAGTTGAGGCCGTTCTGGATCGCGTAGATGATCGTTGTCAGGGAGAACAGGCCGATCACGATGATGCGGCAGAATGCGCCGAGCGTCGGGATCCATTTGCCAATGCCGAAGGAGAGGATCGCGGACCAGACGGAGAACCAGATATAGACGAGACCGACGCTGTAGAACGCGATCGAGCCGTCTTCAAAGTCCCAGATATAGTTCTGGACCGAGGCGACCGCGAGTAGGGCGAGCGTCGCGCCGATCCAGACCGGGTTGGAGAACCAGTAGAAGACAGCATTGACGCCAGCGACGCCTCGTCCCCAGGCCAGTCTCGTCCAGATGTAGGCTCCACCTTCTTCGGTGAAGGCCGACCCAAGTTCGGCGACCAGCAGTCCGTAGGGAATGAAGAAGAAGATCGCGAGGAAGATTAGCCAGAGGAAACCTTGGGCACCCTCCACCGCGACCTGACCGAGCGTGTCAACGCCGACGATCGTGCAGACCAGGAAAAAAAAGATGTCGAAACGGCCAAAGTGGCGCCGTAACTTGCTCTTCTCTTCGAGCGCGGCACTAGTAATCAGATCCGCGTTTTGAACCGGGTTAGCGGCCATGTGTTGCTCCCTTAAAACGCTCCATGAGTGATTCTGGCATGTTCCTCGGTCGCTTGTACGGAGCGACAGGGTATGCTGCCGCGACCACGAACGGGAGTGGATATGCAGGCGCCTTTCGGCCGAATTCTGACAGCAATGGTGACGCCGTTCGCAGCCGACGGCTCAATTGACCTTGACGAGGCAGTGCGGATTGCGGAGCACCTGATCGAGCATGGCTCAGAGGGACTCGTCGTGCACGGCACAACGGGCGAGGCATCGACGCTGACAGACGCGGAGAAGTTGGCGCTGACCGAGGCCGTTGCGGGAGCTGTTGGTGAGCGCGTGCCGGTGATCTCGGGTACGGGATCCAACGACACCGCGCATTCCGTGCATCTGACCAAACAGGCTGCACGTCTCTCTGGCGTCGCGGGCTTCCTGGCCGTCACGCCGTATTACAACAAGCCGCCGATTGCTGGCATCGAGGCGCACACGCGCGCGATCGCCGACGCCGCGGATGACCTACCGATCGTTCTCTACAACATCCCCCAGCGTGTTGTCTTGCACCTGTCGCCGGCCGACATCGACCGATTGGCACAAATCGATACCGTTGTCGCGGTCAAGCAGGCGGTCACCGACCTCGACGAAGCGCGTCAGATCGTCGAGGCTGGTCGACTTGCACTCTACGCCGGCAACGACGACCTCGTGCTGCCGTTCGCATTGCTCGGCGGTGTTGGAGGTATCTGTGTGGCTAGCCATCTGGCCGGACGTGAAATGCTGGCGATGCAGGCCGCTGCCGACGTTGGTGATCAGGACCAGGCTCGGTCGATCGACGCTGATCTGACGCCACTCTATGAGGCATTGTCGGTGACGGTCAACCCAATTCCCGTTAAGACAGCGATGCAATTGCTTGGCTTTCAGGTTGGCGATCTACGTCTCCCGTTGGTAAATGCGACGGCGGCTGAGCGCGATGTGGTGCGCGCCGGACTTGCCGCCCGCGGCCTGATCGGCTGAGGACAGGTACGCTGCCTGCGTTCCGCTCGAGAGGACTCTGATGAAGCGCACCAAGAAAAAGAACACGTCGGCTCCCAAGCCGCATCGCGTCCGTAAGGCGCTTCGTCGTCGCAACGCCGCGCGCGGCCGCCGCTAGACCCGTGCGTGCGTACGCCTTTCTGGGCGGCGCTCTGCATTTCTATCAGCGTGCCGTTGTAGCCGAGCTCAATCGTCGGCTCGGTCTTGAGATTGCGGTTCCGCTTAAGGGCGACCTCGCCGACCTTGCGGCGATTGCGGTGGGAGAGCCGGCCCTGTTGTTTCTGTGCGGACTTCCGTACGTTCGCTCCCGCGACGCCGGATTACCGCTCGAACCACTCGCGGCACCCGTTTCGGTGAAGCACGCCGACGAGTCGCCCGGGTACTACAGTCTTGTCCTCGGTGCACCTCACCATGAGGGTTCGACACTGGGTCAGTTGACAGGGTTACGGCTCGGAATCAACTCCTACGACTCGATGTCGGGTTGGGTCTTGCCCGTGGGCGAGGGAATGCCTCTCGACCGGTTTGCGTCAACAACGATCACGGGCGAGCATCGCCGATCGCTGGAACTGCTGTTGGAGGGCGAACTTGACGCGTCACCAATCGACTCGATGTTGCTCGCCGGCGAGGTGACGAGCACGCCAAACTTCGCTGATTTACCCGTGCTGGCGACGTATGGTCCGTCGCCAAGTCCACCCGTCGTTCTGGTTGGTGCTGACTTTGAACTCGCGCAACGGCTCCGACTGGCGCTCGCCTCCCTCCACAACAATCAGAGCGGGCGGGACGCACTCGCGTTGGGCTGCATGGCACGATTCGACGCGATGCACGACAGCGATTACGACTGGATCCGCGAGTGTGATCGGAGAGCAGTCACATGCACGCCCTCGTAGTGCTCGCACATCCAGAGGGAGAGAGTTTTACTGCCTCCCTGGCGCGCAGGATCGTGGAAACGTTGGAGGCTGCTGGACACACCGTTGACTTCGACGATTTGGCGGCGAGTGGCTTCCGTGCAGATGCCGGATGGCATGACGTGCAGGAGGCTCCAAACGGGATGCTGCAGGTGATGGCAGCGCAGGGCCGGGCGGCAGAGACGGGCTCTTTTGCACCCGATGTGGCGCGCGAGATCAAGCGCCTCCAGGACTGCGACCTACTCGTCACGGTCTTTCCGTTCTGGTGGTTCTCGCCGCCAGCGCAACTGAAGGGGTGGTTCGATCGGGTCTTCGCTAACGGCGTTGCCTACGGCTCGAACCCCTACGACGATGGACCGTTGCGTGGCAAACGGGCGCTCGCTGTTGTGACTGCCGGTGGCGACGAGGCCATGTACGGCCCCGCAGGGCGATCGGGCGACATGCGCGCACTGCTCAACCCGGTGCTTCACGGAACGTTTGGTTATTGCGCGTTCGATGTGCTCGACCCGTTCATCGTCTACGAGGCCGATGGCGAGGATGCAGCGGTGCGAGAACGTGCACTGGTCGACGTTGCCGCGCGTCTGCAGACGGTGGTGACCGAGTCGCCGATTCGCACGGAGCCGCTGCTCCCGTCGTGAGTGCACCGGAGCTTGACGCGGCGGATGCGGGTGGCTCTGCTCGGGCAATCTACGGAGCGGTCTTTGTAGGAGGCATGTTTGGGGCCGGGGCGCGCCTCGGCCTCGGTGCACTCCTTGCGACAGGTTCCCTGCCGTGGGCTGTTTTACTCGCAAATCTTGTTGGAGCGTTTGCACTCGGGTTCTTGTTTGAGCGATTGCGCGAGCACCGACTCCAGAGCACGGCACACTGGGCGTTTTGGGGTCCGGGACTTCTCGGCGCTTTTACGACATTTAGTGCCCTGCAGGTCGAGGCAGTTGACTACATGCGAGCCGGCAATGCCTGGCATGGCGTCTTGTACCTGGTGATAAGCCTTGCCCTCGGTGTTCCCGTTGCGGCCTGCGGTCGCTGGCTTGCGGTGCGCGCTCGATGACCGCCTGGTATCTCTTGGCGATACCGCTCGGTGGCTTCGGCGCAGTTGCGCGCGTTTTTACAACCCAACTGGGTGAGCGTTACATACCCGGCGGTGCAATCAGCATGACCGCGCTGATCAACATTGTCGGCACAGCACTGATTGGAGTGGTCGCAGCGATCGGCAACGACGTCGCTTTGCTCGTGGTCGGCGGTGGTCTGCTCGGTGGCCTGACGACATTCTCGACGTGGATGGTCGAAGTCGACACGCTTAATCGCCGTGGACTTGCTGTTTGGGCATGCGCCGCCCTGGTGGTACCGGCCGTGCTGGGTGCGGCAGCCTACGCGCTGGCACGCAGCATGTTCTGAGCCGGCCTCTAGTACCCAGAGCCCGGGATGCGCTTAAGGCGTCCTTCAAGGTGCAGCGTGGTGGAGACGATGCGCTGCGACTGGCAGATGCCACGCAAGAGCCACGTTGACGTCTCGGCATAGGTGGGCGCAAAGACGACACCTGGTACGAGGTCGCCATTCGAGACACCGGTCGCCGCAAAAAACGTATCCGAGCTCGAGACGAGATCATTGGTATCAAGGAGGCGCTCAACGTCGAGACCAGCCGCCACGATCGCGGCGCGCTCTTCGTCATCGCGGGGCCAGAGGCGTCCAATGATGCGGCCGCCGACGCTGCGGATCGCAGCTGCACTAAGGACACCTTCCGGCGTGCCGCCGACGCCCCACAACAAGTCAATCCCACTACCCGGACGGACTGCGAGGAGGCTGCCTGCGACGTCACCGTCGGAGATCAGACGCACCCTGGCGCCGGCTGCCCGAATCTGACCGATCTGCTCCTGATGGCGGTCGCGGTCGAGCACGATCACGCAGAGCTCGGTGACGGGCATGCCGCGACGTTCTGCGATCGCTGACAGTACCTCTCCGATTGGGACATCAAGCGACAGTAGGTCGGCAATGTCAAACGCGCCGGCCAACTTTTCCATGTAGACGGCTGGACCGGGGTTGAACATCGTGCCGCGAGGGGAGATCGCGAAGGTTGCAAGCGCATTCGGCTGCCCCTTAGCGGTCAGTGTCGTGCCCTCCAGTGGGTCGACGGCGATGTCTACCTCCGGGCCACCACAGCCGACTTCTTCGCCGATGTAGAGCATCGGCGCCTCGTCCTTCTCGCCCTCACCAATTACAACTTTGCCGCTGATTGGGCAGGCCTCCAACGCGTCGCGCATCGCGTCGACGGCAGCGCGGTCGGCCGCAATCTTGTCACCCCGGCCGAGCCAGCGGGCGGCAGCAATCGCGCCGGCCTCAGTGACACGGGTGAGATCGAGAGCGAGCGAGGCAGGGAGCGTTTCAGACATGCATGGATCCTAGCCCGACCACGCCCGGAATGGTGCCTGAAGTGAAGTACGGTTCGGGTATGAGCATCGACGTCAGCGCAGTTCGAAATCACTTTCCGTCCCTCGCTCGCACGATTGATGGTGCGCCGCTCGCCTACTTTGATGGGCCTGGAGGCTCGCAGGTGCCAACGGTCGTTGCCGACGCAATGACGCACTCGTTGCTGCACGCCAACGCCAACTGTGGTGGCGCCTTCGCCACCTCGATCGAGTCGGACGCAGCGATCGAGGAGTCTCGTCAGGCCGCTGCAGACTTTACGGGTAGCAACGCCGATGAGATTGCATTCGGACCGAACGCCACCACGCTGCAGTACCTGTTGGCCCACGCAGTCGCACGGACACTGGAGCCCGGCGACGAGATCATCACGACCGAGCTAGACCACGACTCCAACGTCTCGCAGTGGCTGCAGGTGGCTGCCGATCATAACTTGGTGGTTCGCCAGGCTCGCCTGCATCGCACGGACGGCACGCTCGACCTGCAGCATCTCGAGAGCCTGCTATCGCCTAAAACAAAGATCGTCGCGTTTACGTTGGCCTCGAATCACATGGGGACCGTGCCGCCAGCCGCAGAGATCGCACGCCACGCACACTCGGTGGGTGCGCTCGCCTGGGCTGATGGTGTCCACTACGCACCGCATCGCCTGCTCGATCGAGAGGCAATGGGACTCGATGTGTTGCTGACCTCGCCGTACAAGTGGTTTGGTCCGCACCTAGGGATTGCTTCGATTCGTCACGACCTGGCCTCGTCGTGGCCTGCCAATCGTGTTCGACCAGCCGACGAGACACCAGCAGGGCATCGCTTCGAAACCGGCACGCAGTCGCATGAGGCGATGGCTGGAATGACCGCGGCGGTCGACTATTTGGCTGGGCTCGGAACCGGTGCGACGCGCCGAGAGCGGCTGACGAATGCGTACGCGGCGATTAGGGCGCATGAAGACGCCCTCACCCTCCAATTCTGGGATGGCGTTGCCGAGATGGATCATCTGCACTTCTACGGAATCACCAACCCGGAGCGGTTTGATGACCGTGTCGCAACATTCTCATTCACGGTTGAGGGTGCCCATCCGACTGAGGTTGCCCAGCGCCTTGCCCAGCGCGGAATGGCTGTCTGGGACGGTAACTTCTATGCCCTCTCTGCGAGTGTGGCGCTTGGACTCGAAGAGCAGGGGGGCGCCGTTCGCGTTGGCTTCTTGCACTACACCACACCCGAGGAGGTCGATCGACTGATCGGCGCCTTGGGCGAGCTTGGCTGACGTTCTCTCGGGCATCACCGGCATCGTGAGTGCGTGCTGATAGACCATCAGTTGACCCTTCAACGAGCGCGGGTGCGTAGCGCCAAAACGGCAGGGGGCGCTACGATCCGGGCTCCCGCGGATGTGGCGGAATTGGTAGACGCGCACGGTTCAGGTCCGTGTGGCCGTAAGGTCGTGGAGGTTCAAGTCCTCTCATCCGCACTCTGTTGGCACCCACCGGTGAGCCAACACGAAAGCCTTTCGGCTGAGCGCCTAGGCGCTTGTCGCAGCCCGGGTCAGCCGATCACGAATGGCGTCGCCAACCCCACCAATGGGCGGCAAGACAGCCACGAGCAGGTCGGCCCCAGAGGTATCAGCCTGGCGGAGCAGCGAGTAAAGGCGCTCGGCATACGACTCGGCAGAGTCGCCCGTGTCCAAGAGGGCTAGGACGTGGGGTGGTTGAGGGCTGAGTCGGGGGTCTGAGGCGTCCGCGACGAGAGCTATCTGCCTGTCCGTCAGCGAAATCGCCTCTTCTAGGCTTTCAACGACAACGACAGGCAGACGAGGCGCATAGTGCGCAGCAAGCGTGCCAGGTGCTCGGGGAGCGGTCTCGAGCGATGTCGAGAGCGAGATTCCGAGTGCTGCCTCAAGCATCTCAGCGGTGATTGCGCCCGGTCGTAGTATGCGTGGCGCTGCTCCAGTTAGATCGACGATGGTTGATTCCACGCCGACGGTGCACGGACCACCGTCGAGAATCAGATCGACGTCGGAGCCGAGGTCGTCGAGTACATGTTGCACGGTGGTCGGGCTAACCCGGCCAAATCGATTAGCGCTCGGAGCGGCAATTCCCGCACCGCTCAACCGGATTGCCTCTCGTGTCAGATCACAGTCAGGAATACGTAGCGCCACCGTGCCGGTGCCTCCGAGTGCGGCTGGATCGGGGCGCGTGCCGGCGGGCAAAACAATCGTCAAAGGACCAGGCCAGAATGCCTCGGCAAGGCGCTCGGCAGCCGCCGGCCACGTCGACGACCAGCCGGTTCGAGCCTCGGCGAGATCGGCAAGGTGCACGATCGAAGGGTGGTCGATGGGGCGTCCTTTGACGGCGTAGAGACGAGCGAGTGCGCTCGGATTTGCCGCGTCGGCACCGAGCCCATAGACCGTCTCCGTTGGCAGCGCGACGAGGTGGCCTGCGCGAAGTGCATTGGCGGCAACGGCTGCGGTGTGCGTAATCACCTAGGTATGGTGGCATCCCGACGTCACGTAGGGGCGACGGTACCGTGTGGACATGCGGACGCTTGTACCACTCCTGTTGATCATCATCTCGGTCGTTTGTGCTGTCGGTGCGGGTGCTGGATCAATGCTGACCCGCAACGTGCTCGACCTGAGTGGCTTCTCTGACGTCGTCGTGCACACCGTGCAATCGCCTGCCGGGCTTGCCTTGGTGCGGACGTCTGTTGAGAATAACGTGGCCGATCGGGCAGCAGCCCAGCCGGCGATCATCTCGAACATGGTCGCGACGAGAGCTGGCGATTGGGCCGTGTCCGTTTTCCAGAGTGATGCTGCAGCACAGCTGCTTGGCCCCGTCGCGACGGGGCTCCAGCAGGGCATTCTCAACGGTGATAGCACCCAGCAGGTACAGATCGACGTGCGAGCGATGGCGGCTGCAAGCTCGACCCCGCCACTGGTCTCCCGCCTACTCGACAGTCAGTCGGGCGACGTCCTCGTGACCGTGCCGTGGGTATCGGTCTCGTCGCACATGCAGTTCACGCTCCGCGAACTCGATCGGCACCGGATGTTGCCGGCCTGGCTCGCCGTCATCGCGATCAGCTCTGGATTACTTGCTGTGATGTTCTCCAAACGGCGCGGCTTTGCACTGCTCCTGCTCGGGATTGCTCTGGCGGCTGCGGCCTTCCTCCTGCGTCCGATCGCCACGACGGCTTCGGGTCTCTTTATCAACCGTGGCTCCCAAGGTGGTTCTGCGTCATCGCTCTCGCCGACGGTTGTCGAGCAGATCTTCACCGGCTGGTCGGCCGTCAGTGGAGCACTGATTGCAATTGGTCTTGCCCTTGCCCTCGTCGGCGCTGTGCTCAGTCTGCGCCGGCGAGCCTAAGGCGTCGGCGGCAAGAAGGCGACGCTTTCGACGTCGACAATATGCGCACCACCATCAACCGTGATGGTCGCGCCATTGATACCGCTGGCCTTCTTTGAGAGTAGCCAGGCGATCGTCTCGGCAACCTCATCGGCCGTGGCAGGGCGACGCTCAGGAGCGAAGCCCGTCACCTTTGCGTAGGCGCCATCTAGTCCGCCGTGGTCTGCAGCTAGCTCGCTGAGGGCATCGTCGGCCATCGCTGTGCGTACCCAACCAGGGCAGACGACGTTCGAACGCACGCCATGGGGGCCGTGATCAACGGCGAGGCAGCGCGTCAGTTGAATCGCACCCGCTTTGGCAGACGAATAGGCGATTGAGGCAGGTCCCGCTCGGAGTCCGGCGAGACTCGAAACGATCACAATCGAGCCGCCATTCGTTGTCAGTTCGGGGAGGCAGGCCTGAGCCGCGAGAAACGGCGCCGTCAGGTTTGTACGCAAGACGCCATCCCAACCTTCAAGGGTTTGGGTGAGTGCGGTACCTGATTTTCCCGATCCGGCACAGCAGACCAAGCCGCGTAGGGTACCGCCCGCTTTTGTCAGATCAGTAACGGCGGTTGCCAGATGTTCGGCATCAGCAGCATCGCCAGGCATCGCAATGCCTTCGGTCTCGAACGCGACCTGCGTGAGTGGCTCGGCGCGGCGACCAACGAGGCCGACCAGCCAACCTTGTTCGGCCAGCAGGCGCGCGGTCGCAGCGCCGATCCCGGAGCCACCACCGGTGATCAGCGCTGCGGGTCGCATCGGCTACTGCTCGTGCCGTACCGGGTTCGACAGCGTGCCGACCCCGGAGACGGTCACCTCGACCGTCTCGCCGTCGAGGAGGTAACGCTTCGGGTCACGACCATCGCCAACGCCACCCGGTGTTCCAGTGGCGATAACGTCGCCGGGCTCGAGTGTCGTGCCCCGGCTGACGTACTCGATGATCTGTGCGACCGAGAAGATCAGGTTGCTGGTGTTGCTGCTTTGCAAGACCTCTCCGGCGATTGTGGTTGAGACATCGAGGTTGCCGAGATCGATGCCCTCCATGCTGGCAATGGCGGGACCGAGCGGCCCGAAGGTGTCGAAACTCTTGCCGTAGACGAACTGGCGGAGCGGGGTCTCGAGTTGCGCGCGCCGACCCGACACATCGTTGATCGCGGTGTAGCCGCCAACCGCCGCGAGGGCGTTGTCGAGCGTCGCGCGAAAGGTCCGCTTGCCGATCACGACCGCGAGTTCGGCTTCGTAGTCGGGGCGCGTCTCTTCGCGCGGGATCACGATCGTCTGGCCCGAGCCGATCAGCGCCGACGGAAACTTGGCGAATACGACGGGAACCTCAGGAATGTCGAGTTCGGACTCCTCAGCGTGGTCGCGATAGTTGAGGCCGATCGCGATCAGCTTGCCCGGGTGTACGGGGTGCAGCAGTTGGACATCGCCGACAGCGTGCGTGGCGCCGGCTGCAGCGGCGATCGTGGCCCAGGCCTCTGGGGTCGAGTCAAAGCCGATTGCCGGCGCGACCCCCGCGTCGGTGATCTGGTCGCCATCGAGGCGTCCCAGTCGAATGTTGCCATCGTTGGTCGTAAAGCGCACAGCCAGCATGCCGGCTCCTCTTCATCGGGGTGATTCGTAGATGGGTATCATGTCAGCCATTCGCTGCGTCGTGCAGCGACACTTGGGGGAGGATCCGTATGGTCACAGTTGAAGAACTCGAAGCCGCGGGCGTGCGCATCCTCCGGCTTGTCTACGCCGATCTGCATGGCAAACAGCGCGGCAAGGACGTCCTGCTGGAGCGCGCTGGACATGCACTGACGCACGGTAAGCCGTTTGTCGAGGCCGTCATGACGATCGACAACCGCCACAACATCGTCAGTGGCGAGGCGGAGGGCTTTCGGGACCTCCTCGCCATGGCCGACCTGAAGACCGCGCGCATCAACCCGTTGGACCCCGAGGTCGCGGTCGTGCTCTGCGACCTTTTGTCCGTCCCGAGTCATCGCCCGTCGGGTCTCGACTCGCGCGGCGCGCTCAAGCGCATCTGTGCGCGCTACGCCAAACTTGGCTTCACGCCGGTGGTCGCGCACGAACTCGAGTTCTATCTCTTGGAGCGCGATGCGGAGGCAATGGGAGGTTTGCGGCCACTGGCGATGCGCGACTCGAGCGTCTACACCGCCGGGCCGTTGGCAGATCCGACCGGCATCGTGCGCGCCATGTTCGACGCCTGTGATGCGTTCCAGTTGGAGCCGATCTCGATGGCACAGGAGTACGGCCATTCCCAGTACGAAATTAACCTCACCCACGGCGAGGCGGTTGAGGCATCAGATCGTGCCTTTCTCTTCAAGGCCCTGGTCAAGCAGATGGCGGATATGGATGGCATTGTCGCAACCTTCATGGGGATGCCGGCCGACGACGATGAGAGTTCGGGCTATCACCTGCACGCTTCGCTGCTCGATAAAGCCGGCAAAAACATCTTCGACGCTCCGCGTGCGAGCGATGGGCTGTCGGTGATTGCACACCAGTTCATCGCGGGGGTAGTCGAACACGCCTCGGCGCTCGCCGGGTTGCTCAATCCGACGGTCAACGCCTACAAGCGGATCGCAAACGGGGGACTTTCCCCGAAGTATGCGAACTGGGGGCATGACAATCGGTTTGCGATGCTGCGGATCAGCGAGGAGCGAGGCCCAGCGGCGCGCGCTGAGGTGCGGTCGGGTGACGGCGCGGCCAACCCGTATCTGATCGCAGCGGCAATTTTGGCTGCGGGCTTCGATGGGATCGAGCGCTCGTTGAAGTCGCCGAAGCCGGTGGTGGGCAACTTTTTTGACGGTCCACCGGCCGCGATGGGTCTGCCTCTGCCGACGTCGCTGGGTACCGCGCTCGACGCGCTCGAGGCCGACACGCGCCTCGTCAAGTTGGTCGATCCCGCGTTGATCGAAACCTTCCTCTCGATCAAGCGCTACGAGCTTGGGCGCTGGGACACGCAGCAAAATCGTCTGACCGCGTGGGAGCTTGAGGAATATGCAGAGGCCCTCTAGTCGATCTGCGTTGCTCTAGGGTCTGACCACAACGCGACGCTGGGCTCAGCGCTGGCGGCAGGGGCCCGCCAGGGCCGCAGCTGCCTCGGCAGCAGAGAAACCGGCCTCGAGCAGGATCTCGTGGGTGTGCTCGCCGAGCAGTGGTGGGTGCATGGGTGAGGTCAGGTGGTCGCCGTTGAAGGCGATGGGCGAGCGTAACGTGTGGATCGTTCCCGCCGTCGGGTGCTCGTGCGGCTGGAGCGCGTAGGGAGCGTTGGCGATCGCTTCGCTGATGGTGCGTACTGGGCCATTCGGAACATCGCGTGCGGTGAGAGCGGCGAGGAGGTCGTCGGCCGCCCACGAACCCGTCGCCTCGGCAAGCAGTGGGACGAGCACGCCGCGGTTCTCGACGCGGCTCGGGTTTGTGGCGAAGCGGGCATCGGTCCCGAGTTCCGCCAAGCCAATCACGTCGCAGAACGAGCGAAACTGGTTGTCCGTGCCGACGGCCACGACGATATGCGCGGAGGTGGTCGGAAACGTCTCGTAGGGAACAATCGACGGATGGGCATTGCCAAGCCGCTCTGGCGTGATGCCGGCGATCGACACCTCGCTGCCACGATTCGCGAGCCAGGCCAGTTGCGCGTCGAGCAGCGAGACCTGTACGCGTTGTGCGTCCGCGCCGCCGCGTACGGCGAAAAGCGCGGCCAAGATGCCGTTGGTGGCAAACATGCCAGACGTCAGGTCGGCGATGGCGACACCGACCTTCATGGGCGCGCCGTCCTCCTCGCCCGTGATGCTCATGATCCCACCCGCGGCCTGGATGGCAAAGTCGAACCCCGGCAGGGCGGCCTCTGGGCTGTCGTGGGGGTAGCCGCTGATGGAGCAGTAGACGAGCTTTGGGTTATCGGCACGTAGATCGTCGAAGCCGAGCCCAAGTCGATCGGCGCCGCCGGGGATGAAGTTCTCGATCACGACGTCGCAGGTGGCGGCCAGTCGGCGCGTCACCGCGATGCCCTCTGGATCGCGGAAGTCCACGGTGATCGAGCGCTTGCCGCGGTTCGTCGACATGTAGTACGTGGCCTCGCCACCCGCCCATGGGGGACCCCACGCTCGGGTGATATCACCACCATCGGGGCGTTCGACCTTGATGATCTCGGCGCCGAGATCGGCCAAGATCATCGCGCAGTATGGGCCAGCCAAGACGCGCGAGAGGTCGAGCACACGAACCCCAGCGAGTGGGCCGTCGGTAGGGGCCGCGATCGTCATCTCAGCCGTTGAGCGTCTTGACGATCAACTCAAGATGTTCGCCCGGCTTGACCTTGTGCAGCACGTGTTCGATCTTCCCGTCGGGGCCGATGATGAACGTTGAACGATCGACGCCCATGTACTTCTTGCCGTACATCGACTTCTCGACCCAGACGCCGTAGGCCTCGGCCACGGCATGTCCCTCGTCGGCGAGCAGGGGATAGGGCAGGTCGTACTTGGCGCGAAACTTGGCATGGCTGGACGGCGAATCGGGCGAGATGCCAAACAGCGTCACGTCGAGTGCCTCGACCTCGGCCCAGCCATCACGAAGGGCACAGGCCTGTGTCGTACAGCCTGGGGTGTCGTCTTTTGGATAGAAGTACAGAACGACGCGTTTGCCTCGTAGACTCGTCAACGCGACGGGTGTATTAGCGTCATCCACGAGCTTAAATTCTGGTGCAAGGTCATCGATGGTAAGACTCATGCGGCTAGTGTACGCGCAGATGTCTCGCGTCTCCCGTCGCATACGCCAGTCGCTGGCCGAGGTCATGAACGGCGGTTAAAGGCCGGCTGGGTCATACTTGCAGCGTGGTAACCGAAATCCATCTCGGGCTCGGCTTCGTTGTGATCGCGTTCAATCTGATCGCCGCCGTTTGGGGTTTCGTCGTCTGGAGGCGGTGGCTGCCTGCCAATAAGGTCTACGCCCAAGTTTTGGCGGCCTCGCAGACGGTCATCGTTGGACAGGCCATCATCGGCCTTTTGCTGCTCAGCCAGAACCTGCGGGCGGCGCAGCAGTTGCACTACGTGTACGGATTGTTGCCTGCGGCGATGGTGATCTTCGCCTATTCGGCGCGTGGTCGCGACCAACAGCGCAACATCCTCATCTTCAGCATTGCAGCGCTCTTGGCGGCGGGTCTTAGCGCCCGAGCGCTGCTGGTGAGTGGCATTCTCGGCTAGGCGCCGGGTACGCTCTACGACATGCCGCGTTCCGTTCTCAACTGGGTCGTCGTTGCGCTAATCGCCGCCGTGGTCGCGGTGTTGCAGGTTCTTGCCGGTCCGGTGATTGCGATTTTGTTGATCGTAATCAGGGTGCTGATTCTTGCGGCCTTCGTGTATTTCCTCTTCACACTCTGGCGCAAGAACCGCCAACGACTCTCCTACCTTAGCGGCCGGCAGAAACTGCTTTTCTACGGCGCGGGGGCTCTCCTTTTGCTCGTGGTGCTCGGATCCTTCTTACTTTCGTGGACCCTGCTGACGACTCTGCTGTTTTTTGCGGTGATCGGTGGCTGCGCCTACGTGATGTGGCGTGTGTATCAGGACACAGCCGGCTGGTACTAAGCGCGGAGCGGTGACGACCTAGCGTCAGATCGCGTCGAGGCTGGCTGTCACAGAACGTCTTTGGTGATCGCACTTGTGACATCGTCGGCGGTATGCGTCGAGCACAGGCCAGCGTAGAGGTGGCGATTGCCACACTCCTCCTGATTGCCGTAGTCGCCGCGGCGTGGGTGGTTGCGTCGTCGTCATGGATTCACGCGGAGGCGACCGTAGCCAGAGTGGCCGGTACGCAGGCAGCGCTTCGCGGCCACGATCCGCAGGTGGCCGAGCTTGCCGCTGTGCCCTCATTTGTCCGTCACGCAGTACGACTTGAGTTGATGCGTAACCCAAAAGAGCCGAACGTAGCGCGATGAGATGCCGCCGCTCAGGTCAGGCGATCGTGGAGGTGCTCGTTCTCACCCCCGTTGTCGTGGCGTGTGTCGCAGCGTTCGTAATCGTGGTCGCCCGTGTGGCGGCGACGGCGCGACTCGAGTCTGCTGCACAAGTTGCACTAGCCGCGGACGCCGGTGGAGAGCCAGTCAAAGCGGCGCTGACCGGGCGAGCGAAGTCTGTCTTGATCGAGCCGCATCGGATCGTGATCACGGTCGCTGCGCCGCTCAGAGACGTAACTCTCGCGGTGCCTCGGATTGTCCGGTGAATCGGCGCGGTCAAGTGACAGTCGGACTGTTGGCAGCGATCCTGCCGACGCTAGTACTAGCGGCGCTCGCAGTGATGTTTGTTGCTGTGCGTGTGAACACCGAACGTGCCCAACGCCTAGCGGACGCTGCTGCATTCCAGGCGGCGATCATGCCATCGCCGGTCCTCGTTGACGATGTCGTAGCTCGGATCGGGCTCGCAGAAGACAGTACGTTGGACCTCACATCACGGGATGGCGCTGTGACGGCGCATGTACAGCTTCCGATCACGAAGTTTTGGATTCCCTTCGTCAAAGAGACAGTAAAGATTGCGCCCGAGGCCTGGTCCTCGGCGCGTGCTGTCGTGCTCGACGATGGTCAGGTTGGTGCCGTTCGCATCGATTAGGTTCTGGAGCACAGCCCGCGCGACTACGATTGTCCTGTGACACTCGGCGTCGAACTCATCCGCGAACGCGCGCGGCAATTGCCGAACGAGCCTGGCGTCTACGTCTATCGTGATCAGGCCGGCGACGTACTTTACGTTGGCAAAGCCAAGGCGCTGCGCAAGCGAGTCGGCTCGTATGCGCGACCCGAGCGCAGCATGGAGCGGCGAACGGCCGATTTAGTGTTGCGTGTCGCCGACATCGAGGTCACTGTCACCCGCACCGAGACGGAGGCGTTGCTTCTCGAGCAGACGTTGATCAAGGATTTGAAACCGTCGTTCAATGTGCGTCTGCGCGATGACAAGTCGTATCCGATGATCGCGGTGACGACCCGAGAGGATTTTCCGCGCGTCCTGTTTACACGACGGGGTGCGCGTCGCGACGCACGGTTATTCGGGCCCTATGCGAGCGCCCGAATGGTGCGGGAGACGCTTGAGGTCCTCAATCGCGTCTTCGCGTTTCGGCCCTGCGAAGGGCCGACGCCGGGCCGTCGCTCGGGTTCGCCGTGCCTCGATTTCCATATTGGCCGCTGCCTTGCGCCCTGTGTCGGCAAGATTTCGAAAGAGGCCTACGGCGAGCTGATCGAGCAGGTGATCCAGTTTCTCAATGGCGACACGAAGACGATCACGGCGGCGCTCCAGCAGGACATGGAGCGCGCCGCGTCAGAGCAGCGCTACGAGGACGCGGCGCGCGCACGTAATCGCCTGGCGGCTGTGACGATGCTGGCAGAACGTCAGCTCGTAGATCGCGCACACGACGGCGATGCGGATATCTTCGGCGTCGCATTTGGCGACGAGCTTGCCGTGGTCCAGATTTGGCCGCAACGAGCCGGAAGACTGACCGAACGCATTGAGTTGATTTTCGAAAACGCTCGGGGCGCGACGCTCGATGATCTCGTCGAGTCGGCGATCGCCGAGCGCTACTACGTTGGTGCTGTCGTGCCACCGCTGGTTGTCGTGCCCGTTGGACTTCAACGACCGCAGGAGATTGAGGCGCTCTTGATCGAGCATCGCGGCTCCACGGTCGAGTTGCGGATGCCTCAACGGGGAGAGCGCCGTCGACTGCTCGAGCTCGCTCAACGAAATGCCAACCTTTCGCTCGAGGGCCTACGGCTAACCGACGAGCGGAGCCGTACCCGCGGCGCTGACGCACTCGAAGAGTTGCGGGATGTGCTCGGTCTGGAGTCGCTTCCGCAGCGCATCGAGTGCTACGACATCTCCACACTTGGTGGCGACCACCAGTTCGCCTCCATGGTCGTCTTCGAGGCAGGCGTCGCCCGTAACGATCTCTATCGCTCATTCGCTATTCGACACGGCAAGCTGGACGATTACGCCTCGATGGCCGAGGCGATTGCGCGACGGTTTGCCCGCCT
>SHUX01000032.1 GCA_009694475.1 Thermoleophilia bacterium
ATGAAGCAGTATGTCTACGACCAATCTGAGGGATCCGCCGAGATGCGGAACCTGCTCGGAGGCAAGGGAGCCAACGTCGCAGAAATGCAGCGTATCGGCGTTCCCGTGCCCGATGGTTTTACCGTCACGACTGAGGCCTGCGTCGATGCGATGAAGGCCGGTGGTACCTGGCCCGACGCGCTCTGGACGGGCGTCCTCGAGCGCCTCGAGGCACTCGAGGAGCGCACGGGCCGGCGCCTCGGCGATCCCGAGAAGCCGCTCTTAGTCAGCGTGCGTTCGGGTGCCGTCTTCTCGATGCCAGGGATGATGGACACGATCCTCAACCTCGGCCTCAACGATGCCGCGGTGCGCGGCCTCGCGCTCGAGAGTGGCAATCCACGCTTTGCCTGGGACTCGTACCGCCGCTTTGTCCAGATGTTCGGCGAGGTGGTGCTTGGTGTTCCATCCGACGATTTTGAGCACGCCCTGTCGGCCCTCAAGCGCGAACGTAAGGTCAAAAACGACACGGACCTGACCGCCGAAGATCTGGAAGAACTCGTCGCCACGTTCAAGGAGATCACTGCTGCGTTCGTCGGTCACGACGCGTTCGGTGACGACCCACGCGAGCAACTGCGGCTCGCGATCGACGCGGTCTTTGCCTCCTGGCAAAACCCGCGGGCCGCTGTCTATCGTCGCGCCAACGACATTCCCGACGACCTCGGGACGGCCGTCAACATCATGCAGATGGTGTTCGGAAACCTCGGCGAAACATCCGCCACCGGAGTCTGTTTCACCCGCAATCCAGCAACGGGTGAGAAGGAGCTGTACGGCGAGTTCCTGATCAACGCGCAGGGCGAGGACGTCGTCGCGGGCATCCGCACGCCGCGCCAACTCTCCGAGTTGGAGAGCGAGCTACCCGAGGCCTATGCCGAGCTGATCGCCACGATGGTGCGCCTCGAGGCGCACTACGGCGACATGCAAGACATCGAGTTTACGATCGAGCAGGGCACGCTCTATCTGTTGCAGACCCGCACTGGCAAGCGCACGGCTGCGGCCAGTGTGCGCGTGGCCTGCGACATGGTTGAGGAGGGCACAATCACGCGCGAGCAGGCCGTGCAGCGCATCGATCCCAAACAGCTCGACCAGCTCCTACACCCAACAATCGATCCTGCCGCGACCCACGACCTGTTGGCCGCGGGGCTCAATGCCTCACCCGGCGCAGGCGTCGGCGAGATCGTGCTCGATGCGGACACCGCAGAACGCCGCGGCAAGGCCGGCACGGCCGTCATCCTCGTGCGCTGGGAGACGACGCCCGACGATATCCATGGCGTGATCGTCGCCCAAGGCGTCGTGACCGCGCATGGCGGCATGACCTCCCACGCGGCAGTCGTCGCGCGGGGCATGGGCAAGCCCTGTGTGGCCGGCATCGACGGCCTGCAGATAGACGTGCAGAATCGAACAATCACGATCGGTGGTCGCACGCTCAGCGAGGGCGAGACAATCACCATGGACGGCACGACGGGCGAGGTGTTCGCCGGTGCGATGCCGCTCGTGCCGCCGCGCTTCGATGAGTACTTCCAGCGCCTGACGACTTGGGCCGACGAGATTCGCACGCTGCGCGTACGCGCGAATGCCGACACACCGGAGGACGCCGAGCGGGCCCGAGGCTTCGGCGCTGAGGGTATCGGCCTGTGTCGTACAGAGCACATGTTTATGAGCGAGCAGCGCCTGCCGGCTGTGCGTCGCATGATCCTTGCCCGCGACGAGGACGAGCGACTCGCAGCATTGGCCAAACTCGCACCAATGCAGCAAAATGATTTCGAGGGGATTTTGCGGGCGATGGATGGGCTGCCCGTCACGATCCGCCTGCTCGATCCGCCGTTGCACGAGTTCTTGCCGTCACTCCTCGAAGCGTCGATGGATGTCGAGCGCATTCGCGAGCACGGCGCGTCGGGCAACTTGCAGGCCGCCGAGGCACTGTTGTCCCGCGTCAAAGAGTTGACCGAGTCGAACCCGATGCTTGGAACGCGCGGCTGCCGGCTGGGACTCTTGTTTCCGGAGATCTACGAGATGCAGGCCCGTGCGATTGTTCGTGCGGCTCTCGCCGTCAAAGCTGCCGGTGGCGATCCGTGCCCCGAGATCATGATTCCGCTCGTTGGCTTTGCCGAAGAGCTTCGTCGCATGCGCGAGCTCGTCGAAGAGGTGGCGAACGAGGAGTGCGAGGCGGCTGGCGTCGAGTTTCCGATCCAGATCGGCACGATGATCGAACTGCCACGGGCGGCGTTTGTGGCCGACCAGATCGCCGAGTATGGCGACTTTTTCTCCTTCGGCACCAACGATCTCACCCAGACCGTGTTGGGCCTCTCGCGCGACGATGCCGAAGGCAAGTTTCTTCAGCAGTACCTCGAGGATGGCGTGATCGAGGCCAATCCGTTCCAGACCCTCGACGTCGATGGCGTCGGTGCGGTGGTGCGGATGGGCTGCGAACTCGGACGGAAGGCCAAGCCGAACATCAAGCTCGGCGTCTGCGGCGAGCACGGTGGCGACCCAGCCAGCGTTAGTTTCTTTCATCAGGTCGGCGTGGATTACGTCTCCTGCTCGCCATTTCGTGTGCCGATTGCGCGCCTTGCGGCAGCGCAGGCGGCACTCGACTCGACCTTCAAGGATCGGTAGGGACCAGTGGCAGTCACGCTCCACGTCGCGCTCGACCCGCGCGATCCCGCTCCCGCCGACGTTGCCATCGTGGTCGATTGCATCCGGGCTACGACGACGATCTCCCACGCGCTTGCGGCGGGTTACGCGTCGGTGACGTGTGTTGGTGAGGTCGCTGACGCGCATGCCGAACGCACCAAGGGTGTGTTGCTTGGCGGCGAGCGCCATGGCGTCTTGATCGAGGGTTTCGATCTTGGCAATTCGCCCGCGGAATATGCGGAGCGAAGGGGCGATCGCCTGGTCCTGACCACCACCAATGGCACGCGTGCGATCCTGCAGTCTGTCGATGAGGCGACGATCGTGCTCGTTGGTGCACTCGTCAATGCGCAGGCACTTGTCGACGCGGCCCTCGCTGCCGCTCCGTCCGCTGGCACCATCGTGGTGCGGTGTGCGGGCGTGCGGGGCGAGGTCGCGCTCGACGATGTCTACGTGGCGGGCGTCCTGATGCAGCGCCTTGCGCAATCACTGCCCGGGTCGTTCGCGACCGACGGCGCCCGAACGGCAATCGCACTCGCACGCGCCTATCCCGACGCGCTGACTGCTCTCAATGACAGCCAGAGCGCGCGTGATCTGGACGGCACAGGACACGAGGCCGACATCGCACGTTGCGCCCAGGTCGACCTCCTCGCGTCGGCACCACGCGTGATCAACGTACAGCCGGGTCGCGTCGTCGTCGCGCTCTAGTCGTCGCGGCTGTCAGAAAATTTCTGGTTGATGATCGCTTCGGTACGGGCACGCTGGCGACCACGAATCCAGCGTAAGACCAGCACGCCCGCGACCACGAGGACCGCTGCGAAGACGATTGCGCCACCAATGCCGAGGATGCTCTCAACGCGTTCGATCGACTCACCAAAGGCATAGCCGACCAGGGTCAGCGTGCAGGCCCACGTGACCCCACCAAGGATGTTCCACACCAGAAAGGTACGCCAGCGCATCTGACTCATGCCGGCAATCCAGGCTCCGAAGATCCGCAGCCCCGCCGTCCAGCGGGCTAGAACCACGGCCTTGCCACCATGGATGGCGAAGAAGTGCTCACCCCAGACGACGCCGGCTTCGACGTGGGCGATGTGGCTGAGTCGGTTGACGAGTCGGCGCCCACCGTACCGCCCGATGCAGAAGCCGATGTTATCGCCGATAATCGCGGCCAGGGAGGCGACGGCGGCGACCAAAAAAGGGTTCAGAATGCCGCGCGATGCGGCGGCGGCTGCGATCAGTAGGATCGTGCCACCGGGCAGGGGAATGCCTGCCGTCTCGAGCACCAGCGGGATGAAGATAGTCAGGTAGCCCCACGTGCGAAGCCACTCCTCGATCAGCCCGTTATCGATCATTAGAGTGTGTCCAGCATCACGGCAATCTCAGGGTACGCTCGGTGGACAGCCTTCGAGAACTCGCGGAGATACTGCTCGTCGATGCTGTCGTCAAGTGTCGCTGCGTAGGCGTCGCGGATCTCCGACAACTCCTCGGCGGCCCAGTCGATCTGATCGGCGTAGTCGCCGTACGACTCCTCGGCCTCATCCGCGTCGGCGGCGCGGTATCGCTCGCGGGCATCCCGCATCGCTTGGAGTCGGTCGGCGTGGTCGCTGGCGAAGATGCGTAACTGCTGATCGATCAGGTCTCCGAAGCGCTTGCGGCGAAACATGACTTGGATGCTAGCCGGGGAGAGGCCGTACGCTACCGACATGCTCGAACTCACAGCGATTCGCGCCGCCATGCCGGCCGTCACGAACAACGTCTATTTCAATACGGGTACGTACGGTCCGTTTCCGCAGGCTGTTCGCGATGCGATGAGCGCGCACGTCGAGGGCGTCTGGACGCAGGGTCGGATCGGTGACGACCGCTATGCCGAGCAATCGCAAATCGAGGCGGATACCCGCAGTGCCTTAGGGCGTGTCGTCAATGCGCCGGCCTCCGAGATCGCGCTTGGTCATTGCACCAGCGATGGCCTCAACCTCGTAGTGGGCGGCATCGATTGGCAGCCTGGCGATCAGGTCTTAATCGGCGACTTCGAGCATCCGGGTCTGACGGTACCGCTGAAGGTGATGGGCGAGCGGCGGGGCATCGAGGTGATCATCGTGCCGATCACGTACGCGGACGATCCTGCACAGGCGATCGCTGACGCATTGACGCCGCGCGTCAAACTGGTTGCGCTCTCGCAGGTGGTCTGGACGACGGGTCGGATCATGCCGATCCCACGGATGGCCGAAATCGTGCGTGCACATGGGGCAGTTTTTCTTGTGGATGCTGCGCAGGGTCCGGGTTGTATCCCCGTTGATGTGCAGACGTTGGGCTGCGATTTCTACACGATCAGCGGCCAGAAGTGGCTGTGCGGACCTTCGGGAACGGGTGGCCTGTGGGTCAATCCGGGCTCGCTCGATCGCATCGCGCCGGCCTTCCCGGGCTATCCAACGATGGAGAAGACACCGGAGGGACCACGGATGTGGGGGAGTGCGCGCCGTTTTGAGCCGGGCACGGTCACACACACCGCCTTGGTTGGCCTGACGGCTGCGATCGCGTGGCGCGAGTCAATTGGTGGATACATCGCCACGCAGGCCGCGGCAATGGAACTGGCTGGCCACTTGCGCGAGCGCCTCGTTGAGGTGCCGAAGGCGATCGTGTCGGAGGTCGACGTACCCTCGCCGTTTGTGGCCTTCGAGGTGGAGGCGCTGTCCGCTTCCGTCGTGGTGCGCAAACTCGAAGACGACGGCATCATCGCCCGCTCGCTGCCCGGCACGGACCTGACACGCATCTCCGTTGGCTGTTGGAACGACCGCTCCGATATTGACCGTCTGATCACGTCCCTCAGCGCGCTCTAGCCCAGCGTGGTTCCAAGGAGGACATGGCAAGTGCGCACTTGTCATGTCCTCCTTGGATCACGAGTGGGCCCTGATGGCGTCGCTCAGGTTGGTAGGCCGAGCTCGCCGGCGATTGGCTGGAGGGCGGCGACGACGTTGCGAATGTGGTCGTCGAGGTCGATGCCAAGCAACTCGGCGCCCTCGTAGACGTCATCGCGATTGACGCCCGCAGCGAAAGACGGCGTCTTCAACTTTTTCTTGACACTCTTCGGCTCGAGACCCTCGAGTCCGGTCGGGCGGATCAGGCCGCAAGCGTGGACGAAACCGCTCAACTCGTCACAGGCAAAGAGCGTCTGCTCGAGCGGCGTCTCGCGCGCTAGGTCAAGATGATTCGCGTGCGACAAGATGGCACGACGAAACCACGCGGGATAGTCACGCTCTTCAAGGATTGCCTCACCCGCTTGGGGGTGCTGCTCAAGTGTGGGGTGAATCTCCCAATCGAAATCGTGCAGGAGGGCGACGTTGCCCCAGGCCTCCTCGTCCTCACTACCAGCACGCGCGTAGGAGCGTACCGAGGCCTCCACGGCCAAGGCGTGGCGACGCAAGGCGTCGGACTGGATGAACTCGCAGACGATGCTCCAGGCAAGGTCGCGGTCGTGGACGAGGTCGGTTTCCATAGGGTGCAAGCGTAGCCAACTAGGAGCAGCAGGTAGCAGCGGCGTTTAGACTTGCACCTGTGAGTGATTCGCCGATCAGCAATTCGCTTGGCGACCTATTCGTGATTGAGGGCGGCAAGCCGCTCTCGGGACGCGTCTCGGTCGGCGGCAACAAGAACGGCGCGTTGCCGATCATTGCGGCCTGTCTCCTGACGGATCAGGAATGCATTGTCGAGAACGTGCCGCGTATTCGCGATACAGAGGTGATGGCCGAGCTCGTCAAGGCGGTTGGTGCCGAGGTCGAGTGGATGGAGCAGAACACGCTGCGGATCAAGGCTGCGGGCGAGATTATGCCCGAGATTAACCGTGCGCTGAGTGTGCGTATTCGAGCCTCGATTCTGCTGGCCGGACCACTCTTGGCGCGCTGCGGCTCGGTGCTCGTGCCGCCGCCTGGTGGTGACGTGATTGGACGCCGTCGCATCGATACGCATCTCCATGCTTTCGCCGCCCTTGGCGCTGAGATCGAGGTAGAACGCGACTTCATGTTGCGAGCGCCGAACGGACTGGTCGGCGCACGCTTCTTCATGGACGAGCCGAGCGTGACCGCGACCGAGAACGCGGTGATGGCCGCCGTGCTCGCCAAGGGCGACACGACGCTGATCAACGCTGCCTGCGAACCACACGTGCAGGACCTCTGTCGCTTCCTCGTTGCGATGGGTGCCGAGATCGATGGGATCGGCTCGAACGTCCTCTGCGTCCACGGCCGTGCCAGCCTCGGCGGGGCGCGCCATCGCATCGGCCCCGATCACATCGAGGTGGCGTCGTTTATCGGCCTCGCGGCCGTGACACGTGGCGAGATCGTGATTGAGGACGTTGAGCCCGAAGACCTGCACCCCGTGCTGCATGGCTTCGAGCGGCTTGGTGTCCGGATCGAGCTCGATGGTCGTACGCTGACGGTGCCCGACGATCAGGACCTGACGATCCGCGACGACTTTGGCGGACAGGTACCGAAGCTCGAGGACGGTCCGTGGCCGCAGTTTCCCGCCGACCTCACCTCGATTGCGGTCGCCGTCGCCACGCAGGCGCGCGGCACGATTCTGATCTACGAGAAGATGTTCGAGAACCGCCTGGTCTTTACCGACAAGCTCGTCTCGATGGGCGCACGGATCGTGCTCTGCGATCCGCACCGTGCGATCGTGACGGGCCCTGCGCAACTCGTTGGCGAGCGCGTCGATAGCCCGGACATTCGTGCTGGCATGGCGATGCTGATTGGGGCTCTCTGTGCTGAGGGCCGCACCGTGATTGGCAACGTCGGCCAGATCGATCGTGGCTACGAGCGGATCGATCAGCGCCTGCGTGGCCTTGGCGCACAGATCGAGCGCGTGCGCGGCTAGTTACCGCCACTTCTGTACGATCCGTGGGCACACGAATGCGATCAGGAGAATCACGTGTCGAAGGAAATCATCCGCACCGAAAATGCGCCCGCCCCACTTGGTGGCGCGCCGTACAATCAGGCGACGAAGTCGGGCAACCTGATTTTCCTCGCCGGCCAGATTCCAATTGATCCCGCTACGGGCGTCCTCGTCGAGGGTGGCATCCATGAGCAGACGAACAAGTGCTTCGACAACGTCGCTGCGATTCTTGAGGCCGCTGGCTCGGACCTTTCGAAGGTGCTGCGTGCGCAGGTCTACATGGCTGACCTGGGCGATTTTGCTGCGATGAATGAGGTCTATGCGGCGCGGATGCCTGAGCCGTTCCCGGCTCGCTCGACGTTCCAGGTCGCGGCTTTGCCCGCGGGTGCGATCGTCGAGATCGAAGTCGTCGCGACGGTGTAGCAATGGGTGCGCGCGCAGGCGGGACGGATGCGCGCGCGCTGATTGCCGCCTCCGCCCGTGTGCGTGAGGCGGTGCCGTTGCTGATTGAGGCCGCGGAGCCCGGACAGCGCGTGGCGCTCGTGGGTGGTGTGGTGCGCGATCTGCTGCGCGGCATGGAGGCGCGCGAGGTCGATGTGGTGGTGGAGGGTGACGGCATTGCCTACGCCAAGCGGCTCGCCGCGCTGACCGGTGCCGATGTGCGCACCTACGCGGGATTCGGAACGGCAACGATTGCGTCGCGCCCGCCGGTCGATGTTGCCACGGCACGCAGTGAGACGTACGCCGAGCCTGGTGCGTTGCCGACGGTCGTGCTAGCGACGCTTGAGCAGGATCTTGCGCGTCGTGATCTGACCGTCAATGCAATTGCTGCCGTCGTAGCGGGCCCCGATGCGGGCGCATTGCTCGACCCGTTTGGTGGTGTCGCGGATGTGCAGGCCGGTGCCTTGCGACTGTTGCGTCCCGATGCGTTCGAGGAGGATGCGACGCGGCTGGTACGAGCGGCTCGCTATGCGGTACGGCTTGGGGCGACGCTCGATCCGACGCTGGTCCATGCGGCGAATGCTGCTGGACACGGCGGCTTCGTGGCGCTCACTGGCCCAACCCGCATGGTAGACGCGTTGTGTCTCGTCTTCGAAGAGTCCGAGCCCGCTGTTGTGTTGTCGCTTTTGGCTGAGTGGGGCGTGCTTGCTGCGATCGAGCCGGGCCTCGCTGCCGATCACGCGCAGGTGCAGGCGGCGTGGGCACTCTTGGAGGACGAGGCGCGCGACGCCGATCGTGTGGCGCTTGGGCTCGGCCTGATTGCGATTGGGCTCGACCCGGCGCGTCGCATCGGCTGGCTGACGGAAGCCGGGCTCGACCGCAGCACGATCAAGTCCGCGTTGGCTGCTGCCGACGGCCCGGTGCTCGCCGCCGCGATTGCTGGACAGAGCGATGCCGATGTTGATGCGGCCTGCGCACGCGTGCCGGCCGAGGGCGTGATCGCCGCGGGCGGGGACGAGGCCGCACGCTACCTCAGTCGTCTTCGCCACATCGCGCTCGGTGTTGATGGAGACGATGTGCGACGTGTGGCGGCAGTTGAGGGTCCAGAAATCGGTCGCCTCCTGATCGAGTTGCGCCGCGCCTGTATCGACGGGACCGTTGCTGACACGCGCGATGCACAGTTGGCCTGGCTGGCTCAGCCGCGAGTCTAGCGGCCGGAGCCCGCCACGAGCCCGAAGCCGAGGAAGGCGGCGGCGATCACCAGCGTCACGACACCGGCGTAGAGTAGCGAGCGCGATTGCACCTCAGCCACCTGCCAGCGTGATCAGGAGATTCTCGATGGGACTTCGGATCGCGTCGATGATCCCGAAGAGCCAGCCCGGTAAAACAACTATCAGGGCAAATAGGATCATGAAGCCGTGGCGATCGAGGCGACCCCACGACTCGGCCATCTCGCGCGGCATAAACGCGGCCAAGACGCGGCTGCCGTCGAGGGGTGGGATGGGCAGCATGTTGAAGACGGCAAGGAGGACATTTGTCGAAAAAGCGAGGGCGAGAAACTCGCCCAGTAGGCCACTCGGATTCGAGAAGACCCAGATGTTCGTCACGACCGTCACGTAGGCGATTGCGATGTTGGTGATCGGGCCGGCGATCGCCACGATCGCGAAGCCGCGCTGGGGATGGTTGAAGAAGCGAGGCTGGACGGGGATCGGCTTGGCCCAACCGAAGAGGAAGCTCGTTGCAATCCACGAGATCGCGAACATCGCCGAACCCATCGGATCGATGTGGACGAGTGGGTTGAGGGTTAGGCGCCCCATCATCTTCGCCGTTGGGTCACCAAGACGATTGGCGACCCAGGCATGGGCCAGCTCATGCAGCGCCATCGAGATGATCAGCACGGGCAGAATCAGAGCCAGAAGCTCGAGGTTCTGGCTCGAGAAGCGTTCCTGAAGGTCAGGCATTCCGCGCAGCGTACCTTGACCCGGCGCGTTACCCTCACGGCATGTCGCTCGCCTGGGACAACTGGGAGGCCTTCCCGCTTTTGCGTTGGCAGGGGCCGGAGGGCATTGTCGCTGTCTTTAGTGGTCGTCAGGGTGGTGTCTCGTTCGCGCCGTTTGCATCGCTTAACCTGGGTCTGACGACGGGTGATGATCGGACAGCCGTCGCTGAGAATCGGCGGCGTCTGTGTGCGGCCGTTGGCGCGGATCCGGCGCGCACCGTGCAAAACCATCAGGTTCATGGCGCGGTTGTGCGTGTCGCCGAACCGATGCTGGGTGGCTACCTCGACCCACAGGGCGAGTTGCCACAGGCCGATGCGCTGATCACGCGCGAGACCGACCTCGCATTGGTAGTACTTGCGGCAGATTGCGTGCCGATTGTGATTGCCGCGCTCGATGGCTCAGCAGTCGCCGTCTGCCACGCCGGTTGGAAGGGACTCGTAGCAGGTGTCGTGGAGGCGACGGTTGCTGCGCTCGGCCCGGGCGCCTACGCGGCCGCGGTTGGTCCGTGTGCTGGCCCACAGGCCTACGAGGTTGGTGATGACGTGGCCGGTTTCTTGCGCGAGCGCTTCGGTGAAGGTGCGGCCTATGAAGGAACCGCCGATCTCGCGGCCTGCGCGGGGCTCGCGTTGTTCTCCGCAGGTGTCAGCCCCGACGCGATTGATATCGCCGGCATCTGCACGATTATCGAGGCCGACGACTTCTTCTCGTATCGTCGCGACGGTGCCGCGACGGGACGCCAGGGCGTGATCGCCTACCGTGCGGACAGATGACGCGCAATCCCGACGATGTGAAGGCCGGTGTCGCTGCCACGCAGCAGCAGATCACTGACGCCTGTGCACGCGTTGGTCGCGACCCACGCGACGTCGAGATCGTGGCGGCCGTCAAGTACCTTGCGATCGAAGACCTGCCGCTGCTGCACGCTGCTGGTATCCGGCGCGTGGGGGAGAACCGCACTGATCAGCTGACCGCCAAGCAGGCCGCGCACGGCGATCTCTTCAGGTGGGACTTCATTGGCAATCTCCAGAGCCGCAAGGTCAAGGAGATTGTCGGACGCGTCACGTTGATTCACTCGTTGTTCACCGAGTCGACGGCCGATCAGTTGCAGTCGCGCTCGCTCGCGCCACAGGATGTGCTGATCGAAGTTAACGTTGCCGGGGATCCGGACAAGGATGGTGTGGCGCCGACCGACCTTGATGCACTGCTCGAGCGGCTCGCACCACAGTCAAACATTCGCGTCCAGGGGCTGATGACGATGCCAGCATTTGCCGTGGAGCCAGAGGCGTCGCGGCTGGCCTTTCGTGCGCTCCACGCGCTGGCAGATCAGGCGTCAGAGCGCTGGGTTGGTGTCCACCAGTTTGCGCAGTTATCAATGGGAACAAGCCAGGATTTCGTGATTGCTGTTGAGGAAGGGGCCACGTTGGTGCGTGCTGGCTCCGTCCTTCTTGGTCCGTCCGACACACGACCGTAACCCTAGGGGGTATGCTCCGCGCATGTCTGGTGGAAGCATTTGGCACCGATCGCTCGTGTACTTCGGTCTCGCAGAGGATGAAAGTCTCTATGACGACATGTCTACGGTGCATGAGGAGCCTGAACGTCCGGCGAAGAGCAAGAGCGTTCGTCGCATTGATCGGCGCCGCCATCGCGAGGCCGCGAGCGACTTTGACGAGGCGTTCTCCGAGGAGGAGACCGCGGCTGGGCGACCGCGTCGGCGGGGTGGTGCCTCGAGCAACGAGGAGACGAACGTTCTGCGCTCGTCGTCGAAGGGCAGTCCGGCTAATGCCGTACGTGTCCATGTGATCGCACCGCGCTCGTATAACGATGCGCAGCAGATCGCCGACCGTTTTAAGAACGGTGTGCCCGTGATTGTCAATCTACAGACGGCCGAGCCCGACCTGTCGCGTCGCCTGATCGACTTCAGCTCGGGTATGTCCTATTCCCTTGACGGTGCGATCCAGCGCATCGCCGAGAAGGTCTTCCTCTTGACGCCCGCCAATGTCGAGGTTTCGGCAGAGGATCGCCAGCGTCTCGTCGATCAGGGCTTCTTCAATCCGGGTTCCTGACGCCTGACGTTCAACCCGCTTTAGGGTTTCATCGTCAGGGTGGGAGAGACCATGTTGACGCTGGACGAGTCGTGTGAGGGCGTCACACGTGGGAGATCGACACGGTTGTCTTGGCGATGACTGATCTGCAGGGGCGCCTGCAGGGCATGTGTCTCGAGAGTCCGATCGCGGCTGGGAATGCAAATCCGTATTTGGCTTTTGCCGCAACGATTGCCGCTGGCCTGGACGGCATCGACCGCGTAGCCCCGCTGGTGCGAACGCTCGAAGTAGCGACATTTTGGGCCCGGGCCCAAAATGTCGCTACTCGACGAACGATGGTGATCAGCGGCCTGCTGGATTTGAGGCTCGCGTTTCGTGTTTTTTGTCGAAGGTGAGTGGCTTGATGCGCCTATGCCGGCGCTAGTCTGCCGTCATGCGACCGCGCATTGGCATCACCGCGTACTGGCTCGAGGCGTCGTGGGGGCCGTGGACCGACATGCCGGCGTGTCTAGCACCGCAGGCCTACGTCAACTCGATTCTCGTGGCCGGTGGGTTTCCGCTGCTCGTGCCGCCGCTTCCCGAGATGGAGGGGTTTGCCGAACATGCGCTCGACACGCTCGATGGCTTGATCCTCGTTGGCGGCAGCGATGTTGGCGCCAATACGTACGGAGCAGAGTCGCACGCGACCGCCGACCCACCGAACACGCGCCGCGACGAAGCCGAACTGGCGCTCCTCCGGGCTGCGCTCGATCGTGACATGCCGCTACTCGGTATCTGTCGTGGCTTTCAGCTCCTCAACATCGCCTACGGCGGCACGCTTCAACAGCACCTTGATGATGTCGTCGATGGCGACCTGCATCGCGTGCAGCTCGGACACTGGTCGAATCATCCGGTCGAGATTCTCGGCGGCAAGATCGCCGAACTCGTACCGAACGGCACTGTCATTCATTCGCACCATCACCAGGGCATCGAGACTGTAGGCGGCGGTCTCGAAGTGACCGCTAAGGCACCAGACGACACGGTTGAAGGTCTTGAGGATCCAACAAAGGCGTTCGCGGTGGGGGTGTTGTGGCATCCCGAGGAGGCGCACACCGATTCTGGCGCACCGGTCTTCAAGGCGCTGATTGACGCCGCCGCGCAGTACGCGCAGCGCTCGTCTTGACCTAGCCCGTCGTTGAGGTGCCGGTACCCGCCGAGGGGAGTCCATCCGGGACTTCCCAGTCGGCGCGCGCGTCCCACCAGATGTGGTCGACCGAGCGGAGACCCGACGGTTCGTCAACGCTACCTGCTGCGATCGCCGTGTAATCACGATCGGGCGCCTTCCAAAACAGCGACGAGCCGCAGTTCGCGCAGAAACCACGGACCGCATTCGTCGTGCTGTCGGGACTCTCGATCCAGGCGAGACCTACGTCGGCTAGTAGTTCGAGGTGTTCGTCCGGACAGGCCGTATAGGGCGCTGCGCCACCGTGCATGCGTCGACACTCTCCGCAGTGGCAGGTCGTCACATCGCGCAGAGGACCGTTGACCTGGTAGCGCACGCCGCCACACAGACAGCCACCTTCGTGGTGCTCGCTCATGAGGCGATTCTACGCGATACGAAACGGCGAGAACCTGCCCGTCGCGTACACTGCCGCGCATGACGGCAACTCTCGGATTAATCGGAGCAGGACGGCTTGCCTCGGCGCTCGTCGCTGGCTGGGTCGCAGCCGACCCGGCGTGTGCGCCTCGGATTCTGGTCACCGACCGTTACGAGGGTGTTGCAGAGGCACTGGCCGCTGACTATGGGATTGGCGTTCGTGCCACGCCAGCCGCCATTGCTACCGAGGCCGATCTCGTGATCCTGCTCGTCAAGCCGCAGGATGTGCCGGGCGCTGCTGCGGAGGTTGCCATGACGCTACGGGCTGGCGCATCTGTGGCGTCGGCCGCCGCTGGAGTCGAACTTGCGACGATCCGCGCTGCGCTTGCCGACGAGACCAATGTCGCTCGCTTCATGCCGAACATCCCTGTCGCCGTTGGTGGGGGCGTCTCTGCTGTCTGCGGTGACCCTGTCGCTGTCGCCGCGCTGACACCTTGGCTCAAGGCCGTCGGTACCGCAGTGCCGATAGACGAGTCCATGTTCGACGCCGCGACTGCCATCTCGGGCTCGGGTCCGGGCATGCTCGCTTACGTCATCGAGGCGTTCGTCGCTGCCGCGATGGACGTTGGGTTTTCTGCCGACGATGCCAACCGCCTCGTTGTCGAGACCTTTGCGGGCACGGGTCGGTATCTGGTCGAGACGGGGGAGAGCGCGACCGCTTTACGCGAACGCGTCACCTCGCCTGGTGGCACGACCGCCGCGGGGATCGCGGCGCTTGAGGCTGCGGGCCTCCCAGACGCTGTTGTCGCAGCCGCGCGTGCGGCCCGCGATCGTGGCACCGAGTTGCGGAGCGGGTCGTGACGTTCGATCGGGCCCTGATTGCGACGTTCGTCAACTCGCTCACGATCGTCTACACGATCATGATCCTGATCTACGCGATCCAGTCGTTCGTGCCGCTCGGCTACTCGTCGCCGGTGATGACGCTGCGGCGCTTTCTCGACGAGACGGTTGCCCCACTGTTGCTCGTCTTTCGGCGCTTTATCCCGCCGATCGGCCCACTCGACCTGTCGGCGATGGTCGTCCTTTTTGCCCTCTGGATTCTGTCGGGGATTGTGCAACAGCTGATTCTCAGTTAGCGAGATCGAGCAGGAGATACGCGACGGATCACGTACGTCGTGCCCATGGCGATCACTCCCGCAGAGCTCCGGCACACCCCGCTTCGCCGTTCGTTTTTCGGCTACAGGCGCCCTGACGTCGACGACATGGTCGAAGAGTTGGCCGACGCGTACCAGGAGATGTGGCAAAACCGCGTTGATATGCAGGAGCGGATTGAGACGCTCGAGACCGAGGTCTTGCGTTATCGAGAGATGGAGGATCTGCTCCGCCGCACGCTAGTCAGCGCCGAGAAGCATGCTGCCGATCAGAAAGAGGCCGCCCGCAAGGAGGCCGCTCAGATCGTGCGTGAGGCCGAGCAGGAGGCGCGCGAGGTGATGGGCGAGGCGCATCATCAGCGCTCTGCCGTATGGCGCGATACGCAGGCGATCGAGCAGCGCGGCCGCGAGTTGCAGGCACGCTACCGCGCGTTTTTGAGCACGGCCGAGGCGGTCCTCGATGAGGTCGAGGACACCGACGATCGCACGGAAGAGCGCGAGCCGTTCGCCGACGCGATCACGATGCACTGACGGGGCTTCCGCTTGCCGGACAGGGGTATGGTTCGCGCATGGAATTCGTCGTCGCCACCATCACGCTCAATAGTGAGCGTGCACGCATCGCCGATGATCTAGAGCAGTTCCGTGCCGAGACGGGCTGCGATCGGGGCAGTGCCGATCGTCTGGGTGCTGGTTCTGACGATGCCGTGGCAACGTACGAAGACGAGTTCGACGAAGGTATCGCTGACGACCTGCAGGTCAGTCTTGATGAGGTCGATGCTGCGCTCGCGCGGATCGCGGTTGGGACGTACGGGGTCTGCACCGATTGTGGTGAGGGGATTCCCGAGAAGCGCCTCACAGCGCTGCCGGCGAGCGCTCGTTGTATCGAGTGTCAGCGCAAGCAGGAGCAGCGCTGAGGCGATGCCAGCACGGCCGCCCACGCCAGCGGTAGAGCCGCTCCGACCGTCTCCGTCCCAATCGGCCGATGTGCTGCAGTGGACGGCGCTGGTCGTGATTGCGCTCGTCACGATCGTGGCCGATCAGGTTACGAAGTTGATTGCGCGCAACTCGTTCTCGCCGAACGATCCGTTTGAGGTACTGCCGTTCTTTCACTTTACGAACACGATCAACACGGGGATCGCGTTTGGTCAGTTCCGGGACAACCAAATCATCGTGATTGCTGGGTCGGTGGTCGCGATCGTTTTCATGTTGGTCTACTTCGGCCGCTCGGGTGGTCGGCATAGCCTGTTGCCGGTGGCGATTGGTCTTCTCGCGGGCGGTGCGACCTCGAACCTGTTCGATCGCATCACGCAGGGGCATGTCTCCGACTTTCTCGAGATCAGTCGCTTTCCCGTGTTTAATTTGGCTGATGTGGCGATTACGGCGGGCGTGATCGGGCTCTTGATCACGCTGATCTCGAGCGAGCGCGCGAAGAGCGAATGATCACCGTCACCGTCGACGCTGAGCACGCCGGTGCACGGCTCGACCGCGTTGTGCATGAGTCGCTGACTGGGGTTTCGCGGGCCGAGGCCCAGCGTCTGATTGAGGATGGGCACGTCACGGTTGATGGTGCGGCGCGCTCGCGCAGTTCGCGCGTACAGCGCGGCATGGTGGTGGCAATTGACGTTCCGGAAGAGGCAGTGGTTGTCGAAGAGGCGCCGGTCGATTTCGAGCTACGCATTGTCTTCGAGGACGAGTATCTCGTTGTTGTCGACAAGCCGGTCGGTTTGGTCACGCATGCTGCGCCTAGCTCGAAGGGGCCATCCTTGGCAGGCATCTTGGCGGCACGCGGTATGGCAGCTGGGGGCGACGAGGACCGTCCCGGCATTGTGCATCGCCTCGATAAGGAGACGTCGGGTCTACTCGTTGTGGCACGGGATGCCGAGACGTTGAAGTCGCTCCAGAAGCAGATGAAGAAGCGCGAGATCGAGCGCGAGTATGTCGCCCTCGTTCACGGTCGTCCACCCAGCATGGCAGGACGGATTGAGGCGCCAATTGGCCGCGATCCACAAAACCGGACGCGTCGCATGATCGATGGCATTGGTGCTCGTCCTGCGACGACGCACTTCGAGCTGGTCGAGGCCTTCCCCGAGCACACGTTGCTCTCGGTGCACCTCGAAACGGGGCGCACGCACCAGATTCGCGTCCACTTCGGCGCGATCAAGTATCCGATTGTGGGCGATCCGGTCTACGGGCCGTCGTCGAGTGATCGCCTAGGTCTCCACCACCAGGCTCTCCATGCCCATCGGCTGGCCTTTTTGCATCCCGTCACAGGCGAGCGGCTGGAGTTCACCTCGCCGGTACCCGCAGACTTCGAGCGTGCGCTCGCCTCGCTGCGTCCGGAGTAGCGCGCCCAGTGCCCGAGCGTTGGTACTGTTCGGCCTGTCCAACGCACGACATTCCGTCGTGTGAACCACTCCCCTGCTGGGGCGTGTCTCGCTGAGTGGTGCCGACCCTGTCGGTCTCAGGAGATGCCAGCAGGTGCTCGTCCACTACAACCCAACGTGAAGGAGCCATTATGGCTGCAGTCAGCATGCGAGAACTGTTGGAGGCCGGGGTTCACTTCGGCCATCAGACCCGACGCTGGAATCCGAAGATGCGCCGCTTTATTTTCGGCGAGCGTGGTGGCATCTACTTGATCGATTTGCAGAAGACGATCGTCCTCGCCCAAGAGGCGCATGAGATGGTTCGCGACATCGCCGCCCAGGGTGGCAGCGTCTTGTTCGTCGGGACGAAGAAGCAGGCCCGCGACGCGATCGCCACACAGGCCGATCGTTGCGGCATGCCTTACGTCAACCATCGTTGGCTCGGTGGTCTCCTGACCAATTTCCGCACCATTACCGACCGTATTCAGCGCCTCCACGAGCTGCGTCGCCTGAATGAGGAGGGCCAGCTGGAGTTGCTACCCGCCAAGGAGCGCCTCGTGCGCCTCCACGAGCTAGAGAAGCTCGAGAAGAACCTCAGCGGTGTTGCCATGATGGGCAAGGTTCCGAGCGCGATCTTCGTGATCGACTTGACCGCCGAGCAGCTTGCCGTGCACGAGGCCAAGCGCCTTGGTATTCCGCTGATCGGTCTCGTTGATACGAACTGCGATCCCGACCAGGTCGATCTGGCGATTCCTGGCAATGACGACGCGATCCGCTCGAACGATCTGATCGCGCGCATCATTGCTGACGGTGTCATCGAGGGTCGTAAGCACATGCCATCCGCCGTTGAGGGCCTCTCGTCCGACGAGGCCGCTGCGGTTGATGAGGCGGTCGCTGAGATTCTCGCGCAGGCTGAAGTCTCTGAGAT
>SHUX01000033.1 GCA_009694475.1 Thermoleophilia bacterium
CTGACCCCGACCGAGGTCGCCGAGAGGGTTGGCCGCAGCCGACCCGCAATCGCCAACGCGCTGCGTCTGCTCGACCTGCCCGACGAGGTACTTGACTCGATCATCAACGGCGATCTCTCCGAGGGCCACGGCCGCGCGATTTTGCAGCTCGAAGACCACGACGCGCGGCGTGCGTTGGCGAAGCGGGCGATCGCCGAAGGCCTGTCGGTGCGCCAGGTCGAGGCTGCGGCTCGCACTGGCGTCTCGGCACGGCGCACAACAAAGCGCGGAGGTGGCGGACCGCTCTGGTTCGACCACGACCTCGCCGCCGCCGCTACCGATGCCTGCTTCCGGGCGCTCGGCATGGTCGGGCGCGTGACGCCGACCAAGGACGGGGCACACCTCGAGATTCGCATTCGTTCGGCTGAGCAACTGGCTGACCTCGTGGCGCGGCTCGAGCAGCTCGATGGTGTGGCGCTCCACAACCGTGCCGCGTAGTTTGTTACAAAACGCACAAGTGCGGTGATGGGAGGCGGCCCGTGCTGGCCGTACTTTCAGTGCGGTGGGTCTCGAGGCGGGTGACCATCGCAGGACAGGCCCGGGCTTCGATAGACTCGCGCCGTCGGGCGATTAGCTCAGTCGGTTAGAGCGCCTCTCTGATAAGGAGGAGGTCCCTGGTTCGAATCCAGGATCGCCCATCGTGGCAACGACACCACCAGCGATGTGCGGCGGCAACGCCGGTGCATCCGCCAGACTCTGCGCATGACCGAGGCGCGCACTGTGGTGATTACCGGTATCGGCATCGTCGGGCCAACCGGAAACGGCCACGAGGCACTCTGGTCGTCCCTGTTGGAGCACCGCTCGGGCGTGCGACGCCTCGAGGGATCCGAGTACGACGTGCTACCGGCGCGGCACGCGGCACCGATCGAAGACTTCGACCTAACGCCGTACATGGACAAACGCGCGGCCCGCCGGATGGGACGCTTCGCACAGTTTGCGATCGTCGCTGCGCGACTTGCCGTAGCCGATGCGGGGCTCGACGACATTTCGGGTCCACGTACGGGGATCACGATCCACACGGGCGCGGGGGGTATCCCCGAGGGCGACGAAGAGGTCATCAAGCACCTTGAGAAGCCCGAGCGCACCGGGCCCCTCTACGTGCCGCTCGTCTCGGGCAACATGGCGGCAGCCAACGCGGCGATCCAGTTTGGTGTGACGGGGCCCGTCACGGCGGGCGTGGGCGCCTGCGCAGCCGGTACGATCGCCGTCGCCGAGGGCCTTCATACCTTGCAGCGCGGCGACGCCGACATCATGCTTGCCGGAGCCAGCGACGCGGCGCTGACGCCCTACCTGATGAGCAGCCTCGCCAATGCGGGCGCACTATCGACTGCCGTCGGCGACCCAAGCACACTGTCGCGGCCATTTGACGCGAATCGCACCGGCTTTATCCCCGCCGAGGGCGCAGCGATGCTCGTGCTCGAAACGCTCGAGCACGCTGAGGCCCGTGGCGCACGTATCTACGCCACGCTGGCCGGGGCAGGACTCTCTTGTGACGCCTTTCATGTCACCGCGCCCGACCCGAACGGAGCTGGCGCCGAGCTTGCGATTCGTTCCGCGCTAACCACGGCAGGGCTTGCTCCGAGCGAGATCGGCGCCGTTGTGGCTCACGGCACCGGCACACAGCTCAACGATGCCAGCGAGGCCGGCGCGGTTGGTCGGATTCTCGGCATGGGCTCTGACTGTCCACCCGTCACCGCGCCGAAGGCTGTGCTGGGACATGGGCTTGGCGCTGCAGGAGCCTTCAGCGCTGCAATCGGCGCACTGATCGCCCACCACGGTGTCGTGCCGCCGGTGATGAACCTGGACGATCCCGACCCGGCCTGCGACATCAATCTCGTGCAGGGTGGGCCAGCAACGCTTGAGCAACCAGGAGTCATGGTCAACGCCTTCGGCTTCGGCGGCCAAAACGCCGTGCTGATTCTCACACGCGGCTAAGACCAGCCCCAGTCCACGTACACTGAAGCCATGCAGGAAATGGTTGTCTATGGCGTGTCGTTCGACATGGTTGGGAAGCAGCCGATCGTGCTACTCAAAACCGTTGCTACGAATCGCTTTCTACCGATCTGGATCGGGCACCCCGAGGCGGCCGCAATCCTGGCGCGCCTCCAAGACTCCGAGACGCCTCGGCCGATGACACACGACCTATTCTCCGCGGCGCTGAAAGAAATGGACGCCGAGGTTGTCAAGATCAGCGTCGTCGAAATGAAGGACAGCACCTTCTTCGCCAAGATCACGCTACAACGCGATGGCAGTGAGATCGAACTCGACGCGCGACCAAGCGACGCGATCGCACTTGCGTTGCGCGCCAAAGCGCCGATCTACGCCGCCGACGATGTGATCGAAGAGAGTGCCATCCAGATGGAAGATGAGAGCGGCGAGGCAGCCACGAGCGCGGACCCCGAGCAACTCGTCGAAGACTTCAAGCAGTTCCTCGAAGATGTCCAGCCGGACGAATTCGGCTCGGACGACGAGCCAGAGACGACTTAGGCTTCGCGCAGACGCGCGACTTCGCGCAACGTCGAATCGATGATCGAGCGCCAGAGAATCGCAACCTCGTCGTTCGACAAGGGTCCCTTGTTGCAGCGCTGCAGATACTGCGTCAACCACTCTTCGCGGGACGGATCGACCGCGTCATAGCCTTGCTCGGCCTTGTACGCGTGCAACTTGCGGACGGTTGTGATGCGCCTATTGATCGCCTCGAGGATCGCGAGATCCGTATCGGTGATCTGGTTGCGGAACTGCTCGACGATCGGGTCGCTGGACTGGTCGCTCACGGTCGCTCCTACTGCGTAGACGCGCGGAGCATACGAGAAACCGGGCTAGTTGACCGCCAGCAGCAGCGCAACGAAGGCCAGCAGGTTGTTTGCGGCATGCACCGCAGCGCCCGGCCAGAACGACTGTGTACGCAACCGCAACAGGCCTAAAATGAGACCCAAGACGAACAGCGAGGGAAACGCATTCGGCTCAAAATGGGCCAAACCAAAGACGCCAGCCGACCCGACAACGGCGGCGGCGACCCCCCAGCGACGATCCAACCGGCCATACAATAAGCCTCGAAAATAGAGCTCCTCCGTCAATGCGGCCGCCGCAACGATCGTGACCCCACTGACGACGAGAGCAAGCAGACCGCCCGGAGAGCTCGGCCACGCGCCGAACGCAATGTCCTGACTTTCGGCCCCGTGAAAAACTGGTTCGAGCGCCGCCGAGGCCGCCACGATCGCCACGAACGCCACCACACTCAACGCCACCGAACGACCAAGTGGAGTCCGACGAATCACCAGGACGGCGGTAGGCGAACCGAGGTGGCGCGCAACGAGCCAGATCGCAGCCGCAAACACCACATAGGCAGAAAATAAGACCAGCGCCTGGGGGAGGTTCGTAAAGGTCGTTGCCCCATCGGGTAACGTGGTCACGAGCGACGCAATGCTCGCCGCGAGGCCGACAAAGGCGAACTGCAGCACCAGCGGCAAGGCGATCAGCAACCAGACGGTCAGGCCCCGACGCGGCTCGGGCGCGCTCATCCCGGGGTAACCGCGGCGGCACGCAGATCGTCGGCAAGCGCCTGCAGCGCGGACGGGAGTGCTGCATCGACGGCGACGCCCGCGAGCGGCAGCGGTATGACCCTCCCGTCGCGCACCGCCGGTACAGCCGCTAATTCGGGGTAGCCTTGCAACGACGTGAGCGTGCTACCCCCCGGCTCGAGAGCAACCCAAGCCGTTACGGCGAGCGCCGTCATATCGGCAAGATTGATCGGCTGATCAGTCGTCACCAGATTCGTGCCACCGGCCGCTGCCACGGCGAGGCCAGCCGGCGAAGCTGGACCCATTGCCGTGAAACCCCGGCCCTCGATCAAGACGCGCGCTGGCGCAGCCGTCGCTAGGCGAGCCGCGAGGGCACGGAACCCGGCGGCGACCGACGAAGCGATCACCGCAGCCTCTGGCCCCCGGCCAACCGCCAGGCCCAGCTGCGTGATCGCCGAGGGTGCGGTCGTCAGCGGCACGGCTCCATAGTGGAAGACGGGCGCCGTCGTTGCGTCCACGATGCTCTTTAACAGCGCCGGATCGAGCCCGAGCGGCACCACGACCAACGCCGTCGTCGGATCCGCGACCTCGCGCCGCGCCGAGGCTACCGTCGCCGTCGTCGTGGCATCAGAAAGGCCGAGATCGTTGAGGATCGCAGTGGCACCCGCATCGAGCGACACGATCCGTAATGGTGCCGCCCGCAACGAGATGGTCTGCCCGGCGGCATCGACCGCGTGGCTCGGAAAGGTAACCTCGACAGCGGTCGGCTCAGACTTGACACCACAACCCACCAAGCACAGTGCGGCGACGGCAAGCACAGAGAGAAATGCGAGGCGACGCACATACGCATGCTACCGCCGCGGCGGGGCAGGACAGGATTCGACGCCGCCGAACAGGTAGACGGCATGGCACGCAGTGACGTCAAACCCCAGCCAGTAAGCCGGCGTGCAGCATCAGAAACCCGCCATCACCCGGTGGTAGCGTGCGAGACGTAATGTTTCCACCCATCGCCGCCACCCCGCCTGGCCGCTATGCCTGAGCCCGTTGGCAAAGGCGTTGCGCGGCGCAAACGTAACCGGACGCAACGCCGCCGCACCGGCCGCCGCAGCGCCTTCGCGACCGCCTTCCTCGTGGTCGCCATCACGGCCGCTCTCATGTCCGGACTCTTGATTTTTGGCGCCGCTCGCTACTTTGAAGACCTGCCAACGCTTGACGCCATCAAGGCGCGCGAAATCGGAGCCAACAGCACCGTCTACGCCGACAATGGCACGAGTCTCGGCGTGCTCGCCAACGACGAGAATCGCCAGCCGATCGCCTCGAACGAGATCTCGCCTTGGCTCAAGAAAGGCACCGTCGCAATCGAGGACCGGCGCTTTTACGAGCACGGGGGTGTTGACCCACAAGGTATCGCGCGCGCGCTGATTACCAACCTTACGGCTGGGCGCATCGTGCAGGGTGGCTCGACCCTCACCCAACAGTTGATCTCGCAGATCTACATCGTCAAGCAACGCACCCTGGACCGCAAAATCCGCGAGGCGCTGCTCGCCGTCCAACTCGAGGATCGCTTCTCCAAAGACGAGATCCTGACCGCCTATCTGAACACTGTTTTCTACGGCAACAATGCCTACGGTGTCGAGGCCGCCTCCCAGACGTACTTCGCCAAAACGGCCAAGGAGTTGACGCTACCAGAGGCGGCACTGATCGCCGGCTTGCCTCAACTGCCCAGCCAGTACGACCCCTACGAGCACCCGCAGGCGGCACTCAAACGCCGCGCCCAAGTTCTCGCGGCAATGCGCGACACGGGTGTGATTTCTGTGGCTCAGGAACGCAAGGCTGCCGACACGCCGCTGCGCCTCAAGCGAGGACGCGTCTATGGCGCTTTCAAGGAGAGTTTCTTCGTGCGTTACGTCGCCAACGAACTGGCGGGGGAGCCCGATTTTGGTGAGGCAGCCGTGCGTGCCGGCGGGCTCACGATCAATACGACGCTCGACCCCCTCTTGCAACGACAGGCGCGGGCGGCAATGGAACAGGTTTTGCCGACTGCGGGTGACCCGGACGCAGCAATTGTCTCGATTCGACCCAAGACCGGCGAGATCGTTGCGATGGCCTCCACCCGCGCGTTTCGAACAGACCAGTTCGATTTGACATCGCAGAGCCGCCGCCAGCCAGGTTCGACCTTCAAAACCATCACACTTGCCACCGCGATCGAACAGGGCATCGACCCGAGTGCGACGACGTACATGTCGGCACCCTTCTCGTGGCGGCCCGACGAGAACTCGCCGACGTGGGACGTCGCCACAGCCGGCGATAACTATGCGGGGGCGATCACGCTCGAGAACGCCACACTGGCCTCGGACAACACGGTCTACGCGCAACTCGCCATCGATGTCGGACCGGCCAACATCGTCGAGATGGCCAAGCGGCTCGGCGTGCGCACATCGCCACTCGAACCCGTGCCGTCGCTGACGCTTGGTGCGGATGGTGTCTCTCCACTCGAAATGGCGGCCGTCTACGCAACGCTCGCCAACGGAGGCGTCTATCACCCGCCAACGGCCATCAAGACCGTCCACGACGCTACGGGGCAGCAGCTGCTCGGTGAGCGCAATCGTGGCGTGCGGGTGATCCAAGACGGCGTCGCCGCTGAGGTGACACGCATCCTCGGCGAGAACATGCACTCGGGCACAGGCACGGGCGCCTTGATGTCGGACGACCGCCCCGAGGCCGGTAAGACCGGCACGACAGACAACCACACCGACGCCTGGTTTTGTGGCTACACGCCAACGCTCGCAACCTGCGTCTGGATCGGCTATCCGGACGAGACGAAGTCGCTCTACAACATTGAGGGTGTCGGCGCCGTCTCGGGGCCGACGCTGCCGGCCGACATCTGGCGTCTCTACATGGACGCGGCACTCGAGGGCACACCACCGGTCAACTTTGCCGCACCGAAGACGCCCGTGGCGTGGAGTGGCTTTACCTCGCAGTTTGAGAACCGCATCGTCTCGACCGTCTCCGCTCCGGATCTGACGCTCTCGATGCCACCACCACTGGCGACCGTAACGGTGCAGGCCGATCCTGCTGCCCCCGGTGATCCTGCCGCAACGACGATAGCGCCGAGCACTTCAGCAGTCGCGGTGCCATAGGCCAACGCGCGGCGTAGGTACAATCGGCTGATGGTCGTGCACGATGAGCAGGCCGATGTTGCGACCGTGGAGTTGACAGGGTCGGGCGTCGACATCCTTCTACCGCCCCCCACGGTGCCGGTGCGGAAGTCCAGTCGCGCGCGGATCTGGGTCGCCTGTGGACTTGTGCTCGGCGCCGTCCTTGTCGGTGGGATTCAACTCGTGCACTTTGGCGGGGTCGACCTGATCCCCAGACTGGCTCCTGCCACGCGTATTCTGCCGGCCGGCGCACCTCGGGCGCAGACCCTTGCGCGCCAGGATCAGGTGGTGTTGCTCGTACCGGTGCAGCAGTCGCGGATCACCGCGATCCTGTTTCATCCTGTCACCGGTACGGATGCGCTCCCACTCGAGCCGGTTGGAGAGCCACTCGACGAGGGCATTGTGGCGCGGATCATCTCGTCGTTCGCGGGCGATACCGCGGGTGGGCCGAACTACCAGGTCGACGGCGACCCGACGTCGGTTGACATTGGTGCGCCCGTCGGCACGGACACCTACGCCCCGGTCGACGGCAAGGTGCTTTCGATTACGCCTCTAATCGTGGAAGGCACCGCCTATGGCGACCAGATCGCGATTGAGCCGATTGCCAACCCCGGGGTCGTGGTGATTGCTACGGGGATCAAGTCCGACCCGAAACTCTCGGTCGGCACACCCGTCTCGACGCGACCAGAAGCCTGGACGGCACTGGGGCGGATCGTCGATATCACCAGCGGACTCGACCCTCTGCTCGGTAAGTACACGCAAGACGGTGGCAATCGTTTGCACCTCGAGGTGCGCCCCGCAACGGCCGTGGCTGCCTCGTGAGGATCCTATTTCTAGCCGATGTCTACGGCGCTCCCGGCGTGTCGGCAATCGAGTCGAAGCTGCGTCTCTTGCGCGCCGAACTCGAGCTTGATTGCGTGGTCATCAATGCGGAAAACGCGGCAGATGGCGTGGGCCTAACGCCAAAGCTCGCCGAGCGCCTGCTGGCCGCCGGTGCTGATTGCCTGACGCTCGGCAACCACCTTTGGCGGCGCAAGGAGATTGGCCCGTACCTGATCGAGGCCGAGCGTGTGGTGCGCCCCGCGAACCTGCTCGACAAGCTCCCGGGGCGTGGCCTGCAGGTCGTCACGGCGAGCAATGGGCAGCAGGTTGCGGTAATCAATCTGCTCGGGTCTTTCACGATGGAGCCAGCCCAATCGATGTTCTCGGTCGTCGATGGGCTGCTCGATGAGGCGCACCGCTCGACGCCGATCGTGCTCGTCGATGTGCACGCCGAGGCGACCAGCGAGAAGGTCGCAATGGGGTGGCACCTAGCTGGTCGCGCGACCGCCGTGATCGGTACCCACACGCACGTCCAGACCTCCGACGCTCGCGTCTTGCCGGGTGGGACCGCGTACATCACCGATGCTGGCATGACGGGCCCGCACGATTCGGTGATCGGAGCCAAGAAGGAACTCTCGCTCCGCCGCTTCCTCCTCCAACAACCACAACGGCTCGAGCCGGCGTCCGAGGACGTGCGTCTTGAGGGCGTGCTGATGACCTGTGACGACGACGGTAGAGCCACCAGCATCGAGGCGTTCCGCCGCAATGCCTAGCCCAGTTGTCGATCGGGTTCGGTTAGGGGTCTGACCGCAAACCGAACCCGATCAATGGCCGATCAGGTGGTGCTCGCGGCGAGGGAGGGCGCTGAGGAGTTTGGGCGAGCGGCGTGGGCGGTGAAAGCCGACGCGGGGCGCGAGCAGCGCGATCGCGACGAACACCATCAACCAGGGCAGGTACAGGTACATCCAGTGAGTCAAGACGAGTTGGAAGCCGATCATCAAGGCGCCCGCAAAGGCCAAGGCGCGCGTGGCGTCGAGCCGGCGCGGGACAAAAAACAGTGCGACCGCACCAAACACGAGCGCGGCCTTGAGGATCCTCTGCACGGCGGCCAGGTCTGGGAAGCCCGGATACTCGCCCCAATCCCAAAGTGAGAAGGGCGAGGGCCGGTCGAGTTGCCAGCCGAACGTGCGATCCCAGAAGGTACGAAGCGCGCCCGTTCCGTCGAGCGCCACGAGCAGCGCCGCCAAGAGCGCGGTGGCGATTACCATGCCGAGCAGCGTGCGGACCGAGCCCGGGCCGGGGCGCACCGACGACCAGACGCGCGCGGCGCGGGATTGCTGGAGCGCAGGGTTTCCGTAGGACCACTCGCCACGCGGCGGTGGGGGCTGACGATCGAGGCGTAGCCACAGGGGCAGCAGAATCAGCGGCGCAAACTTGGCCAGCGCGGCGAGCATCATGAACGCACCACGCCCGACCGGGCGGGCAATCAGGGCCGCGCTCCAGGCCAGGTACGCCGCTACGATCGTGTCGTTCGAGTCGCTCATAAAGGTATAGGCCGTCCATGGCACCGCAAACCAAAACAAGGCCATTGCGGCGGCGAGGCGGCGGCCACCGAATTGCCAGCCAAAGAGCGCGAGACCGATCCCAGCGAGCAAGTCGAAGAAGCCACTCGTGAAGTGCGCGGCGGGCAGATCGTCCCAGCGCCCCGACCAGCCGAGGGTAGCGACGCCCGGCAGGTACGCGGTATACATCGCCGGCCCATAGGTGTCACCACGCTCGATCGCGGTCTCGCAGTGCCCATTCGGCTGGATGTAGCCGCTGTAGTTGCCATCCGAGTAGCGCGTGCCACAGGGGATGGCGGTCTTGGTTGGAAAGTTGCCGTATGGGCTGCGGCCGTCCAGGATGCGATCGGCACCAACAACACCCGCATAGCCCACGTCGACGACGTTCGACGAGTAGGCATTAAAGCCCACCCGGCCGCCCGCCAGGATGAGAACCAACACCACCATCACCCAGAATGGGAGGCGCGTCGTGAAGGCCGGGCGTGCACTGCGGCCCGTGCCGATCATGATCATCCGCACGAACAGGTAGACGAGTGGTGGGTACTGCAGTGGCACGGCCCAGAAGATCAGGCCGCGGTTGAAGCACCAGAGCGAGCCAGCGAGCGACACGATCGCAAAGATGTCAAGTGTTCGCCAAGACCGCAGCCGACGCCAATCAAGCATGACGAGGGCGAAGATGATGATCAGCGGACCCAGCGCCCACGGCTCGTTGATCAGCCGGCCAAAGCCCTGGCCACCACGCGCCATCGACCAGGCAACCTGCGGGCCAGTGCGGACGTAGGAGATCGTCCTCGTGGTATCGAGTACGCCGACCTCGGCGATCTGGGTTGCTTCGCTCCACCACTTGACGCGCCACGTACCGAGATCGAGGGTCGCTGTCGAGCGTACGGGCCGATCGTGCTCGCGGTAGCGGGCAATCCACGCGGCCGCTTTCGCATCCTTGGCGGCGACCACCGTCGCCGTCTTCTCCGTCAGACGAGTCGCGGGCGCCCCATTGCGGGGAATCGTGACGCTCCAGACGCGCCTGCCGGGGTCGTAGATCTTGACGATTGCGATCGCCTGGCCATCCGAGGCTGCATTGAGGGCGCAATTCCAGAATGCGTTTTCGCCCGCAAACACGCACGACCACTGGGACATCGGGTACTTGAGCATCAGCGTGGTGATGCCCTTGGCATCCCGCGCGAGCTGTTCGGCTTTGATCGCCGACAGCGTCGGCGACGCAGCGTTCGCCGCGATGGGTGCGACTGCCAAGAGCAGCACCAAGAGTGTCGCAATACCAAGGCGGCGCAGGGTCATCGCAGAACGCGGAGTCCGGCGTAGCGCCCCTGGTCGTCCTTGCGCGAGCGCATACCAATCCAAATCACAACCCCGACGAGGATCAGGCCGACCATCGGGATGATTGCGAGCGCTGCCACGCCGACGCTGGCACCAGCGACCAGTGCGCTGACGCCCCAACGCGGGCCGCCACTGGCGATCGCACGATCGACCATCCGCGTCGTTGTCCAGCCGGTGCCAGAGCCAATTGCCGTGCCCAGCAGAAGTCCGACAAAGGGCAGGATGTCGCCGAGTGTTAGCTCGCAGGCGACGGCGCCACCGAGACCGCTCAGGCCAATGCGAACGGGGATGGGTAGCAATGCACGGCTAGCGGCCTCGACGACACCAACGGCCCAGCCGGCGACCAAAACGGGAGTCTCTACGGCGAGCGCAACACTGCCGGGCAGCCAGCCAAGCAGGGCGGCAAAGGCGAGTACACCAAGGGGGAGCACGGCAGCAAGGCCGCAGGCGACGGCGAGTCCGAAGCCCTGACTGATTGCGACGAGGTTGTCCATAAGGGAATCGTACGGGTCAGATCAGGTAGCGCGCGCCTTCACGATCAACATCGATCAGGACGTCCATGACATCGCCGAGGTCGTCGCCGTCGGCTTGGGCCGGAAACGGAAAGTCGCAGCGCAGTTCGACGGTCGAAACGTCGTGCCAGTAGCCGACGCGTGCATCGCCTGTGCCACGAGCATGACGATGGTCGACAAGGAGGCGCTGAGCAAAACCAGCCACGTCACGGCGGTACATGCGGCGTGGCGCGACGATGTCGAGGCCACCATCGGCGGTGGCGCTGGGAGCAAGGTCGAGCGGGATCGCGCCGATGTACGACCAGGGCGCGAGGTTGACGGCGAGCACGAAGGCGACGCGCTCGGTCTGCCCGCCCGCGTGGAGGGAGATGTGCGGGTGGCTAAACGAGCCACGCGCCACGAGCTTGAGTAGTTCGCGGGCATAAACCACGTCGGGCGAGCGGCGTCGTTTCGCGGTGCGCTCGCGCCCATCGACACGACGCACCACCTCGGCGTCGAGACCGACGCCGGCGTTGAAGGCGAAGCGGCGACCGTTGATTCTGCCGACGCGGACGTGGCGCTCGGTGCCTTCGCGTAACGCAACGGCGAGCCGTCGAGCCGCCGCCGGGATCGACGGTGGCAGGCCGAGGTTGCGAGGCATCACGCTGGTGCCACCACCCGGCAGGAGCCCGATCGGCACGGCGGCGCCAATGCCGTTGAGGACCTCGTTGGCCGTGCCGTCACCACCGAGCACAATCACGGCCTCGAAACCGTCTGCAACCCCTTTGCGTGCCAAGTCGGCGGCCTCGAGCGGGCGCGTGGTGCGGACCACCTCGACTGTCACGGACTCCTCGAGCTCACGCTGAGCGGTCCGCTCTACGGCCGAGTTGACTCGGCTGGCGACGGGGTTGACGATCAGGAGGGCACGCATAGAAGGCTTTCCAAAACACGGGCAGAACCGCATCTTCACCGAGACTCTACCCCTGTCGATGGTGACGCCGGGTAGGATGCCCGGGATGGATACGATTCCCGAACGATTTTCACGCGCGGCCGGCCAGGCTCCCCGAGCCACTGTCGCCGCTTACGCCATGGCTGTGCTCCACGCAGCGATCGCGCTGACCGTGGGCCTGATTTGCGGAACCGCCTACACAATCGCGATTGGTGTCGCTGCGGCGGTTGTCGGTGCGGTGCTCTGGGTCGTCGTTGGCACGATCGTCGCGTTGCTCGCCCAAATCGCCGAAAGACGCTAACCGCCGGCCCCCTGGGCATGGTCTGAGCGGGTCAGCTGCTGCAGCGGCGCGTGGCCTGTTGGCTACGCTCGCGTGCCACCAACGAGAGTTGGCGGAGCCGAGCCCGGAGGAGGCTCGACCCCGCCAATCAGTCGGCGGCTAAGGAGAAGTGGCCTAGCCGGCGAGAGCGGTTGGATCCTGCGGCTGATCGCCGAGGGTGACCGTAATGTTCTTCGTCTCGCCAGAGCGGGTCTTGACGACGAGCTCAAGCTTGTCGCCCGGCTTGAGCGCCGAGACGGCAGCCTGGAGGCCCTTGACGTCTTCGATCTTGGCACCATTGGCCTCGATGATGACGTCACCACCGACCGCATACGATCGTCCGCCAATCGTGGTCTGACCCGTTGCGCCTTCTAGGCCAGCCTTGGCTGCCGGCGAACCGGTCGTTACCGCTGCCACCATGGCGCCGTAGTCGGAGCCGATCTTGATCTGCGAGGCGAGCGTTGGGTCGACGTCCGAGAGCCGCACACCGAGCCAGGCGTGTTGTGCCTTGCCGGTCGCCATGATGTCGGCCGTGACCTGCTTGACGAGATTGATCGGCACTGCGAAGGCAATCCCGACGCTGCCAGAGTTGGCCTGTCCGCCCGTGTTGATCTGCGAGTTGATGCCAATCACCTGACCCATGCCGTCGAGCAGCGGGCCACCCGAGTTGCCATGGTTAATCGACGCATCGGTCTGAATGGCGTCGTTGATGCTGAAACCGTTCGGAGCCTGGATCGATCGGGCGACCGCGGAGACGATGCCGCTTGTGACGGTGCGGTCCTGGCCAAAGGGGTTACCAATCGCGACGACCTGATTACCGACCTTGACGGTGGACGAGTCGCCGAGGGGGATCACCGTGAGCGCCGAACTCGGCACATCGACCTTGAGCAGCGCGACGTCGGTGGCGTTGTCGACACCGATAACCTTGGCGACGACCTTCTCGTTGTTTGAGAAGGAGACGGTGACGTCGCCCTGGGCGCCGTCGACGACGTGCGCGTTGGTCAGGATGTGACCCTCGCTGTCGATCACAAAGCCGGAGCCGAGACCGTTGGAGTGCTCCACCCGTACGACACCATTGCCGTACTGCTGGTACATCGCTTCGATCGACATGCCACCCGACGAGGCGACGGGCATCGCGGAACTGCCCAAGGCGCTACTGCTGTTGGCCGGGTTGGCGACCTGACGAACAATCGTCGTCGAACCGCCACCCTCCTGATTGACGACGAGCGCGGTGCCGCCGGCGGCAAGGCCAGCCGACAGGAGTGAGGCGATCAGCACGGGCACAACAAGGCGTGAGCCCCGCTGCTGCTGGTTCGCGGCAGCCGCGGGAGGGGTGGAGGGGTAATCGGTGGGAGTCCAGTTCTCGTTCATACCAGAGGTTGTATCGCTGATGTATGAAGCCTGGTTGGGGTTTTATGTTGCGTCTCTGTTAAGCCGTCTGCCCACAAGCAACCTAGGTGCGGGTACCGTTTGGCCGTGCCCACGGCTCGTCTCTACGTCTTGGTGTTCGCTGCGGGCTTCTCGTCTTTGGGTGTCGAACTGACGGCTGCACGGCTGCTGGCACCGTTTTTTGGGACGTCCACGCTGGTCTGGGCGAACGTGATCGGCCTGACCTTGCTCTACCTCTCAGTTGGGTATTGGTTGGGTGGCCGGGTGGCGGATCGCTGGCCGACACGGCGCGTATTGGGTGGCGTCGTCCTCGTGGCGGCGGCTTCTGTGGCGTTGCTGCCCTTCGCCACGAGGCCCCTCTTGGCCCTCGCGACCGATGCCTTTGCAGACGTCTCCGCCGGCGTGCTGATTGGCTCGTTCGTGGCGGTGTTGCTGGCCTTCGCCGTGCCGATCACAGCGCTCGGAGCGGTCGCGCCCTGGGCGATCCGTCTGTCGGTGACGACGATCGACGAGGCGGGCCGCATCTCGGGACGTCTCTACGCGCTCTCGACCGTCGGCTCGCTACTCGGCACGTTCGTGTCGGTGCTCCTGCTCGTGCCGTGGATTGGCACCCGCCGCACGCTGCTCGTCTTCGCGCTGATTTTGGCGGCGGCGGCGTTGCCACTCCTGCCGCGACGCGTCCTGCTCGTGCCGCTCGCGATCGCCGTGCTGCTGTTCGTGCCCGAGCCGGGTGTCAAGGCGGCACCGGGCGATCACGTTGTCTGGGAGGGCGAGTCTGCGTACCAGTTCGTGCAGGTTGTCGACGACCAGCAGGGCGATCGCGTCCTGCGGCTCAACGAGGGCTGGGCGAAGCACTCGGTCAAGGTCGGTGCGTCTGGTCTGGTCGGCGGCTATTGGGATCGTCTTAGCTGTCTGCCGGCCGCGATTGATCGGCCGCGCGCCGGGCAGCTGGCTGTGCTTGGCAATGCGGGCGGTACGACCGCGGTCCAGTACGCGCGTTTTTGGCCGACATGGCATGTCGATGGTGTCGAGATCGACCCGACGGTGACCGACGTCGGGTACCGCTATCTCGGCATGCAGGAGGCGCACCTGACGGTGCACGCGGCGGACGCGCGCCCTTGGTTGGAGACCACGGACCTGCGCTTCGATGGCATCATCGTCGACGCCTACCGGCAGCCCTACATCCCCTTTCACCTCGTCACGCAAGAATTCTTCGAGCGGGTTCGTGATCGTCTGAATCCGGGTGGTGCTGTGATGATCAATGTTGGTGCGCCGCCCGGCCATGACCAGGCGCTCAAGCGCATCGCCGAGACGATGGCGGTGGTGTTTCCTGTCGTCGAGCAGTCGCCCGTCAACGAGTTCAACACGATCGTGACAGGCTACCGCGACCGTGGCACTGCCGCGGGTGCGACGGCGCGGTTGCAGGCGTTGCCCGCGCCGTTGGGGCCGATCTGTGGTCGGCTGGCCGCTGACCAGCAGCGCGTTGGCACGACCACGGAACCCTTAACCGACGATCTTGCGCCCGTCGAGTGGCTGACGGACACGGCGCTGCTTGCGTACCTTCGAGATGGAGCGCCGGGAGCCGAGTAGAAGCGGGGATAGCCGCGGCACTGCTCGGCAAATAGTGGCAGGCGCTGGAATCCCGTCTTCCTGTACGAGGAGGTTCTTTAATGGCTCAAGAAGTCGCCATCCCCGGCGCGAATACGAACGCCAAGATTTGCAACGTGATTGGTGTCTCGGCTCTCTCTTTGGTGCCGTTTTCACGTTGATCTGGTGGTATCGCTCCAACCGCGAAGTGGCCGACTACGGTCGTGCTCGTGGCACCGACGAACTCGGCACCAGCCCGGTCAAGTCGCTGCTTGCTGTCACGCTTGGCGGGCTGATCATCGTGCCGGCGATTATGAGTTTTATCTCAACCCATCAGCGCATCACGAAGGCGCAGGCACTGACCGGCCAGACGCCGATTAGCGGGGGGATCTCCGTACTGCTCTATCTTGTGTTTGCGCCCGCCTAGATCGGCTAGATGCAGAGCGCGCTCAACACAGTTTGGGAGAACACCGGCTCGGCTGCGGTTCCCGCTGCGGCAATCAGCGAGGCCGCCGCGCCCAGCGAGGTTGCCGAAACGGCGACCGATTCGGCTGGCGAGCAGCCCTCGGCCTAGTGCCCTGCGCGATCGGCCCGGTCTCCGCAAGCGCGGGGGCCAGGCCTTTCGTGCTGCCGGGGGAGCAGCGGTCACCACTGCGTTGCAGCGACGTTGTTCTCAGTTGACTTGCCTAATACCCTTCTCAGTTGACTTGCCTAATACCCGCGAAATGGGGAATATTTGGGTACCCTCATTCGTACACCCTAATACCGCTAGTCTGCACACCTACAGCGAGCGAAGAGTGAAGACCTAGACGAAACTCTCGCCTCGTCCGAAAGAACCATTCCTCAGGAGCATCCGTGCCCGATCTCGTCATTGCCAACCTGCACGCCAACATCACCGGAACCGACACCGAGATCCTGAAAGGGATTGATCTGCAGATGTCCAAGGGTGAGATCCACGCGATCATGGGCCCGAATGGCTCAGGCAAGTCGACACTCAGCCATGTGCTGATGGGGCACCCCGGCTACGAGGTGACCGAGGGCGAGGTGCTCTTCGAGGGCCAGAACCTGCTCGACTTGGCCGCCGACGAGCGTTCGCGTGCCGGTTTGTTCCTCTCCTTCCAGTACCCCTTCGCCGTGCCGGGCGTGACGGTCGCGAACTTTATTCGCATGGCGGTCAACGCGCACCGCAAGGGTGGACCCGACGGTGTTGATAACCCCGTCCGCATCCCCGAGTTTCGTAAGCAGATCCAAGAGGCAATGGAATCGCTCGAGATCGACAAGTCGATGGCCTCGCGCTCGCTCAACGACGGGTTTTCTGGCGGCGAAAAGAAGCGCTTCGAAATCCTGCAGATGGCGATGCTGCAGCCCAAAATCGCAATCCTCGACGAGACCGACTCCGGCCTCGACATCGATGCCCTGCGGATCGTCGCCGACGGCATCAACCGCCTGGTCGGCCCCGATATGGGCACGCTGATCATCACGCACTACCAGCGCATTCTCGATTACGTCAAGCCCGACCAGATCCACGTACTGATGGACGGCCGCATCGTGCGATCTGGCGGCGCAGAGCTCGGCCATGAGCTGGAGACCTCCGGCTATGCAGACATCGTGAAGGAAGTGGTTAGCTAATGGCTCCCGAAACTGCCGACGTCGACCTGGGCGAGTACAAGTACGGCTTCCACGACGAGGAGAACCCCGTCATCAAGATTGAGCGCGGCCTCAACGAGGACGTGATTCGGCAGATCTCCGCCCATAAGGGCGAGCCCAAGTGGATGCTCGATTTTCGGCTCGACGCGTACGAGACCTTTCTCTCAAAGCCGATGCCCAACTGGGGCGCCGACCTGACGGGCATCGATTTCGACAACATCTTCTACTACCTCAAGCCCACCGAGCACAATGCGCGCTCGTGGGACGACGTGCCCGAAACGATCAAGAACACCTTCGAGCGCCTCGGCATTCCGGAGGCCGAGCGCAAGTTTCTCGCTGGTGTCGGAGCTCAGTACGAGTCTGAGGTCATCTACCACTCGCTCAAGAAGGAGCTCGAGGATCAGGGCATCCTGTTCCTCGATACCGGCCAGGCGCTGCTGGAGCACGAGGACCTCTTCCGCGAGCACTTCGCCTCGATCATTCCTTCTGCTGACAACAAGTTTGCGGCGCTCAACTCGGCCGT
>SHUX01000034.1 GCA_009694475.1 Thermoleophilia bacterium
CTCGCCCAGTGCGTCACCTACCTCGCGCTCGCACCCAAGTCGAATGCCGCCTACACGGCGGGCGATGCTGCCCGCGCCGCGGTGCGCGAATACGGCACACACATCCCACCCGACCATCTCCGCGACGGCTCACACTCTGGTTCGAAGGCACTTGGCCGCGGCGTCGGCTACACGTACCCGCACGCCGTCGGCGGCTTTGTCGCCGACCAACGACATCTGCCCGAGGATCTTGCGCACCTACGTTTTTATGAGCCAACTACGATGGGGTTTGAAGCGCGGCTTTCTGAAATACTCAGCGGATTGCGCGCACAGCGCGAACATCAAACTGCACCTCCGAAAACAAAGGACTAGCCCCCATGCCCGAGATTGGCGACATCGCCCCCGACTTCACCCTCAAGGAGACGTTCGACACGAGCGTCACCCTCAGTGATTACCGCGGCAAGCAGAACGTGCTGCTGTTTTTCCACCCCTTCTCGTACACCGAGATCTGCGAGGGTGAAATCTGCGAGCTCCGCGACGACGCGCGCTACGAGCGCGATGACCTGGTGATCCTCAATGTCGCCTGCGACGCCTGGCCGATCCGGCAGGCGTACAAGGAACAGCTCGGCGCGAACGGTGTCTTTCTGGCCGACTTCTGGCCCCACGGTGTTGCCTCAAAGGCCTACGGCGTCTTCGACGAGGAGTGGGGCACGTGCATGCGCGGCACCTTCCTGATCGACATGGAGGGCGTCATTCGCGAGAAGACCGTCAACATGTTTATCGGTGACCGTCGCGACCAGTCCAACTATCTCGACTCGCTCTCCTAGTCTCGTCACCAACTCGAAACAGTGCGGCAGCCAATCGGCGATATTCTGGGGCAGGCGATGACTCCACCAACTGCACCCGAACTGCTTCAGCGCGTCCTCGCTGGCAACCGCCGCTGGGCGGAGGGAGACACCGAACGCGATCTCCTCGGCGCGCCCACCGACCCGCTCGAGCACCAGCCACCGGTCGCCGTGATCGGGTGCTCCGACGCGCGCGTCCCGCCGGCCGCCGTGCTCGGTGCCGCGGCCGGCGCGATCTTCACACTGCGCCTGCCGGGACACTACGTCGACATCCCCGTCGCCGCCGGACTCGGCTTCGCCATCACCTCGCTTGGTACGCGTCTCGCGATCGTGCTGGCTCACGAGGACTGCCGGGCGGTCGATGCCGCATACACGGAGTACACGACTGGTGTACCGCCCAACCTCGCGCTCGCGCCGTTGACGGGCTCGCTGGCTGCTGGCCTCCATCGCGCAGGCGGTGCCACCAACGTTGTTGATGCCATCAATGTCAACGCCCGCGTCACCGCGCAGAACCTGATCACCCAGTGCGCCTCGCTCCGTCAGGCGCTGATCGCTGGGACGGCGCAGCTTGCCATCATGCGCTACAGCCCCGCCACGAGGCTTGTGACGGTGCTTGACGAGAGCGTCCTGCCGTGACCCTCCTGAGTGGCGACTAGTCGTCGAGTTCGAGCTGGGGAGCGACCGAGCGTGCGAAGCGCGACTCGGCAACAGAGTCGGAGAAATAGGCCACGGGACCGTGCTTGATCACGCGCCCCCCCTCCTCGTCGAGCTCCTTCAGGACCGCAATCGCAAACGATTCGATCAGCCACTCGCGCCCGGGCGGCACGGCGCCCCGCACCGTAAAGCGCGTCAACGAGCCAAGCTGCTCCTCGCCCTCAATCGAGAGGGCCGACAAGAGGTGCATCGGCCCAGAAGGCAGGACGTCAGAGAGTTTCTGCACGAGCGTGCGCCCCGTGGCGGCGTCCGTGACGTAGAACTCGAGCACGATCTCGCGGATGCCACGCCGCGCCACCCGCACGCCATACATGTGCTGATTGTGAATGCGAATCGTCTCGCCGCCCAGCCCACGCAACTTGACGCTGCGCAGAGACATCGTCTCGACAACGCCGCTCATCGACCACGGCTCGATTGTGATCGCATCGCCTACGTCGAACCAGCGCTCGAACAGCATCATCGAGCCGGCGATGATGTCGCGCAGCACGCTCTGGGCAGCAAAGCCACCGACAGCCAAGAGCAGCGAGATGCCGATCACTGTCGAGCCAGCGCTTGGCACGGCGAAGATGAAGACGCCCAAGATGCCGGCAGTGATCGCCGCATAGCGCGAGAGCGAACGGATCGCCGCCACGAGTGTGTCTGCCCGCTTGGCCCGCAGGTGCACATCCTCGTCGGCGGATCGGCGGCCACGGAGGCGACGCGACAGGAGGGCAACAGTGGCGCGTGGAACGATCCACGCGCCTAAGACCGCGGCGACAATCACAATCGCCAAGGCAAGCCAGTTGATCCCGCCGATGTTGAAGCTGTCGTTGCTGGGCAGGGAGATCACGTGCCCCCCATGATGCCCTATGGCCTCATGAGTGCGCGGTGCGCAGCCGTCGGTTGGCAAGCGCGCACTCTGGCTTCGAGGGGACCGCCTCGAGTCGTGCGAGCGCGCGCTTGACGTTGTACTTCGTACGCTGCAACTCGATCGTGCCGTTGTCGATGATCGCCCAGGCAGCCGATTTCTTGCCGTCGTACGGAAAGCCCACAGCGCCTGGATTGACGACCTCGATCGCGCCAACCTGACGCCGGTACTGCTTGTGGATGTGCCCGCAGAGCAGCGTCGACTGGGTGACGCCCGTGAGCATCGAGGCGACCCGCGCATTCGAGTAGGTGCGCTTTAGCCGCTCCTCATCGCTACGCGGTGTGGCGTGGACGAGCAACGCGTCGTGCTCGGGTAACACCAATTGTTCCGGCATATTGCGCAACCACTGCACGCGCTCATCGCCAAGGCGATCGGCCGCCCAGCACGCCTCGTCACCCGAGTACCAGAGGATCATGCGATCCGTATTGCCACGGATCGCTCGGACCGAACCCGGCTGCGCCCGCAAGAGATCAACGACGTCGTCCGGAGCAGGGCCAAGCAGGGCGTAGTCGCCACCGAGCAGGAGCCCCTCACAACCGGCCGCGCGGGCATCGACGAGCACCGCCTCAAGGGCGTCGATATTGCCATGAATGTCGAACAGGACCGCCTCGCGCATGCCCGCACCGTAGCGAGAATTGAGAGTAAAGAGGTGAAGATTGGCGTTATCTTGATGACTCTCATTCGTTCAGCGAATGCCTAGCCCTCGTAGCGTGTACAAATCACGCGACCTTCCGGACCACGCACTGTGGGGAATTACACTACGAGCGACGCTTGAAAGCCCGCGACGTGGCGGGCCATCGTCTCGTTTGCCTGCTTCGACTGGCCGGCGATGATTGCCGCCGCGATTGCCTCGTGCAATTGCATTGCCGTGCCAAGCGACTCAGCACGATCAATCGAGACGTTCCAGCGCCGAAGCACGTGCGAGAAGAGCCACTCGAGCGTCTGCTCGAGCATCTCGTTGCCGGCCATCGCCCAGATCAGGCGGTGGAGGTCGCGGTCGAGTGCGATCAAGAGTCGCCGGTCGGGCTTCGGGCGGGCCAACTCGCTGCGCATCTGCCCGATCACATCGGCGAGTGCGACCCGCTGCTCGCTCGTGCCGCGCTCGGCGGCGAGACTGGCGGCCTGCGGCTCGAGGACAGAGCGCAATTCGTAGATACGCCCAAGGTCGCTGTCGCTGAGGTCCGCTACCAGAGTGCCGCGGCGCGGCAAGATCACCACGAGGCTCTCCCACTCCAGCCGCCGCAGTGCCTGGCGGACGGGCGTCAAGCCAACCCCAAGCCGTTCAGCCAGCCCACGCTCGTCGAGCAGTGCGCCGGGTGGCAACTCGAGCGACACGATCATGTCCTTGACAGACCGGTACGCCTCGGCTGCCTTCGAGTCAAGCGCGGGGGCACGCCGCGCACTGGCGGCGAGCATCGAGGTGGGGACGGGTTTAGCGCTACTCACCTGGATAGTGTCGCTGAAATGTCTGCTGGGTGGAAGAGTTAGGCGGACATGACAAGTGCGCACTTGTCATGTCCGCCTTGGATCACGAGTCGGCCTAGATCGCGCAGCCTGATTCGTCGCGACGCTAGTCGCCCAACTCCTTGCGACGCCGCACGACGTAGGCCTCGAGCTCTTCGCGGATTGCGGGATCCATCGCTGGCTCCTCGTACTCCTCGAGCTTCTGGGTTGCGATAATGCCGGCACGCTCGGCGGCGTCGTGGCCACCGTTGCGCTTCCAACGCTCGTAATTCTCCGAGGAGGAGAGCAGCGGACGATAGAAGCAGGTGCGGAAACGCTCCATCGTGTGCGCTGCGCCAAGGAAGTGGCCACCAGCGCCAACCTCTTCGTGGGCACCGAAGGCCAGCGACTCTTCGGTGATCTCGAGCGGCTTGAAGGTCTCCTGCAACATGCGCAAGATCTCGATGTCGATGATGAACTTCTCGTAGCTCGAAACGAGTCCACCCTCGAGCCAACCGGCCGTGTGCATGACCCAGTTGACGCCCGACAGGAACGTCGGCATCATCGTCATCATCGCCTCGTACGCGGACTGCGCATCAGGCATCGTGCTCGACGTGAAGCCGCCACCCGAGCGGAACGGCAGCCTGTACTTCCGCGCGATCTGGCCGCTCGCAAAGAGGCCAATCGCGGCCTCTGGTGTGCCGAAGCACGGCGAGCCCGACTGCATGTTGATGTTCGAGAGGAACGAGCCGAAGATGACCGGGCACCCTGGGCGAATCAGTTGGGTGAGGGCAATGCCAGCGAAGGCCTCTGCCATCTGCTGCGCAAGCGTTGCCGGAATCGAGACCGGCGACATCGCACCCATCAGGAGAAACGGTGTCAGCAGGACGGGCTGGTTGGCCTCGCAGTAGACCTTCATCGAGTCGAGCATGCGATCGTCCCAGCGCAGCGGCGAGTTGCAGTTGACCAGCGAGATCATCACTGGCTTCGTCTCGAGCACCTCGCGACCACCGAAGACGATGCCCGCCATGTTCAGGCAGTCCTCGGCATTCTCGCCGCGCACGACGTTGCCCATATAGATCTTGTCGGTCAAGGTCTGCAGGGCGAGCGTCATGTCGAGGTGGCGCGAATCCATCGCCGCATCGTCCGGCTCGACAATCACGCCGCCAGCCGAATCCATCTCGGGAAAAACCTGGCAGAGCTTCGTGAAGTTGCGGAAGTGCTCCATCGTGCCGTTGCCGCGCTCTGTGCCGCGCATCGCGAAGGGTGGCCCGTAGACGCCCGAGAAGACCATGTTCTTGCCACCGATGGTGACCGTGTTGTCGGGGTTGCGCGCATGCACCTGATAGTCGGACGGCGCCTTGGCGACCTGCTCGAGGATCCACTCGGGATCGAACTTGACGTTGTCGCCTTCGACCTTCTGGCCGGCGGCAGCCAGCATCTCGACCGCCCACGGGCTCATGAACTCAATGCCGATCTCCGAGACGAGGCGCTTCCAGCCCTTGTCCAAAACCTCAAGCGCGTCCTCCGAGAGAATCTCGTAGCGTGGGGATGTGTTGACGAACATGGTGTCCCTCCAGCGGTGGGGGCGCGATCGCTTGACGCGCGTGGCATGATTATCGTACACTCACCATCCGAAACGCAAGTTCCACATAATGGACACACTCACCGCACCCACGGGCACCCAAGCGATCGACCGCGCCGCGCGCATTCTGACCTACGTGTTGGAGGGCGAAGGGCGCATGACAGTCGGCGCACTGAGTGAGGCAGCCAATCTGCCAAAGAGCACAACATCGCGCCTCGTCGGTGCCCTCGAGCGCCAAGGACTCTTGCGCCGCGACCCCGATGACGGCAGCCTGCAGGCCGGCCCGGCGATCGACGCCTACGCGCGTCGTGCACGCCTCGACCCCGACCTGCCCAACATCGCCCGCGATCTACTCGAGAGCATCGCGACCGTGACGGGCGAGACCGCCACCCTGTCGATCCCGACCTCGAAGGGCGTCGATCAGATCGCCCAGGCCGAGGGCGCCTATCTGCTTGGCTCGACCAACTGGATCGGGCGCACGGTGCCATTCCACGCCTCGGCAATCGGCAAAACATTTCTTGCCTTCGGTGCGGCCACGCTGCCCCCCGGCCCGCTGGAAGCACTAACACCAAAGACGTTGACCGTTCGCGGGGATCTCGTCCGTGACCTCGAGAAGACACGCCAGCGCGGCTGGGGTATCAGCATCGAGGAGATCGAACCAGGGCTCATCGCCATCGGCGCGCCCGTCCGCGGCCCAGACCTTCGTGTCATCACCGGCATTGCACTCGCCGGCCCGAGCATGCGGATTACTCCGGACCGTTACGAACAGATTGGCGAACTGCTCATCCGCTCCGCGGCCGAGCTGACCGTTCGCCTGAGCCACCACCACCTTGAGGAGGGTGCAGCATGACACCAGAAGAAATTCTCCAGAATCTCTACGACGAGACGATGGTCGGTAACGGCCCCGCCGTGATCGAGCTGACCAATGCAGGCCTCGAGATGGGCATGGACCCGGAGACGCTGCTCTTCGACGCGTTGATCCCGAGCCTCGAAGAGGTCGGCGCCCGCTTCGAGCGAGGCGACTGGTTTGTTCCAGAGATGCTGATCGCTGGTAAGGCGATGGCCGGAGCCCTCGAGGTGCTGCGCCCGCTCTTGGCAGCCAAGGGCACCGAGACGATCGGCAAGGTCGTAATGGGCACCGTCAAGGGCGACGTCCATGACATCGGCAAGAACCTCGTCAACATCATGCTCGAGGGTGCTGGCTTCGAGGTTATCGACCTCGGTGTCCAAGTCTCCCCCGAGAAGTTCATCGCCGCTGTCGAGGAGCACCAGCCCGACATTCTCGGCATGAGCGCCTTCCTGACCACGACGATGCCGATGTTCAAGGCGAACATCAATGCGCTCGAGAAGGCCGGCCTGCGCGACAAGGTGATCGTCCTCGTCGGTGGCGCCCCCGTCACCCAGGAGTACGCCGATGCAGTTGCCGCCGACGGCTATGCCGCCGACGCCTCCGCCGCGGTCAAGCTCTCGAAAGAACTGATCGCCAAGCAGCGCGCCGCAGTGACCACCTAGGAGCAGCATGGGTCTGATCGCCACCATCGAGCACGTCATCAAGAAGCCGATCTGGGATTGCCAGATGTGCGGCCAGTGTGTGTTGCATGACACTGGCATGACGTGTCCGATGACCTGCCCGAAGACGCTCCGCAACGGCCCCTGTGGCGGGGTGCGCGAGGACGGTAACTGCGAGGTCAAGCCCGAGATGCGCTGCGTCTGGGTCAAGGCCGAGGATCGCTCCCGCAACTTGCCACTGATGCCTGCCGATTGGCGTGAGCATTTCAACAACCTCCGCCCTCCCGTGGACAATCGCCTCAAGGGTGATTCGTCGTGGAAGAACGCGATCAGTGGGCGTGACAAGGAGACGCCGCCTGGCTGGACGCCGGAGACCGAGGCCCCCGCGGCCGAGGTGGAGGCGTAGCGTGTCGCGGCTCGGAGAACTGCTCGACAGAGGCAACGAACTGATCATCACCGGCGAGGCGCCCGTGATCGATGGTGGCACGCTCGCCGACTATGAGGCCAAGCTCGCCGAGCTGGCTCCGTGGTGCGACGCGATGAACGCTACGGACAACACATCCGCGCACGCGCACGCTTCGAACGTCGCGATGGCGATCGCCATGCAGCGCGTCGGCGTCGAGCCAATCTTACAGGTCGTCTGCCGCGACAAGAACCGGATTGCCCAGCAGGCCGACATCATGGGAGCCGCCCTGCACGGCGTGGAGAACATCTGCTGCCTGACGGGTGACGACGTCACGGCTGGCGATGAGCCCGAGGCCCGCCGCGTCTTCGACCTCGACGGTCCGCAGCTGATCCGCCTCGCCAATAGCCTCAAAGAGGGCCGCTATCTGTCGGGTCGGAAGATCGACCCGGCCCCGAGCCTCGTGATTGGCGCCGTCGAGAACCCGGCCACGCACCCGCTCGACTATCGCGCCCAGCGCGCCGCCAAGAAAATCCTCGCTGGCGCCCGCTTCCTCCAACTTCAGATCTGTTACCACCCCGATCGCCTCGAGGCGTTCGTGGCCGCACTCCACGCCAACGGCTTTAGTAAGCGGTGCGCGATCCTGCCGTCCATCGTCGCAGTCAAGGGTGCAGGCCCGCTCAAGTTTATGCACTCGTCGGTGCCCGGTATCGACGTCCCGGCCGCGGTCATCAGCCGCGTTGCCGACGCCGCCGACTCGGCCGAAGAGGCCTATCAACTCGTCCTCGAACAATGCCAACATGCGCTTTCGCTCCCCGGCGTGCGTGGCCTCCACCTGACCGATTTTCGTAAGGACAGTTCGATGGGTCGTCTCTGTGCTGATTTGGGTATTCGTCCGCGTTCTGAAAGGGAGTCTCGTGCAAACGATTTTGCGCTCGCAAACTAAGACCGTCACGATTGGTGATGACCAGCCGTTCTGCATCATCGGAGAGCGAATCAACCCGACCGGCCGCAAGCTCTTTCAGGAGCAGTTGCGTGCAGGTGATTTATCACAAGTGCTGATTGATATTGAGGAGCAGATCGCCGGTGGCGCGCATGTGCTCGATATCAACATGGGTGTGCCGCTCGCCGACGAGCCGGCCTTGATGGCGCAGGCGGTGACGATGGCGCAGGAGGCGTGCGATCTACCGATCTGCATCGACTCCTCGGTAATCGAGGCGCTCGAGGCCGGCCTGAGTGTCTACAAGGGCAAGGCGCTCGTCAACTCGATCACCTGCGAGCTCGATCGCATCGAAGCCGTCTTACCGCTGATCAAAGAACATGGCGCGGCGATTATCTGCTTGACCAACGGTGAAGAGGGCATTCCCGTTGTGTGGGATGAGCGCTTCGAGTTCTGCAAGCGGCTTGTCGACATCGTGCACGGCAAGTGGGAGATCCCACTCGAAGACATGATCATCGACGCGCTGGCAATGCCGATTGGTGCCGAGCCACAGTCCGCGTACCACTTCTTCAAAACGATCGAAGCGATCAAGGAGGAGTTCGGACTCAACACCACCTGTGGCGCCTCCAACACGTCGTTCGGCATGCCAAGCCGCCACACGCTCAACGGCACCTTCCTCGCGATGGCCGCCGGGGCTGGCATGACGAGCGCAATCATGGATGCTCGCTCGGAGGAATGCATCAAGGCTGTGCGTGGCTCGGACGTGATGCTCAGCAAGGACGATTACGGCATCAACTGGATCGGCCACTACCGACCACCAGCCAAAGCCTATGCACGATGAGCGCCGCTGACGAGACCAACGCAGGCACCGAGGCCGGCACAGCGGCTCGCGTTCGCCTGCAGTTCTCGCCGAGCGGCATCGACGTCAAGGTGCCCGGTGGCGTGACGGTCTTCGACGCGGCGTCGTGGAATGGCATCGCGATCGATTCGACCTGTGGCGGGCATGGCACGTGTCGTAAGTGCAAGGTCCAGGTCACCGGCGGCGAGGCGCCCCTCTCGAAGCTCGATTCGCGCGCGTTTACACCCGACGAGTTGCGAGCCGGCTGGCGGCTGGCCTGCAGAATCCAGACCACCAATGATCTTGAGATTGACGTACCACCACTGCAGACGCGCCCGAAGGCCGCGACGGTCGGTGTCGGTCGGCAGGTGATCCTACGCCCCTCGATCGTCAAGCGGCATCTCGTCCTTGAAGAGGCAACTCTGTCGGACCAGCGCACCGATATTCAGCGCGTCTACGACGCCATCGACGACCTCGAACTGCACACCACGATCGGTGTCTTGCGTACGCTCGGCACAACCCTCCGTGCGGCCAGCTTCGAGGTCACTGCCGTGATCGCCGACGACGAGCTGATCGCCATCGAGCCAGGTGACACAACCAGTCGCCGCTTCGCGATGGCCGTTGATCTCGGTACCACCACCGTGGTGGCCAACCTGCTCGACCTCGACACCGGTACACCGGTCGCCGTCCGCAGCATGCTCAACAAGCAACAGCCCTTTGGCGCCGACGTAATCAGCCGTATCTCCGCGACGATGATGGACCCTGACGCGCTCGCGAAACTCCGCGACCTTGCCCACGAAACGCTCGCCGAATTGACCCTCGAAGTGCTCGCAGCCGGCGAGGTGCGCACCGACGAGGTCTACGAAGTCGTACTCGCCGGCAACGCCACGATGACGCAGATCGTGCTCGGGATCGACCCCGAACCACTCGGCGTGGCTCCCTTCGTGATGACCAGCGAGAGCTACACCGACCTGCGCGCCACCGACCTCGGCATCGCAATCCACCCCAACGCGCCCGCGTACGTCTTCCCCTCGCTCGGCGCCTACGTCGGTGGCGACATCACCGCCGGCATCCTCGCCAGCGGCCTCGATCGCGACCGCCGCCTGCGCCTCTTTATCGACGTCGGCACCAACTGCGAAATCGCGATCGGCAACGAAGACCGCATTGTCTCGACCGCCGCCCCGGCCGGTCCCGCCTTCGAGGCGGCCTCGATTCGCTGCGGCATGCGCGCCGCCGACGGTGCCATCGAAGTCGTCAAGATCACCGACACCGACGTCGAGCTGGGCATCATCGGCGACACCGACCCAATCGGTATGTGTGGCTCTGGTCTGGTCGATGCCGTCGCCGAACTCGTCAAGATCGGCCTGCTCGATTCGTCCGGCAAGCTGATCACCAACGACGAGGCAACCACCAGCCACCCCGCCCTTGTCGACCGCCTGATCGAGATCGATGGTCAGCGCGCATTCGTCCTCGCCTGGACCGGTTCCCCTGGCGACAGCGACAAGGCAATCTTCCTCTCGCAGCGCGACGTCCGCGAGCTCCAATTCGCCAAGGCCGCCATCGCCACTGGCTGGAAGTTGATGATCGAGGAACTCGGCATCGAGGAATCGGAGATCCAACAGGTTCTGCTCGCTGGCAGTTTCGGCTCGTACCTCTCGGCCGCCAGCGCGATCCGCATCGGGCTCGTCCCCAAGCTCCCTATCCCTCGCATCATCAGCGCCGGCAACGTCGCGGGCGAAGGCGCCAAGATGGCGATTCTCTCGATCCAAGAACGCCATGCTGGTGCAGCCCTGATTGACGAAATCGAATACGTCGAACTCTCCGACCGCACCGACTTCAACGACCGCTTTATCGAGCAGCTCGCGTTCCCCGTGTAGCCATGGCAACCGTCGCGATCATCACCTGCGGTGTTCTGACCCGGCACGTAGAGAACATCAGCAAGCGGCGTGGCTGGGACGTCTCGATCCATCCCCTGCCGCCACTGCTCCACCAACGCCCCGAGCGCATTGCCCCGTCGGTGCGGGCAAAGGTGGCCGAATTGGATGGCACTGTCGACCACATCGCGATCGCCTATGCCGACTGTGGCACCTACGGTGCGCTTGACGAGGTGGTGGGCGAACTTGGCCTCGAGCGACTACATGGTGCGCACTGCTACGACGTCTTCGCAGGCGAGGAGCGCCTGGCCAAGCTGCTCGCCGAAGAACCCGGCACATACATCCTGACCGACGCGCTGCTCAAAGGCTTTGACCGACTCGTCGTCCAAGAGCTTGGCCTCGACCGTCACCCCGAGTTGCGCGACGATTACTTTCGCGAGTACCGGCGCGTTGTCTGGCTCGCCCAAGAGCCAACACCCGCCCTGCAGGCAGAGGCCGCGCAGGCCGCTCAACGACTGGGCCTTCCACTCGAAATTGTCGAGACGGGTGAGTACGGACTCGAGCGCGAGCTCGAGCGACTGATCAACCGAACCCCGATTGGCGCTGCTGACGCCAACCAAGGAGCGTGAGCGATGGACACCAAGGCTGACGTCGTCATCATCGGCGCAGGCATTGTCGGTACGTCGGCCGCCTGGGAACTCGTCCAGGCAGGCGTCACGAATGTTGTTGTGATCGACCAGGGTCCGCTCAGCCACACGGGTGGCTCGTCGTACCACGCCCCTGGCCTCGTCTTTCAGACCGGCACCAGCCGCCTGCTCTGCACGCTCGCGCAATGGAGCGCCCAGACGTACGACTCGTACAACACGCCAGACCGCGAGGCGTGGGTCCCCGTCGGCAGCCTCGAAGTAGCGACGACGCCCGAACGCGTGCGCGAGTTGGAACGCCGCCGCAACGCCGCGATGGCGTATGGCCTCGAGGGGCACATCGTCACACCGCAAAAGGCGGTCGAACTCTGTCCCGCCCTCGACGAAGGCATGATCCTGTCTGCGTATCACGTGCCGACCGACGGACTCTGCCGCGCGGTCACCGTCTGCCACACGTTGCAGGAGTGGTGTCGCGAGGCCGGCGTGCGCTTTATGGAGAGCACGAAGGTGACGGGCGTGCGCATCGAGCAGGATCGCGTCCATGGTGTAGAGACCGCGCAGGGGCGCGTCAATTGCGGACAACTGCTCGTGGCCGGTGGGCTCTGGGGCCCCGAGCTCCAGCAGATGGTCGGCCGCCCAATTCCGCTCCAGCCACTGCAGCACTGCTTCGCCTGGTCGAACCCGGTCGAGGGCATCGAGCGCGGTCCGGTCGAGTCGGTCCTGCCGATGGTGCGCCATCAGGATCGCGACGTCTACTACCGCCAGCGCTGGCAGGGCATGGGCATTGGCTCGTACGCCCACGACCCGCTGCCGATCTTTCCCGACCAGCTCGAGCGCGAGGCCGACGGCCACCAGACTGCGCAGGGACCGTTTACCGAGGACCATTTCGCCGATGCCTGGGATGCCACGCGCCTATTGATGCCGAAGGTGCACGCGGCGGGGATCGAAGAGTCCTTCAACGGCCACTTCTCCTTCACCATCGATGGCAACCCGCTGCTCGGCGAGTCCTCGTATACGCAGGGCCTCTTCTTCGCCGAGGCGATCTGGATAACCCAGGCTGCCGGTTCGGCTCAGGCCGTCGTCCGCCAGATGCTTGGCGAGCCCGTCGGACTCGACCTCGGCGGCGCGCACCCCGACCGCTTCCAGCCGCACCACGCAACCCGCGCCTACGTCAAAGCACGCGGCAGCCAGCAGTACGCCGAGGTCTACGACATTCTTCATCCGCTCGAGCCGACACAGATCGCCCGCGGCCTGCGGCGCCTGCCGGCCCACGAGTGGATCTCCGAGCGCGGTGGCGTAATGCTCGAGAATGCCGGCTGGGAGCGGCCGCAGTGGCTCGAGACCAACGCCTCGCTGCCCGCACCCGAGTTTACGCAACAACGCGGCGAGTGGGAGTCGAAGTTCTGGTCGCCGACGATCGGCAAGGAGCACGCGCGTACGCGCAGCCACGCCGGCCTCTACGACCTGACGCCATTTACCAAGGCCGAGGTCGAGGGCAGTGGTGCGACCGACTGGCTTAACCGCGTCTTCACGTCGGAGATGGATATTCCGGTCGGCAAAATCGCGTACACGCTTGCTCTGACACCGCACGGCGGCGTGGTTTTTGACATCACCGTCACGCGCCTCGCAGGCGACCGCTATCTGATCGTGACGGGCGGCGGTTCGGGCCCACGCGACCTGGCCTGGCTTCGGACGCACCTGCCCGAGGGCGACTCTGTCCGTATGCGCGAGGTCACCAGCGCTTGGGCCGTCAGCGGCCTGTGGGGTCCAAACAGCCGCGAGATCCTGCAACCACTCGTGCCCGAGGACCTCTCCAACGAGGCGTTCCCGTACATGCGTGCGCAGCAGATCCAGATCGAGCACGTCCCTGCCCTCGCGCTGCGGATCTCGTACGCCGGCGAACTCGGCTGGGAGTTGTACGTGCCGAGCGAGTACGGCGGCTGGGTCTGGGAGCGCCTGATGGAGGCCGGTAAGGACCACGGCCTCGTCGCGGGCGGCGGCGGCGCCTTCGAATCGCTGCGCATCGAGAAGGGCTACCGCTTCGCCGGCGTCGACATGCACACGGATTACACGGCCGACGAATCCGGCCTTGGCTTTGCCGTTCACCTAGGCAAGCCGGGCTTTATCGGCATGCAGGCCGTCGTCGCCGAGCGCGCTCGCGGTAGCAAGAAGCGTCTCGTCCCGATTCTCCTCGACGACCCCAACGCGGCCGCCCTTGGTGGCGAGCCGATCCTGCTCGACGGCACCAAAGTCGGCTATGTCACGAGTGCCAATTTCGGGTACTCGGTTGGCAAGTCGATCGCGTACGGCTATCTTCCCGCGCAGCAGGCAACCCCGGGAACGAGGGTGGCCGTGCGGATCTTCGACCGCGAGGTCAAAGGTGCCGTGTCCACCGAACCCATTTTTGACCCCACCGGCTCGCGCCTCCGCGTCTAGCCAATCGATTCCCCCCAGAGGAGCACCATGCCAAAACTCGCAACCGCACTCGAGCGTCTCGGCACCGAGACCGCCTTCGAAGTTCTCGCCCGCGCCAAGGCGCTTGAGGCCACCGGCAAGCGCGTCATCCACCTCGAAATCGGCGAGCCCGACTTCGACACGGCGCCGCATATTGTCGAGGCAGCCGCCAAGGCGCTGCGCGATGGCCAGACGCACTACTGCCCCGCCCCCGGCATCCCCGCACTGCGCGAGGCTGCTGCCAACCACCTGACGTCACATCGCGGCATCGACGTGCACCCCGACTCGATCGTTGTCACGCCGGGCGCCAAGCCGTTCCTGTTCTTCGGGGTTCTGGCGACCTGCAACCCGGGCGATGAGGTCATCTACCCGAACCCGGGCTTCCCGATCTACGAGTCGGCCATCAAGTGGTCCGGCGCCACGCCCGTGCCGCTGCCGCTGACCGAGGAGACCGACTTCGCTTTTACGGCCGAGGACCTCAAGTCCCGCATGTCGTCGAAGACGAAGATGGTGATCCTCAACTCGCCTGCCAACCCGACGGGTGGCTATATCTCGAAGCAGCTCAACGCCGAGGTCGCCGCAGTGCTGGCCGACCACGATTGTTGGATCCTGTCCGACGAGGTCTACTCCGAAATGCTATGGGGTGGCGCCGAGCACGACACGATCGCCGGCCACCAGGGTCTCCAGGACCGCACGATCCTGCTCGACGGCTTCTCGAAGACGTTCGCGATGACGGGTTGGCGCCTCGGTTACGCCTCGTTGCCCGAGCCGTTGCGCGAGCCGATCACGCGCCTGATCATCAACTCCGTCTCCTGCACGGCACCCGCCACGCAGCTGGCTGGCGTTGCGGCCCTGACCGGCCCGCGCACCGAGATCGACCTGATGATGGCCGAGTTCGATCGTCGTCGCGCGGCCGTCGTGGAGGGCCTCAACTCCCTCCCTGGCGTCACCTGCCGCGATCCGAAGGGCGCGTTCTACGCGTTCCCGAACGTCAAGGGCACGGGCCAGGACAGCCGTGTCGTTGCCGATCGTCTGCTGCAAGAGGCCGGCGTCGCCGTTCTCAGTGGCACAGCCTTCGGTGACTACGGCGATGGCTACCTGCGCCTCTCGTACGCCAATAGCCTGGAGAACATCCAGGAGGCAATCGAGGCGATGCGTAGCCTGCTCGAGGAGATGACCGCATGAGCAGGCCTCGCATCGTTGTGACGCGCCGCATCCCGCAACCGGCGCTCGATCTGCTCGCCGAGCACGGCGACGTGTGGCTCTCGCCTCACGATCGTCCCCTCACGCGCGAGGAGCTGTTCGACGCCGTCAAGGGTGCCGACGCGATCGTCTGCCTCCTGCACGACGCGATCGACGATGAGGTGCTCGACGCGGCCGGTCCGCAGTTGAAGGTCATCGCCAACGTTGCGGTGGGCTACAACAACGTCAACACGAAGGCGATCGAGAGCCGCGGCACCGTCTGGTTCACCAACACGCCGGGCGTGCTGACGGAGGCCACCGCGGACATCGCGATGTCGCTGATCCTGATGACGACCCGTCGTCTCGGTGAGGGCGAGCGCGTGATTCGCTCGGAGACCCCGTGGGTGTGGAGCATGTTCTACATGCTCGGCACGGGCATCCAGGGCAAGACGCTCGGCATCGTCGGCCTCGGTCTGATCGGCCAGGCGACGGCGCGTCGCGCCAAGGCGTTCGGCATGGAGATCATCTACTCGGGTCGCCGCCAAGCGGATCCGGCGATCGAGGCCGAGCTCGGTGCCAAGTACGTGTCGTTCGACGAGCTGCTCGAGACGGCCGATGTCGTCTCACTGCACTGCCCGCTCAACGACGAGACGAAGCACCTGATCAACGCGGATCGCCTCGCACAGATGCGCGAGGATGCGTATCTCGTCAACACCACGCGCGGCCCCGTCGTCGACGAGCAGGCGCTCGTCGATGCGCTCCGCAAGGGCGAGATCAAGGGCGCCGGCCTCGACGTGTTCGAGGAGGAGCCGAAGATCAACCCCGGTCTGCTCGAGCTCGAGAACGCCGTGCTGATCCCCCACCTCGGCTCGGCCACGATCGAGACCCGCACCGAGATGGGCCTGCTCGCAGCCAAGAACACCGTCGCGATCCTCAACGGCGAGGAGCCCCCGAGCCCCGTCGTCCGCGTCAGCTAGTCACCAACGAAGACGGCCCCGGATCGGCGCTTGCCGGTCGGGG
>SHUX01000035.1:0-2500 GCA_009694475.1 Thermoleophilia bacterium
CAGAACGCAAGAAAGCCACCCCTTGCGGAGTGGCTTTCTAACAATAATTCCGGCGGCGTCCTACTCTCCCGGGCAGTTTCCCACCAAGTACCATCGGCGCTGAGGGGCTTAACGACTCTGTTCGAAAAGGGAAGAGGTGGATCCCCCTCGCCATAACCACCGGAAAGCGGTTAGGGAAGCATGCGGTACAGCGACCGCTCCCTGAAAACTACATAGTGATAATGGTGTTCGAGTTTAAAATAAGACCTCGGGCTATTAGTACGAGTTAGCTACATGCATTGCTGCACTTCCACATCTCGCCTATCAACCTGGTGGTCTACCAGGGCCCTTACTCCCTTAAAGGGATGGGAGAACTCATCTCCAGGTGGGCTTCCCGCTTAGATGCTTTCAGCGGTTATCCCATCCAGACGTAGCTATCCAGCGATGCCGTTGGCACGACAACTGGGACACCAGAGGTCTGTCCACCCCGGTCCTCTCGTACTAGGGGCAGCTCCTGTCAATTCTCCAACGATCACAGCAGATAGGGACCGAACTGTCTCACGACGTTCTGAACCCAGCTCGCGTAACGCTTTAATGGGCGAACAGCCCAACCCTTGGGACCTACTTCAGCCCCAGGATGCGTTGAGCCGACATCGAGGTGCCAAACGATGCCGTCGATATGGACTCTTGGGCATCATAAGCCTGTTATCCCCGGAGTACCTTTTATCCGTTGAGCGACCGCAATTCCACTCTCCACGGCCGGATCACTAAGTCCTACTTTCGTACCTGTTCGACTTGTTGGTCTCACAGTCAAGCTCCCTTATGCCTTTACGCTCTACGCATGATTTCTGACCATGCTGAGGGAACCTTTGAGCGCCTCCGTTACATTTTAGGAGGCGACCGCCCCAGTCAAACTGCCCACCTGACACTGTTCCCCACCCGGATCACGGCATGGGGTTAGAAATCCGAAACATCCAGGGAGGTATCCCAAGGATGGCTCCACCACGACTAGCGTCATGGCTTCAAAGCCTCCCTCCTATCCTGGACGGGATGAACCGGATCCCAATATCAAGCTGCAGTAAAGGTTCACGGGGTCTTTCCGTCTAGCTGCGATTAATCGGCATCTTCACCGATACTACAATTTCACCGAGCCCCTCGTTGAGACAGCGCCCAAGTCGTTACGCCATTCGTGCAGGTCGGAACTTACCCGACAAGGAATTTCGCTACCTTAGGACGGTTATAGTTACCGCCGCCGTTTACCGGGGCTTGGATTCGAAGCTTCGCCGAAGCTAACCTCTCCTCATGACCTTCCGGCACCGGGCAGGCGTCAGCCCCTATACATCGTCTTTCGACTTAGCAGAGACCTGTGTTTTTGGTAAACAGTCGCTTGGGCCTCGTCACTGCGGCCTCCTCAGGCTCCAGGAGCAAGTCCTTTCACCTTAATGAGGCGTCCCTTCTCCCGAAGTTACGGGACGATTTTGCCGAGTTCCTTAACGAGGGTTATCTCGATCGCCTTGGTATTCTCTACCCGCCTACCTGTGTCGGTTTTGGTACGAGCACGCGCCACCTCCTTAGAGGCTTTTCTTGGAGGCATGGCTTAGGGGACTTACGGCCTACGGCCTCGGCATAACGTCTCAGAGTATTGTTCGGCGGATTTTCCAACCGAACCTCCTACGCGCTTGCCCCGGGACAACCATCGCCCGGGATCCCTTATCCTACCCCGTCCCCCCGTCAGTCAAACGGTGGCTACGTGGTACTGGAATATCAACCAGTTGTCCATCGCCTACGCCTTGCGGCCTCGGCTTAGGTCCCGACTAACCCTGAGCAGAATAGCTTTACTCAGGAACCCTTAGGCATTCGGCGGAGGTGTTTCTCACACCTCTCTCGTTACTCATGCCAGCATTCTCACTTCCTAGGTCTCCACGGCTAGCTTCCGCTGCCGCTTCTTCGTCCTAGGAACGCTCCCCTACCATAACGACAAAGTCGCTATCCACAGCTTCGGTGCATGTCTTGAGCCCCGTTACATCATCCGCGCACGAACACTTGACCAGTGAGCTATTACGCACTCTTTCAAGGGTGGCTGCTTCTAAGCCAACCTCCTGGTTGTTAACGCATCCGCACATCGTTTCCCACTTAGACATGACTTAGGGACCTTAGCTGGTGGTCTGGGCTGTTTCCCTTTCGACAATGAAGCTTATCCCCCACTGTCTGACTCCCGGTTTCTGGAGCAATGGCCTTCGGAGTTTGTCTGATTTCGGTAACCTGGTAAGGCCCCTAGACCAAACAGTGCTCTACAACCAAAGCTGAACAACCGAGGCTATACCTAAATATATTTCGGGGAGAACCAGATATCTCTAAGCTTGATTAGCCTTTCACTCCGATCCACAGGTCATCCCCGCCGTTTTCAACCGACGTGGGTTCGGTCCTCCACGAGGTCTTACCCCCGCTTCAACCTGCCCATGGATAGATCGCTTAGTTTCGGGTCTAGCGCGTGCGACTAAATCGCCCTATTCGGACTCGC
>SHUX01000035.1:7500-16211 GCA_009694475.1 Thermoleophilia bacterium
GCACTCGCCCGCCGCAACGTCGTCCTCCAACAGCTCGGCGAGCAAGGCTATCTTGACGCCGACACCGTCGCACTCGAACAGGGCAGCCGTCTTTTACCTGTCGAACGCATTGAGCCAAAAGCACTCAACACAAAACTACCCTATTGGACACAGTTCATCACCGAGCAACTCGTCAACAAGTTTGGCACGGGCCAGACCTTCGGTGGCGGCATGAAGGTCATCACGACACTCGACCTCAACGAGCAACGGATTGCCGAAGAGACACTCAAAGCGACACTTCCGGCTCAGGGTGGCCCGCAGGGCGCACTCGTATCGATCAATCCGCAGACGGGTGAGGTGCTGGCGATGGCGGGTGGCAAGCCCTACTCAGCCAAGCACCAATTCAACGTCCCCGCCGCCGCCCACCGCCAGCCAGGCTCGGCCTTCAAGCCATTCGACCTGCTCGCCGCACTTGAGGTTGGTGTCCGCCCGACCACAACCTTCCGCAGCCAGAAGGTGCTGTTCGACCTCGGCGGCGGACAATTCTGGTTCGTCACCAATAACGAGCAGAACTACGGCAAAGACCTCACTCTGACTGAGGCGATGGCCGAGTCCGACAACACCGTTTTCGCGCAGTTGACGATGCTGATCAAACCGTCTGTGATCGCTGACGTCGCGCACAGGCTCGGCATCATCTCCCCGATCGATGCGGGTCAACCCGCGATTGGCCTCGGCGGGCTCTACGTTGGTGTGACGCCACTCGAAATGGCCCATGCCTACGCAACCATCGCCAACAACGGCCTCCGTGTCGGTGGTTCCGTCTTATTCCACTCACCCGACTCGGGCATTACCGACCCCTCGATGGAGCCAATCTCTATCAAGAGCATCGAATTTCCCGACGGCTCGACTCTGACGAATACACCAACCTCGATTCAGGCTGTCCCCGTTGATCATGCATTGACCACGATTGAGGCCATGAAGGGCGTCGTCCGCGATGGCACCGGTACTGCCGCTGTAATCGGTCGACCCGTCGCGGGTAAAACGGGGACGACCACCGACTTCAAGGACGCCTGGTTCGTCGGCTTCACGCCGCAGCGCGCGACAGCGACCTGGGTCGGCTACGAGAACCCAGCGCTCCCGATGAACAGAGCGTTCAACGGTGGCCCGGTCTACGGCGGCACCTATCCGGCAATCATGTTCGCGTCGTTTATGAAATCTGTGCTCCGCGGACAGCCAGCCGAGGATTGGGAATCGCCGGTCGGTGAATCGTCGAGCACGATCTCGATCGATCCTCGCACGGGACTGCGAGTGCCGCCCGGCTGTAAATATGCGCAACTCGTCGTCTGGGCTAATGCCTCTGCCCCGACAACCGTCGGACCTTGTGAGACCAACCTCGTTTCCGTACCCGATTTCACGGCCTCGACGAAGCGCCAGGCGCTCAATCTGCTGACGGGTTCGGGCCTCCAAGTCCGCTTCCAGAGTCGGCCTGCCACCCCTGGCGAAGAGCCTGGCACTGTTGTCGTCCAGACCCCTTCCCCTCTCGCTGCCGTCGAGACGGGCAGCATCGTGACGCTGATCATCGCCCGGTACGTACCCAGCGTGATGGTCCCGAACGTGATCGCCTCGAGTGAAACCCCGAGCAGCACAGAGGCCGCTGTCGCACGGCTCATAGCGGCACAGTTCCGCGTCGTGATCATCGATCAGCAGGATGGTTTTGGGCTTCCGATTGGATCTGTCGTCAACCAAGAGCCGAGCAGTGGCAAGCCCGCACCGCTCGGATCGGTCGTGACCATCTCTGCCAGCGGCGACTATGCCGGCGCGATCGTGCCGGATCTTGCGGGTCTCACGGTTGAAGAGGCCAGTGTGCGGCTCGCGGCCGTCGGACTGATTCCACAGGCCATTAACGCCGACGGTGTCCTGCGCCCTGCCGACCGCGTCTTTAGTATCGAACCATCCGTAGGTAGCAAGGTGCCATCCGGCACCAAAATCACGCTCTACGTCTCGCCGATCTAGACCGAACAGTTAGCCGCGCACAGCGGCCGAGAAGACTCGCGCCTTGACCAGCCGACCACCCGCAAGGTCCGTGCGCGCCCAGACCAGACGACCACCACCAAAGGACGGATCCGAGAGACGAGAACTGTCCCGATTGACGGCCGTCACGCGGCTGCTCTGACCGGTCGCTAGGCTGACAACCCACAGTGCATCCTGGCTCCCACCCTGCCCCTCGCGAAGCCGCACTGCGACAAGGTCGCCCGCCAGCGATGGTCGCGTGATCTCGAACGGCTCTTGCTTGGAGAGGGGCACGGATTGCAGCAACCTCTTCGCAGTGCCGTCGACGGAATAGGCTATAACGGCAACCTGCTGCCTGCCCTTGCTGAGAGAACGTCGATTCGCGACGATCGTGCCATCGTCGGCCAAGGCAACCGCATAGAGCGTTGCCGTTGCCACGGCGGGTTCTTGGGCACGCGTGGAGATTTCTCCCGTTGCCGCGCGATAGCCAACCAGGGTGCCACCGATCGTCGTGCGCGCCGACCAGGCGATGCCAGCAGCGCTCGCAGAAAGCGACGTGATCTCGCCACCGGATTGCTCGGCCGAGACCAGGATCACCGCCGTACCACCGACGTTTGGTGCGATCAAGATCGCGTTGTTGTCAGCCCAAACGACCGCCGAGCCAGTTGTGGCCACCAGGTGCGGAGTGGTACTAGCCGCCGGGTCCGTGGTGTCCTCCGCGATTAGGCGGGAGGTGCCGTTCGCAGCAACGCTTGCGACGTAGCCACCGGCTCCGGGGAAGACGACGGCATAGGCAAAGGCGCCAGCCGCTCCGGTGACCGCTGCCTGCACCGCGTTGCAGGGCGTGCTGTCACAGGCGGCGTCGACCACCGTCGTGTTTTTACCGGTGGTTCGCACGATCAGACGGTCGCCTCGGAAAGCCGCCACGGTCCGGACATTGCCCTCGCTACGGCCGACCTCTAACCATGCAAAATCGCCTTCACCAATGGCAGGAGCCACGATCCAATTCGCCGTCGTTGAGTAGGCGACGACGGGCGTTGCGACGACTCCGGGCATCAACCAACCGTACTGGATGCCAAGGGCGGATTTGTACAAACCGCTGCCAATGCATCCGCGACTTGCTGCTGCTGCTGCTCGCTGAGGCCCCCAAAAAACGGAAGGGCCAGAGCCCTCGCCGAGATGCCTTCGCAGACAGGAAACTCGCCGGGGCGATGGCCACGGGCCCGATAAAACGGCTGCAGATGGATCGACGGCAGGTACGGCTTCGACGAGACGCCGCACTCGGCCAGCAGATCGATCACGGCGTTGCGGTCGACGCCTTCGTCGAACAGCACCGTATAGACGAACCACGACCGCGTGTCGCTTGGCACCACGGCCGGTAGCTCGACGCCCGGGATCGAAGCGAGCAGCACGTTGTAGCGCTCAGCGACGGCAGCGCGTTTGCTGAGGATCTCGTCGAGCCGTTCGACCTGGGCTAGCCCGACCGCGGCCGAGAGATCGTCCATCCGATAATTCCAGCCGAGCCGATCGTGTTCGAGCCATGCTCCAGCATCAGCGCGACCCTGGTTGCGCATGCTCAAAATGTCCTCATAGACGGCTGCGTCATCGGTCGTGACGATGCCGCCTTCGCCCGTTGTCATCTGCTTATTGGGATAGAACGCAAAGATCGTCGGCGAGCCATGCGTGCCGACCATCTGCCCCTGACGCTTGGCACCTAGCGCCTCGGCAGCGTCCTCGACAACCGCTAGGCCGTGACGATCGGCGATCGCTCGAATTTCCTCGATCTTGCAGGGTAACCCGAAGATATGCACGGGAACGATCGCCTTCGTGCGTGGGGTGATCGCCGCCTCAACGGCGGCCGGGTCGAGGTTGAACGAGATCGGGTCAACCTCCGCGAAGACGACATCAGCGCCGGCATGAAGCACACAGTTGGCGGAGGAAATAAACGAGAAGGGCGAGGTGATGACCTCGTCGCCTGGTCCAATTCCGGCCTGCACAAGGCCGACGTGAAGACCCGCTGTGCCGCTCGATACCGCGGCTGCATACTTGACGCCGACCCAGTCGGCGAAGGCGCGCTCAAAACGCGGCCCCATCGGGCCGAGCGAGAGCATCCCGGAGCGCAGCACCTCGAGCACGAGCTCTTCTTCGCGTGGGCCGATGTCCGGCTGTGCGAGCGGGATCGGTGCGCCGGCGGCGCTCACCTCAGGCGGGAAACTCGAGGTAGGTCTTCGACAGTTCGTGTCGACCGTGGACCGTGTCGAAGAACAGCTTCTGGATCTGCTTCGTGATCGGGCCCGTGCCAATGTGATGATCGTCGAGCGAAGCGACCGGGGTAACTTCGGCGGCCGTGCCGGTCAGAAACACCTCGTCGGCAAAGTACAACTCGGTGCGCGTCAGATCGCGTTCAATCGTCTCGATACCGACGGTGGTGGCCATCTCCATCACAGCGTGGCGCGTAATCCCCGGCAGGCACGAGGCGCTGATCGGCGGGGTGTACAGCTTGCCATTCATCACCGCGAAGACGTTCTCGCCCGAGCCGTCAGCAACCAGGCCAGCCTCGTTGAGCAGGATCGCCTCGTCGTAGCCGTGCTTGAGCGCCTCCATTTTGGCGAGCTGCGAGTTGAGGTACTGGCCCGAGGCCTTGGCCGTGGCTGGAATCATGTTCGGACCAATGCGGCGCCAAGACGAGATCATGCAGCGAATGCCGTTCTCGATTGCCTCGTCACCGAGGTATGCCCCCCACTTCCAGACCGCGATCATCGTGTGGACCGGACAGTTGAGCGGGTTGACACCCATCTCACCAGCGCCGCGGAAAACCAGCGGGCGGATGTAGCAGGTAGGCAGATTGTTGACCTTGATTGTCTCGTGCACTGCGGCAGCAAGCGCCTCGGTCGCATAGGGGATTTCCATGTAGTACTGCTCAGCCGAGCGCTTGAGCCGCTTCAAATGGTCGGTCAGGTGAAACACGCCCGTGCCCTGATCCGTCTCGTACGCGCGAATACCCTCGAAAACGCCCGAGCCGTAGTGCAACGCGTGGGTGAGGACGTGAACCTTCGCCTCGTTGTAATCGATGAGTTCTCCGTCGAACCAGATCTTGTCGGACTGCATGGGGCGATCTCCCTCGGTCGAGCCGGAATCGTATCGGCTCCGCCCAACATGCAGCGCATTTGCTGCCTGTTTCGGCAATCAACTTGCAGTACGGCCCGACTCAGCAACACGACCGCAGGACTCGAACCTGCAACCCGCCGGTTTTGGAGACCCGACCGCTAACCGTTGAGGCGCGCGCGCAGGAGACCCTGCAGCGCCTTGGCGTCAGCGCGACCGCCGCTCTGCTTCATGCACTGGCCGACCAGGAAACCGATCACCTGCTCGCGACCGCCCTTGAAGGCCTCGACCTCTTCTGGGTGGGCAGCCAGCACGGCGTCGATGATCTCGCCGAGTGCATCATCGCCACCGACTTGGGCCAAGTTGCGGTCGGCCACGACGCCGGCAGCGGTTGCCTGGGCATCTTCGACGAGCACACCGAAGACCTCTTTAGCAGCGGTCTGGTTGATCGTACCGTCGACGACGAGGGCAATCAGGGCGGCGAGTCGCTCGGGGGTAACCGGGCTCTGGTCCGCACTGAGGCCCGCGCCATTGAGATGTGCGGAGAACTCGCCCATCGTCCAGTTGGCAGACGTCTTGAGGTCGCCGGTGGCGGTCGCGACGGCATCGAGATAACCGGCGAGGCCGGCGTCGACGGCCAAGGCGAGGGCCGTGGGCTCCGTTAGACCAGCGGCAACGAGGCGGTCGAAGCGCGCCGCTGGCAACTCCGGCAGATCGCTGCCGAGCTCGATTAGCCCTGCCTCAGTCTGGTGGACGGGCAGCAGGTCGGGCTCGGGGAAGTAGCGGTAGTCGTGGGCCTGCTCTTTCGAGCGGAGCGAAGAGAGCGTGCCGGCGACCGGATCGAAATGGAGCGTCTCTTGCTGAACCGTGCCGCCACCCAAGACGACCTCGAGCTGCCGTTCCAACTCGGCCTCGATGCCGCGCTCGAGAAAACGAAAGGAGTTCATGTTCTTCAGCTCGGTCTTCGTGCCGTACTCCGACGAGCCAATCGGGCGAATCGAGACGTTCGCGTCGGCGCGCAGCGAACCCTTCTCCATATCACACTCGGAGGCACCAATCGCGACAACCGTGGCACGCAGCAGCGTGAGAAAACGCCGCGCATCCTCGGGCGAGCGAATATCGGGCTCCGAGACGATCTCGAGCAGCGGCGTGCCGACGCGATTGAAGTCGACGATCGAGCCAGCCGAGCCACTAATGCGCCCGCCCTCGCCACCCGCGTGGATCATCTTGGCCGCGTCCTCTTCCAAATGCGCGCGCGTGAGGCGAACATCGAAGCCACCCTCGCCGGGCACGCGAAAGAGACCCTCTGCGCACAGCGGTTGGTCGTACTGGCTGATCTGGTACGCCTTCGGACTATCCGGGTAGAAGTACTGCTTGCGGCTGAACTCGCTCGTCTCGGGAATCCGACACCCGAGCGCCACACCGACGCGCGTCGCCTGACGAATTGCCTCGGAATTGGCCACCGGCATGGCGCCGGGATGCGCGAGGCAGACCATGCAGACATTGGTATTCGGCTCGTCACCAAACTGGTTGGCACACGAGCAGAACATCTTCGAATTGGTTGCCAACTGCACGTGGATCTCGAGCCCGATCACGGCCTCGTAGCCGTCCTTCTGCCACGGCGCGCTCATGCCGCACCCCCACGCAGTGCCGGCGGCACCGAGTCAAAGCCGATCGCCTGCTCGAAGGCCGCGCCAAAGCGCAGCAAGGTGTTCTCGGTATGGGCCGCACCGATGATCTGCAGCCCGCTTGGCAGGCCCTCGACGAGTCCATTCGGAATCGACAATGCGGGAATACCCGCGAGGTTGACGGGCAGCGTAAAGATGTCGTTGGCGTACATCGCGAGTGGATCGTCCATGCGGGAACCGATCGGAAATGCAGTCGTCGGCGCCGTCGGCAAGAGGATCGCATCGACGCCCCCGAAGGCGGCATCAAAATCGCGGCGGATCAGCGTGCGGACGCGCTGCGCCTGCACGTAATAGGCGTCGTGATAGCCAGCCGACAGTGCGTACGTACCGATCATGATGCGCCGCTTAACCTCGGGGCCAAAGCCGGCCGAACGCGTCGCCTCGACCATCGAGCGCAGATCGGGGCCATCGACACGCAGGCCGTAGCGCACACCATCAAAGCGCGACAGATTCGCGGAGGCCTCGGCGGGGGCAATCACGTAGTAGGCGGCAAGGCCGTGGCGCGCGTACGGCAACTCGACGTCGACCAACTCGGCTCCCAACTCGGTTGCCAACTTGAGCGAGGCGTCGAAGCGTTCGCGAATACCAGGATCGACGCCGTCTTCGAGCTCGGCCCACGGCACACCGAAGCGGACGCCATCGAGTCGGCCGGGCTCGGGCAGCACGATTGGCTCGCGCAGGCCGACACAGGTGGCGTCGCGCTCGGAGCCCCCGGCGATCACCTGCTGCAAGAGGGCGCAATCGCGCACCGTCAGCGTCATTGGCCCAACCTGCTCGAGCGAGCAGGCGAAGGCGACGACACCGAAGCGCGAGACGGTGCCATACGTGGGCATCAGGCCGACGAGACCACAGAAGGCGGCAGGCTGTCGAATCGAACCTCCCGTGTCGGTACCGAGCGACCACGGGGCCAGCCCCGCTGCAACGACAGCGGCCGAGCCACCCGACGAGCCGCCAGGTACGCGCGTCTGGTCCCACGGGTTACGCGTCGGGCCATAGGCCGAGTGTTCGGTGGAGGAACCCATCGCAAACTCGTCGAGGTTCGTCTTGCCGAGGCTGACGAGCCCAGCCGCGTTGCCGCGAGCCACGACATCGGCATCTTCGAGCGGAATGAACCCCTCGAGGATCTTCGAACCGGCCGTCGTCGGCACGCCCTTCGTCGAGAGCAGATCCTTGTAGGCGATCGGGACGCCTGCCAGGCCAACATTGCCACTCTGGTCCTGCACCCGCGCTGCTGCCAGCGTGTGCTCGGGATCGACGTGAAGAAAGGCGTGGAGCGCGGGATCAAACACCTCGATGCGCTCGAGATACGCCCCCGCGAGTTCTTCCGAGGAGCACTCACCCGCGCGCAGCATCGCGGCGGCGCGTTCTGCGGTGAGGCCAATGACGTCGACGGCTGCCATCTAGGCGCCGATCGGCGGGACGCGGAAACCATCGACAGTAGGATCAGGAGCATTGGCAAGCGCCTGCTCCCGCGTGACACCAGGCTTGGCGACGTCCTCGCGCAAGGCCCCAGCGACGTCGAGCGAATGTGCGGTTGGCGGCACGTCTGCGATCGGTAGCGCCGAGATCGTGGCGACATGGCCGAGGATACTCTGCAACTCGCCCGCCAACTGTGCGACCTCAGCGTCGTCAAGTCCGAGGCGTGCGAGCGCAGCGACGTGGCGCACCTCGTCGGGGCCTAGCTCGATGCGCTCCGCACTCATTGGCTCAACGCCCCGCGCTGGCCTCGGCGGCGATCACTGTGTTCTTCAAAAGCATCGCGATCGTCATCGGGCCGACGCCACCCGGCACGGGCGTGATCAGGCGAGCCTTCGGCTGGACGGCGTCGAAATCGACGTCGCCACAGAGACCCTCCGGCAGGCGGTTGATGCCAACGTCGATCACGACGGCGCCGTCCTTGACGTGCTGGGCGCCGAGCATCTTGGGGCG
>SHUX01000036.1 GCA_009694475.1 Thermoleophilia bacterium
GCGGGCATTCTTCGCACCGCTTTCTCTGCACTGCCCCGCATCGCCGAGGCCGCAAAGTCGATCGTCACAGACTGCCCGTGTGCGTCGGGCTGCCCCTCCTGCATTCAGAGCTTCGGCTGCCCGAGCCTCAACGAACCGCTCGACAAGCGGATGGCGCTCGTGCTGCTCGACGAGCTCGTGGGCTGACCTACCAGGCGCCGGCCCACGACTCGCGGCGCGGGTCGGCCCAAGCCGAAACGAGGCCCGTGGCGAGGTCGACCTCGGAGGCGCAGATGCTGCCGAACAGGCTGTCGCCAGGCTCCTCGTCGACAACCTCGTGGCCGAGCTCGAGCAGTGCCGCACGCAGCGCAGGGTCGATGTCGTGCTCGGCGTAAAGCCGATCGCCAACGATGCGCCAGCGGGGACGCTCGATCGCCTCCCCGATCTCGACGCCCTCGTCGAGGTGCGCAAGCACGACCTGCAGGAGCGCCTGCACCTGGCCGTCTGCGCTCGGCGTGGAGATGCCGACGATGCGCTGGCCGTCGACGATCATCGCCGGGGCAAGGGTGTGGACCGGACGCTTGCCACCCGCGGGCGCGTTCGGCGACTCCGGATCGCGCGAGAACGAGAGCAGGCGGTCGTTGACGAAGAAACCGCCCTCCGCCACCCACGTTGCACAACCAAAGGAGTCGAAGACGCTGACCAGCATCGAGACGACCGTGCCCTCACGATCGGCGACCGTCACCGACGTCGTGTGGTTGTAGCCCTTGGCGTGATCGGCGCGGCTGGCGCGCTCCGAGATCGGAATCGAATCGGCCAGCGCCATCAGCTCGGCGTCGGCGCCGTCCTGCGTGATGCGATCGCGGAAAGCGAAAGCGCCCGTCATCGCCTCGACTGCGCGGTGGTGCGCGACGGGCGAGCCGTCGGAGGTGGGCTCGGCAGTCAGGCGCCGTAGCGCCATCGTCAGCAGCATCGCCTGCGAGGATGGCGGCTGGGCCAGCACCGTCACGCCGCGATAGTCGGTGGCGACCGGTGGGCGAATGACGCTCTCGTGCGTCGCGAGATCCTCGAGCGACATTGCCCCACCCTCGCGTGCCATCGCACTCACAATGGCCTCCGCAATCGGGCCGTTGTAGAAGGCATCGGCACCGCCATCGATGACGGTCTGAATCGTCGCGGCGGTCTGGGGCAGCCGGACGATCGTGCCAGCACCGGTGTCGCGTGCACGCACCCACGGCGAATCATCAGCACCCCCACGCGTGAGGCGATCGCCATAGGCGCGCAGCGCATCCTCGGTGTCGCGCGTCATCGGCACGCCGTCGCGGGCCAGTTCGAGCGCGGGCGCAAAGACCTCTGCACGCGACAACGCGCCGGCCTGCTCGATGAGGTCACAGACACCACGCACAAAGCCCGGCACTGCTGCGACCTGCGCACCATCTGTTGGCAACGGCAGTTGAATCCCAGCCGGCGCCTTGCCGACACCATTGATCGCGGTCGTCGTGCCATCCGCCTTGCGGATGATGCAGAGCAGGTCACCGCCGAGGCCACAGGCGTCTGGCAGAACCACCGCGAGCGCTGCAGCGGCAGCCGCAGCCGCATCGGCGGCATTGCCTCCAGCGGCGCCGACTCGCATAGCCGCCTGCACGGCGAGCGGGTGGCCACACGAGATGGCGACATGTTGGCCCTCAATGCGAGGTCGGGGTAGGCGCGTGGGCATTGTGCGAGCATGCCATACCTCGACCCCAATCTGCTACCTTCGTCCGTGGAGGTAAGGGGAAGTCCGGTGCGAATCCGGCACGGTCCCGCCGCTGTAAGGAACGTCCGATCGTCTCGGTGCATGCACCGGTCACTGGTTCTTCGGAACCGGGAAGGCAATGGCAATCGGCCTCAGAGAAATCTGAGGAAGCGCGTCCCGAGTCAGAACACCCGCCTTCCCCCAAGCCACAAGGCCTTGGGGACCTCGAGAGAAGGATCAAGATTATGCGCACGAGGACCATCCTCGCGGCCGCCGCATTCGCGGTAGCCATCATCGTCCCCGCCCAGGCCAGCGCGGCCGCGCTGCGGGTTGTCACGCCCACGCAGACCGTGTTTGGCGCCACCGACACGCAGGTCGGTAGCGCCCGCGCCTACCTCGACTCGAAGGGCCAGTGCCACGCGCTCAAAACCAACACGGCCTTGGGTCAGCTCGCCGCTGCAGCCGGCTGGACCAACACAGGGTTCGCCGCCGGCTATTCGGCTGGGCTGGGCGCGTATGTCACGAAGATCGGCGGGGTCACCGCTCCGAGTGGTGGTTACTGGGCAATGTTCGTCAATGGCCTATGGGCAGCCGTGGGTGCCGACAGCCAAGTCCTCAAGAAGACAGATCGAGTGCTCTGGATTGCCGACAGCGATTACTCGCCCAAGAATGGTCCGTTCGTGTTCGACCTTGTTGCCCGCGACAACGGCGATGGCACCGTCACGTTCACCGGCACGAAGGTCGGCGGCCCGAAGGCCACACCTGCGGCCGGTGCAACGCTCTCTGTCAACAGCGGGGTCGGCGCAACGCTGGACGCCAAAGGCAAGGCGACGCTCACACTCGCCGCGCCGTGGACGGCAGTGATTAATACATTCCTCACTACATACGGATCAGCAGTACTCCGATACTCGACCTAGCGGGTGCTGCGAGCCCTCCCCCCACTCCTACTGGTCGCGGCGCTTGTCGCGGCCTGTGGCACATCGAAATCGACACCCCCGGCGGCAGGTTCGCCGGGGGTGCCGATCGCTGTCACAGCCGATTGGGGCGCCGCCACAATCGCCAACGGTGCTGGTACACCCGGCAGCGTCAGCTCGGCCACTCGAGCGCTAGCGCCAATCGCGACGACGTACGGCGGTCGCTACGTCTCCTCGATCAGCGGTCACGCCGGTGATGGCACCCGTGACTGGATCTTCTGGGTCAACGGCATCGAGGCAAGCGTCGGTGCCGCGGACATCAAGGTCTCGGCACAGGACAGCGTCTGGTGGGATCTCCACCGCTGGCCTGGCCGCGTCCATGTTCCAGCCGTGATTGCGAGTTGGCCAATGCCACTCACCCGCGGGCTAACCGGCGAGTCCCCTCCAATCACGGCCGACGCACCACTTGCCACCGCTCTCCGCAAAGCAGGCGCCAATGTCACGCTCGCCGCCGCAACGAGCGGCCCGCGCGCGCTTGTTGGCAGTGGTGCCGTACTGCTCGAGCGCGATCCGACCTGGCGCGCCGCCGTTGCGAACCCAACCGCTGCTGGCCTGACCGCCTGGATTGATCGCAAAGGCCACGTCCGTGTTTGGGACGCGCCGACGCAAATGGCTCGGCTCGTTCCGGGCGCCGTGGCCGTGATCGTCGCCACTACCGATGGCTTTGGCGCGGACGATCCACCCGTCGTTGTGGTCGCGGGTATCACTCCCGAGACCGCCACTGCCGCCGCCCAGTACCTCGTCCAACACCCCGAGATCACGCGACATACGGCTGCACTGTGCCTTGGGCCCGACAACCAGATCAACTGCGTTGGTGGCGTCGGACTGGTCCAGTGAAGGCACCCGTCCCGCCGCTGCTCTGTGCTCTCGCCTTGATCGTGATTGCGCTCGCCACGTCGCAGCCGCTGATCGTGGCGGCCGCGCTGCTTGGCGCACTAGCCCTGCACCACGCGGCACCGCCACCTCATCGCCTGATGCTGCGGATCGCATTGTTCTCAGGGCTCTTTATCGCCGTGCTCAATCCCTTTGTCGCCGTCGAAGGCGATCACGTACTGTTTGCCGGTCCGAACTTCTGGCTGATCGATTTCGAGGTCACCAGTGAGGAGGTGCTGTACGGGCTCGTGGCAGGTGCCCGGCTGGCCACAGCGATCCTGGCAACTTCGGCATTTCTGCGCCTTGCCGACCCGGACCGCACGCAGGCGCTCGCCAGCCGTGTGATGCCGCGCTCTGCCCTCACCGTTGCGCTCTCGGCACGCCTTGCCCCAACGCTCCGGCGCGATGCAAGCGGCCTACGCGAGACACTTCGTCTGCGCGGCACCGGCGCAGAGCGTGGTCGCCGCGCCGCAATTCGCCAAGGCACCCGCCTGATCGAACCACTCGTGGCCTCGAGTCTCGAGCGCGGCATTGATATCTCCGAGGCGATGGTGGCACGCGGGTACGGAGCGGGCCGGCTGACCCGGTTGCCCGAGGAGCCCCTCAGGCGAGACGAACAGGTGGCGCTGATCTGCGGTCTGGTCGGTCTGGTCGTCGCCGTCGTGCTGCTCGCTGGCGCCGCGCCGTATCAGATCTACCCCCTCGCCGACCCGATCGCGACAGGCTTAGCGTTCGTCTTGTCCGGACTGACGCTGGCCGTCAGCATCGTGGCCGCCGGCGCCCTGAGGACCCGACCGTGACGGCAATCGTCACCTACGACCTCCGCTTTCGATACACAGCCGACGCCCCGTGGTCGGTCGACGGTGCCAACCTCCAGGTCGAGCCGGGCGAGATCGTGCTGCTCGAGGGCGAGTCGGGAAGCGGCAAGTCGACCCTATTACGTGTGCTCGCAGGCCTCGCCCCCGCCTTTCATGGCGGCGAGGCTGCCGGCGAAGGCCTAATCGCCGGCGTCAACCTCCGGACCGCCCAGCCCGCCGAGATTGCACAACGCGCAGGCTTTCTTTTCCAGGACCCCGAGACACAGGTGGTGATGGCCGAGCCACTCCGCGACGTGGCCTTTAGCCTTCAATGTCACGGTGCTCCGGCCGAAACGATCCTCGCCTCCGCCCGGACTGCGCTGGAGCGCATCAACGCCGACCACCTGATTGGGCGTCGTATCGATCAGTTGTCGGCAGGCGAACGCCAGCGGGTGGCACTCGCCGCCGTGCTCGCGCCAGAGCCTGCAGTGCTGCTACTTGATGAGCCGACCGCGCAACTTGATGACGATACCGCCTGCGAACTCGTCGGCGAGTTGCGCCGCCTTGCCGACCTTGGCCTCGCAATCGTGATCGCCGAGCACCGCCACGATCGCGTTGGCCACCTGACCGATCGTGTGATCGGTCTGCACCATGGTTCTCTGGTGTCGACGAAGGCAGCGGTTCCGCTGATGCCGTTGGCTCCCGCGCCCACCCCGAGCGGTCCTCCACGAGTCACGCTCGACAACATCGCCGCCAAACGCGGCGAGCGCGCGGTCGTCACGAACGCCACAGCCTCGCTTCAGCCAGGCCAAATTGCCGCGCTGCTCGGCGTCAATGGTGGTGGCAAGAGCACGCTACTCCGTACGCTCGCTGGGCTCGAGCCAATGGCCGGCGGACGCCTCCTCGTTGGTACCCGCGACCTGACGACTGATGGCGCCGAGTCGCGCGTGCCACTTGTCGCCTTTGTTCCGCAAGATCCGAGCCGCACGCTGCTCTGTGACACCGTGCGCGACGAAATTTTGCTGGGCCCGCGAACGCTCGGCTGCGACCTGGCTGTTGCCGAACAGATGCTCGCCGCACTCGACCTCAACCACCTGGCCGATCGCAACCCTCGCGATTGTTCGGTGGGTGAGCGCGAGCGGGTGGCCATTGCCGCAGCCTTCGCACTGTCGCCCCAACTGGTCCTGCTCGACGAACCGACCCGCGGGATGGACCTCGCCCATCGTGCGACTCTCGTGCTGCTGTTGCGCGAGCACGCATCTCGTGGTGGCTGTGCGATAGTCGCGACCCACGACCTCGATCTTGCTCGCGCCTGTGCCGACCGCCGCTGGCTGCTCGCGGACGGGCACCTCCAGACAGCCGAGGAGATGCCATGAGCATCAGTGCCATCGTCGCGCTCGGGGGGTTGCTCGTGCTCCTGCTCGGGCTCGTCTCCTACGAACGTGGGCGTGGTGGCGCTCGCGAGCTGGGACTCGTAGCCGTGTTGATCGCTGCCGCGACCGCTGGTCGTCTCGCCTTCGCCGCACTTCCGAGTGCCCAGCCAGTGACGGCAATCGCGATCGTGACGGGTATTGCGCTCGGCCCCCGAGCCGGCGCGGCCGTGGGCGCTGGCGCCGCATTGCTTTCGAACACGTTTCTTGGTCAAGGCCCGTGGACGCCATGGCAAATGCTGCTCTGGGGTCTCGCCGGTGCCAGCGGTGGCTTGCTCGCGCCCGCCCTGCGCAGAAGCCGGTGGGCGCTGATGCTGCTCGGTGCGATCTGGGGTCTCGCCTTTGGCGCCGGGATGGACATCTGGCAGCTCGCCTCGTTCGGCCCGGCGCTCACCGTGCCAGCATTCGTCGCCGTCCACGCGCGAGCAGTACCGTTCGACATTGTGCATGCCACAACCAACGTGATCCTGCTCGGCGTCGCCGGCCTGCCTCTGATCGGTCTCTTAGAGCGCAGCGCCCAGCGCGTGCGCGGGCGTTGGCTCAGTCCGGAAGAGGTCGAGCAGTGATGCGCTCGCTGCTGATTGGCCTGCTTGCGCTCCTCTTCGTTGGGCTTCCAGCACAGGCGGCCAGCCTCTCCTCGGCGGGCTCGTATCTTGGTAAGAGCCTCGACGCGAACGGTTGCGCGCGCGAATCCGGAGAGACCGCCAGCGTCCACCTCACCTCATGGGTCGCACTTGGGCTCGTTGCAAGTGGTCGCTCCGCCGGGTTCGCCGCCTCCTGCATCGAGCGCCATGCCTCTGCTCTCACAGCAACCACCGACATCGAACTAGCCACCCTCGCACTCGCTGCCGCCGGGCGGAACCCAAGCAATGCCGGCGGCCGCAATCTTGTCCGGGCCATCCAGACCTCACTCCACAAAGGCCGGATTGGCACCCTCGTCGCCTCGAACCAGTTCGGCATTCTCGCCCTCAAAGCCGCCGGTGCATCGATCCCTGCCGCCGCCCGACGCACCCTGATCGCGGATCAGAATCGAGATGGCAGCTGGCCTGTCTCGCTTGGTGGCGATGGCGACTCGAACCTGACAGCGTCGGGCATTATGGCTGCAGTGGCACTTGGCATCGCACCCACCAGCACCGTGATCGTGCGGGCCGTGGCCTACTTGAAGCGCTTCCGCAGCCACGGTGGCTATGCCCTCACTGCCGGCTCGACGCCCGACGCGCAGTCGACCGCCTGGGTCCTACAAGGACTGGCAGCCGCCGGTAAGCGCGATCCCGCTGCCGAGGCCTACCTCACCTCACTCCAAGGCTCAACTGGAGCAGTGGCCTACCAGCGTGGTCTTGCAATCACACCTGTCTGGGTGACTGCCCAGGCGGCGCTTGGGCTGGCGCGGCGTCCGCTACCGCTGCGCCCCTAATCCCTCGAAACGACGGCTAGAAGTCTTGGTTGGTCGGTTCGTCGGCCACGCCCCAGACGCCCATCGCGCGGAACTTGGCGCGGCGTAGAGCGCGGCGGTGGGCCGGTGCGATCGCCTCGGCCTCAGCCAGCGAGAGGCGCAGCGCCGTATCGAGCAGACGCGCCGAGGCGTCGAGATCGGCATGAGCGCCACCACTCGGCTCATCCACAATCGTGTCGATCACGCCGAGATCAAGACAGGCGCGTGCAGTCGGCCGAAATGCGTAGGCCGCCTTCTTGGCCTGGCCTGCATCCTTCCACAGAATCGCGGCACAGCCCTCGGGCGAAATCACCGAGTAGATCGCGTTCTCCTGCATCTGCACGCGATCGGCTACGGCAATTGCTAAAGCGCCACCCGATCCGCCCTCGCCGATCACCGTCGCGACGATCGGGACGCTTGCCTGGCAGAACGCGAGCACCGAACGGGCAATCATCCCGGCCTGCCCACGCTCCTCGGCATTGACGCCTGGATAGGCACCGGGCGTGTCGACGAACGTCAGGATCGGGTAGCCAAAGCGCTCAGCCAACTCGACGGCACGAATTGCCTTGCGATAGCCCTCCGGGTGCGGCATACCGAACATGCGGCGCGTCCGCTCCGCCAGATCGCGGCCCTTCTGATGCCCGATCGCAACGACGGTCTGCCCGTGATAGCGCGCCAACATGGTGATCAGCGCCTCATCGTCAGAGAAGGCGCGGTCGCCACGCAACTCGAAGGCGTCGCTAAACAGCCGCTCGGCATAGTCGAGCGTGTACGGACGATCGGGGTGACGAGCCAACTGGACCGCATCCCATATCTGCGACTCCTCGGCACGCGCCTCAAAGCGCTTGCGCAGGCGGCGAACTTCGTCCGAGACCCTAACCACGCTTTCGCCCTAGTCCAAACATGCCGAGCACGCGGTCGATGGGGTTGTCGTCGCTGCCTACCGTTGGAAGTGGCTCGTTGTCGCCTGTCGGCTCGTCCTCCGCGGGCGAGAACAACATCAATAGCTTGGCCAGCTCTCCGCGCAACTCGCGGCGCGGCACCACCGCATCGAGCTGCCCGAGTCGCAGGTTCGACTCGGAGCGCCCAAAGTCGGGGGCTGTCTTCTCACCCGTCGTCTGCTCAACCACGCGCGGGCCGGCAAACGAGAGCAGCGCACCCGGCTCGGCAACAACCACATCGCCGAGCGACGCGAACGAGGCAATCACACCACCCGTTGTCGGATGAGCCAGCACCGAGATATACGGCACACCGACCTCCCGCAGGCTGTCGATCGCGCCGACCGTCTTTGCCATCTGCATCAACGCGAGAATGTTCTCCTGCATGCGCGCACCACCCGAGGCCGTCACGCTGATCAACGGCATGCGTCGAGCCACGGCAAGATCGGCGGCGAGACAAAAGCGCTCGCCCATCACGCTGCCCATTGAGCCACCCATAAAGGCGAAGTCCATCACGGCCACAGCGGTAGGCCGGCCGACAATCTTGCCACTGCCCGCAACGAGGGAGTCGCCGAGCCCCGTTGCCAACTCGGCGTCAAGCAGACGATCGGTATAGGGCTTGAGGTCGACAAAGGCGAGCGGGTCGGCCGCACGCAGGTCGCCCCCGACTTCCACAAACGAGCCGGGGTCAAGCAACTGCTCAATGCGTTCCATTGCCCCAACGGCGAAGTGATGGTTGCACTGGGCACAGACACGGAGCGAGTGCCGCAGTTCGTCGTCCCGAAAATGAGACCGACAATTCGGACAGGTATTTGGGTGCCGGCGCCCACCACCCTCATCGCCCGAGACGCGCTCAACATTGACCTCAATCGGTGTCACAGGGCGCGCTGCTCCTTGAACCGTTCGATCACCAGCGAGGCGTTGTGACCTCCGAAACCGAAGCCGTTCGACAGCGCAATATCGGTGGTCTGCTCGCGCATCAGATTCGGGACGTAGTCCAGATCGCAGTCCGGATCGGCATGGTGGAGGTTAATCGTCGGCGGCAAGTAGCCGCCCTGGATCGCGAGCACGCAAATCGCGGCCTCGGTTGCGCCCGTTGCGCCGAGCAGGTGCCCCGTCATCGACTTCGTCGACGAGACGGGGATCTCGTAGGCGCGCTCACCAAAGACCTTCTTCAGCACGCGCGTCTCTGCTGCATCGCCAATCGGCGTCGAGGTGCCATGGGCATTGATGTACTGGATGTCTTCGATCGTGCGCCCAGCATCGGCAATCGCGTTGCGGAGCGCTCGCGCCGGGTTCTCGCCGGTCGGATCTGGCTCGGTCACGTTATGGGCGTCGGACGATAGGCCGTAACCCGTGACTTCGGCAAGAATCGTGGCCCCGCGGTTCAAGGCATACTCAAGCTCTTCGAGTACCAACACCGTCGAGCCCTCGCCCAGCACGATGCCGTCGCGCGTCGCGTCGAAAGGCCGGCTGGCGCCTGCTGGATCGTCGTTACGTGTCGAGCAGGCCCGGATGCCATGGAAGCCGCCGACACCTACCGGTGTCACGCCAGATTCGGAGCCCCCAGCCAACATCGCGTCCGCCATACCCGCTCGGATGTACATCATCGCGTCGCCAATCGACATCGACGACGCCGCACAAGCGGTGCTCGAGGCGGCCAGCGGTCCACGCGTACCAAACTCCATTGATACGTAACCGGCCGCCATGTTGGGGATGATCCCCGGCGTCCAGAAGGGCGAGAAGCGCCCGATGCCGCGATCAAGGTAGTGCTCGTGGGCGGCCAGTTGCATGTCCATGCCACCAATGCCACTGCCAATCGATGTGCCAATACGATCGCCCCCGGCGGCAATGTCGAGCCCGGAAGCCTCAACGGCCTCGCGCGCAGCACCCACCGCGAGGTGGATGTAGCGGCTCGTGCGACGCGCAGCCTTACGCTCCATCACGGTCTCCGGATCGAAGCCCTTTACCTCGCAGCCGATCTTGACCGGACTGTCCGAGACATCGAACGTCGTGATCGGCCCGCCACCCGGCTTACCCACACGCAGCGCAGCATCGAACTCAATAATGCTGTTGCCAATCGGGTTGACTGTCCCCATGCCGGTGATGACGATGCGTCGCATCAAGCTACATCCCCAGCCCGCCGTCGACTGACAGGATTGCGCCGGTCACGAAGGCCGCATCGTCGGACAAGAGAAAGCGCACGGTGTTAGCAATATCGTCGGGCTCGCCGAGGCGTCCGAGGGGCGTCTGGGCGAGCAGGACGCCACGAATCTCGTCGTTGAGGACATCGGTCAGTTCGGTCGAGATGTAGCCGGGAGCGACACAGTTGACGCGAATACCCCGCGATCCGACCTCTTTGGCGAGCGCCTTGGTGAGGGCAATCACACCGCCCTTTGAGGCCGCATAGTTTGTCTGACCGAGGTTGCCGTGGACGCCAACGACACTCGACATCGTGACAATGCTGCCGCGCTTCTTCCGGAGCATCTTGCGCGACGCGGCGCGGGCGACGTGGAAGGTGCCGCCGAGGTTGACGTCGATCACCCGGTCCCAATCCTCGGGCGTGATGCGCGAGATCAGGTTGTCACGCGTGATGCCGGCGTTCGCGACGAGATTCCAGAGGTCGTCGCCAAAGGCCTCCTCCGTTGCATCGACCATCGCACCCGCGGCCTCAGGGTCACTGACGTCGCCGAGGATCGCCACAGCCTCGCCCCCAGCAGCCGTAATCGCGGACACGACCGCCTCGGCAGCCTCCCGGTTGGCGGTGTAGTTGACTCCAACCTTCGCGCCGGCGGCAGCCAGTTGCTGCGAGATCGCTGCGCCAATGCCACGGGACCCCCCAGTGACGAGTGTTACGCGTCCTTCAAGCGGTCGTTCAGCCATGGTGGAGCACCTCCTGTGCCTTGGCGAGCCCTTCAGGGTCGCCAATCGTAACTACCGTACAATTGCGATCGATACGTCGAATCAGACCGGCGAGCACTCCGCCAGGACCCACCTCGACAAACTCGGTGACACCCTGGCTGGCAAGTGACTGCACCACCTGAGTAAAGCGTACCGGCGCTCCGAGCTGTGCCGTGAGTATTTCGACAATTGCCGTCTCGTCCTCGCTTTGGCAGGTGACCGTCGAGATGAAGTTAGTCGCTGGTGCGTGGAAGGTTGTCGCGTCGAGTGCAGGGCGCAAATCGTCTGCTGCCGCAGCCGTCAGAGGCGAATGAAACGCGCCTGAGACGGCCAGTTTGAGTGCCCGTCGTGCACCGGCCTTCGTTGCCGCTTCGATCAAAGCGTCGACTGCCACGTCCTCGCCCGAAACAACAACCTGCCCGGGGCAGTTGTAGTTCGCGACCCAGACCCCGTCGATGCTGTCACAGAGAGCTTCGACGTCAGCGTCCTCGAGGCCGATCACAGCCGCCATCGCACCCGGCGTCGCGGCGGCGGCTGCTGCCGTTGCGACGCCGCGTGCTTGCGTCAGTCGAATCGCATCGCCAATCTCTAGGATGCCCGAGGCGACAAGCGCCGCGTACTCGCCGGCTGAGTGTCCGATCGAGACGTCCGCCGAAATCCCGGCCTCCCGCACCGCAGCGAGGCAGGCAAGCGAGGCGGTCGTCAACGCGGGCTGTGTGATTTCGGTCTGATCGAGCAACTCCTTCGGTCCATTGCGGCAGAGTTCGAGCAGGTCGGCGCCGTAGGCGGCAGAGGCCTCCGCAAAGACTGCAGCGGCGGCGGGCGAGGTATCAGCGAAGGCGGTGCCCATGCCCACCGACTGCGAGCCCTGTCCAGGGAAACAAAATGCTGTTTTCATGCGGGTTCTCCCATCCAACGGATCAGGCACGTGCCCCACGCGAGGCCGCCACCGAGCCCCATCATCAGTAGGCGCTGCCCGGGCTGCAAACGGCCGGTACGCCAGGCGTAGTCGAGGCAGAGTGGGATCGACGCCGACGACGTGTTGCCGTACTGGTCGAGGGTAATCACGACGCGCTCGCTGGGGAACTTGAGGCGCGCAACGCCGCTCTCGATGATACGCAGGTTAGCCTGGTGCGGCACGAAGAGGTCGATATCGTCTTGGCTGTAGCCACCCGCTTCGAGCGCTCGGCGGGTGGAATCGACGATCACCTGGGTGGCGAAGCGATAGACGACGTTGCCGTTCATGCGAATGTTGCGGTCGACCGGCTCGCCGTTCCGTGACGTCAAATCGCCGACGAGGTCGCCACCTTTGGAGCCGTCGACACCGAGTTCGACGACAACGTTCTCTCGGGTTGGTGCGGCGCCCGCTCGGACGATCACCGCGCCTGCACCATCGCCGAACAGAATGCAGGTGCCGCGATCGTCCCAGTCGGTAATACCCGAGAGCACCTCGCTGCCGATCACCATCACGGTGGTGGCGAAGCCAGCGTGGATCTGAGCGACGGCCTGTCCCAAGGCGTAAGCGAAGCCCGCACAGGCCGCGAGCAGATCGACGGCTCCCGCACTGTGGGCACCGATGTCGTCGGCCACGAGCGCAGAAATCGATGGAAACGAGCGCTCGGGTGAGGCCGTTGCCGTCAGGATCAAATCGATCTCAGCCGGTGCGATGTCGGCTCGCTCCAGCGCCTGCCGCGCGGCAATAATCGCCAGCGAGGTAACCGTCTGCCCGTCGGCGGCGATGCGGCGCTCACGGATGCCGGTGCGCTCTTGGATCCAGGCGTCATCAGTTTCAACGCGCAGCGAGATCTCCTCGTTTGTCACCACGCGATTAGGAATCGCAGCACCGACGGCGATGATCGCGAGATCCGATTCGACCGCTGCAATCACGCCGGCGGCTCCGACAAGAGTCCGAACGTCAGGACACCATCGACAGCCGGCTCGTCAGCGACTGTGACGGTCGCGCGAACCCGACCAATCCGGCCGCGCAGTCGATCGACGTCGATCACCATGTCGAGCAGGTCCCCTGGGCGCACGATCCGGCGAAAGCGCACGTCATCGATGCCCGCGAAGACGCCAAACTTGCCCTGATGGTCGGGGTGTGTCAGCGCACAGATCGCGGCTACTTGTGCGGAGGCTTCAACCATTACGACGCCCGGCACGATCGGATTACCAGGAAAGTGTCCTTGCAGAAACCACTCCTCGCCGGTGATCGTCCAGCGCCCATGGGCGCGGACGCCCGGTTCGAGTTCGACGATTTCGTCGACGAACAGAAAGGGGTCGCGGTGCGGAATGATCGCCTGAATGGCATCTCTGTCAAGCGCGGTCATCTCCGCCCCCCCGGGTTCGGTGTACGCGTACGAGCGGTCACGAGGGTATCGTAGCCGCGTGGACGCCCCCGCCCCGCATCGCGCGACACCGCGTAACGTAATTACCCGCGCAAGCTGTCCGTCGACGCAGGATATCGTGCGCGATGAGGCACTCGCAGGCGCGCCCGCGGGGACCATTGTTGTGACGGACCATCAGACCGCTGGTCGCGGCCGGCGTGGCCGAACCTGGAGTGATCCACCCGGCAAAGCGCTGATGTTCTCGTATCTGGCTCGCCCGACTCGTGCGCTGGCCGAACTCAGCTGTCTGTCGCTTGTGGTGGGTATCGCCGTGGCCGAGTCGCTCCCTGTGCCAGCCCAATTGCGCTGGCCAAATGATCTCGTGGTGGCGGGTGGCAAGGTGGCCGGAATCCTCGTCGAGCTCGTGACTCCCGCCACTGGCCCACCATTCGCCATCATTGGCATCGGTATCAACGCGAATCTGACGCGCGACGAGTTGCCACCTACTGATCGTCTCCCGGCAACGTCGCTGCTTGTCGAGGGCGGTGCGGAGATCGACCGTGTCGCACTGCTCGAGTCTCTTGCAGACCGCCTCGATACTGCCCTCACACTTTTTGATCGCGAGGGCCTAACGGCTTTTCTCGCCCGTTATGCCGCGCTTGATGGCCTCGCCGGGCACGCACTAACACTACGTCTGCCCTCAGGCGAACTCCCGGGGACGGCGGCCGGCATCGACACCGCTGGCTGCCTTGTCCTGACACTCGCAGACGGCTCAACGCAGAGCTTCGCAGCGGGCGAGGTCGAGCGCGTCCTCGACTAGCGATGCCTCAGAGGCGACACTTTGGGCCCGGGCCCAGAATGTCGTCTCGCAACGCTGCTAAAGTCGAGCCAGCACGATCGGAGGTCGTAGAGATGCAGATTGTTCCCGCCCGCGTCGACTCAATCACGCTCGCCGTCCGGGATTTCCCTGCGTCTGTGGCGTTCTACGAGGACGTCTTCCACTTTGTTAAGCAGAGCCAGAACGAGATCCTCGCGCGCTTCGTGCTCGACAATCTGCACCTCGATCTGATCCAGGCCGAGATCCTTGAGAGCGAGACCGGCGTCGTCGCGTTTCCTGCCATGCCGGGACCGATCACAATCGCAATTGCAATGCGGGCCGCTGGTGACGTTGATGCCTGTCAACTCCGCGCAGAAGCCGCTGGCGTTCGTGTCCTAGCGCCGGCAGAAGACAAGCCTTCCGGCCCACGCATCCTCTTTCTCTGCGACCCCGACGGCCACATCTGGGAGGTCGGCCACTTCCCGCCCGACACCTGGACAGCAGCCTGATTTTCAGCCTGCTAGGCCGGTGCTGAAGCGGGTTTACGACAGCCGCTTCTGCTCCGCAGCAGTGCGAGCCACACAACCAGGCTGTCTGCAGGTCGAAGGCAGGCGACATTTTGGGCCCGGGCCCAGAATGTCGCGTGCTAGGACGCGTTGACGGTGAAGGTCACCGTCTGCTCGGACTTCGCATTGCTGCCCGGCGGGAAGAGATCGAAGTTGACCGTCGCCGTGCCAGCCGTGTCCGCCGCGAAGACCCACTGCTCATACGTGCCAACACCAACCGCACCATCGCTCTGCGTCTTGAGAATGTCGTCCGAGACCTGCACGTATCCCATCGGGTACGAGGCCACCCACGTGTAGCCAGTCGTCGGATTGACCGGCAATTGGACCGTCACCGAATCGCCCGTCGCGACATTGATCGTCGTGTTGTCTTCGGTGTAGATCGTGCTCCCGGTCGCCGTGGTCGTGGCAGCCGTTGTCGCCTCCGCCGTGGTGGTGACCGTCACGATTGCCGTTGCGGTTTCCGTCACGGTTGCCGTCGCCGCCGTAGTCGTCGACGAACTGCCGCCACACGCGGCAATCAGACCCGCAGCGACAACCACGAGGGCACCAGCAAGGAGGCTGCGTAGACGCGTATTCATAATGCCCTCACACTACCGCCACTGCCTTCGCACCGGGCGGGCAGAGCAAGAGCAAGAGCAAGAGCTACTCGTCGTCCAGTTCGTCGTCCAGTTCGTCGTCGGCAGCGTCGTCTACGTCGTCTACGTCGTCTTCTTCGACCGGCTCGACGGTGTCATCATCGAGTTTCAAGGCGTATCGTTTCCACTGGCCGAGGCCGTCTGGGTCGGCAACGTTGATGGAATCCGCCAGGACGACGGTCTCCGTCACCTCCACCGCGTCCACTGGCGCGCCTGCGCCGCCCACCTCGTCGACCTCGTCCACGGCATCGTCTGCCGGCACAATTGCGCAGGACGAGAC
>SHUX01000037.1 GCA_009694475.1 Thermoleophilia bacterium
TTCCCGGAAGTTGATTACGACCGGATCGATCAGATCCGAGGCATGGATATCACCATCACCACGACCGCGGCAACCGACGATGAGGCACGAGAACTGCTTCGCGAACTCGGCATGCCGTTCCGAGAGGCCTGAGTCAGGATATGGCAAAGACTGCCCTGCGCATGAAGGCCGCTCGCCCGGCCAAGTACAAGGTTCGCGCGTACTCGCGCTGCCAGAAGTGTGGCCGGCCGCGTGCCGTCTACAAGAAGTTCGGCCTGTGCCGCATCTGCCTCCGGCAGCTTGCGCATGAGGGCGTAATCCCCGGAATGACAAAGTCGAGCTGGTAGCACCATGGTCAACGATCCCATCGCAGACATGCTGACCCGAATCCGCAACGCCAACACGGCGTTGCATGACAAGGTCATCATGCCGTCCTCGCGTAACAAGCGCGAGATCGCCCGCATCCTGCTCGAGGAGGGCTACATCGTCTCGTGGTCCGAAGAGGCCGCGAAGCCGCAGCCACTACTCGTGGTGGAGTTGAAGTACGGCCGCAATCGTGAGCGCGTGATCTACGGGCTCAAGCGTGTTTCGAAGCCTGGTCGGCGTATGTATGCGCCGAAGGACCGGTTGCCCCGCGTCCTTGGTGGCCTCGGAACTGCCATCATGTCCACCTCTACTGGCGTCTGTACTGCGTCCGAGGCCGCGAAGCGCGGCGTCGGTGGCGAAGTGCTGTGCTTCATCTGGTGATCTCATGAGTCGTATTGGCCGCCGCATTATCAACGTTCCATCCGGAGTCACGATCGAGGTCGCCCCTGGGCGCGTCACCGTGACCGGTCCGAAGGGGACGCTCGAACAGAACATCAACGCAGACATGAAGATCGTCGTCGACGAGGGTGTTGTCACGATCGAGCGTCCGACCGATCGTCCGAACCATCGTGCGCTCCACGGACTCACGCGTTCGCTCGTCGCCAATATGGTCGAGGGTGTCGCCAATGGGTACGAGAAGCAGCTCGAGATTCAGGGTGTCGGTTACCGCTGTCAGGCGCGGGGCAAGAACCTCGAGCTCACGCTCGGGTACTCGCACGCCGTCAAGTACATCGCGCCTGAGGGAATCGAGTTCGAGGTGCCGCAGCCCACGCAGATCATCGTGCGCGGCATCGACAAGCAGCGCGTCGGCCAGGTCGCCGCGGAAATCCGAAAGCTCCGACCGCCAGAGCCCTACAAGGGCAAGGGCATTCGTTACGTCGGCGAGCACGTGGTTCGAAAGGTCGGCAAGCGCGCGTAGCGTGCGGGATACACCATGAGCAAAATGACCCTAGTTCAAGCACGACAGCGTCGCCACCGTCGGGTGCGCGGCACGATTACCGGTACCGCCGCGCGTCCGCGCCTGGCCGTCTTCCGGTCCAACTCCGATATCTACGTGCAGGTGATCGACGACGTGACGGGTACCACCCTCGCGGCCGCCGATTCGCGCACGATCAAGGACGGCGATAAGTCGGCCAAGGCCAAAGCTACGGGTGCGCTCATCGCTGAGCGCGCAAAGGCAGCTGGCATCAGCAACGTCGTCTTCGACCGCGGCGGGTTTCTCTATCACGGTCGTGTCAAGGCGCTCGCCGATGGTGCGCGCGAGGGAGGTCTCGAGTTCTGATGGCAAGCCGCGTCGGTACGGATGTACACGGGCGAGAGCTCCACGAGCGCGTCGTCGAGATCAATCGCGTCGCCAAGGTCGTCAAGGGTGGCCGCCGCTTCTCCTTCACCGCGCTGGTCGTGGTCGGGGATGAAATCGAGCAGGTCGGCGTTGGCTACGGCAAGGCGAACGAGGTGCCAATGGCGATTCAGAAGGCGATCGAGGATGCCAAGAAGAATCTCTTTACGGTGCCGCGCCATCACACCACCATCACGCACGAGATCACGGGCGTCTATGGCGCCGGTCGCGTGCTCCTGAAGCCCGCCTCGCAGGGTACTGGCGTGATCGCCGGTGCCGGTGTGCGAGCGGTGCTCGAACTCGCTGGCCTCAAGGACGTGCTCGCCAAGTCGCTTGGTACGTCTACGCCGATCAACCTTTGTCGTGCGGCCGAGAATGGCCTGCGCAGTCTCCGTCGTCCCGAGGACGTCGCGGCCCTGCGTGGCAAGTCGGTGCACGAGATCCTTCCGCAGCGAGCCAAGCAGGCTGAGCCCGCCGCTGCTGCATCCGAAGAGGTATCGGCGTGAGCTTGAAGGTCACCCAGGTTAAGTCGACGATTGGCGTTCAGCAGGAGCATCGCGGCACGTTGCGTGCGCTCGGTCTGCGCCGCATTGGCATGTCGCGTGTCCATCAGGACTCCGCGTCGTTGCAGGGCATGCTGCATCAGGTGTCGTATCTTGTGAAGGTCGAAGAGGTAGACGCCAAATGACCGAACTCATTACCCTCAGCAATCTGAGCCCCGCTCCGGGTTCCACGAAGGCGCGCAAGCGTGTCGGTCGTGGCAATGGCAGCGGCACCGGCAAGACCTCTGGCCGTGGCCAGAAGGGTCAGAAGTCGCGGTCCGGCTCGCACAGCATGCGACCTGGCTTCGAGGGCGGGCAGATGCCGCTCTACATGCGTACCGGCAAGCTCCGCGGCCCGCACATGAAGAAGTCGATGCCGATGGGTCCCTTCCGCACGCAGACGGAGATCGTCAACATCGGCGATGTCGCCGAGAAGTTCCCAGCAGGCAGCGAGGTAACCCCGGAGATGCTGGTTGCCTGTGGACTCCTGAGCCGGATCAAGCACCCACTCAAGGTGCTCGGCGAGGGCGACATCACGCACGCCCTCACGATTCATGCTCACGGTTTCTCTGCGTCTGCCAAGGCCAAGATCGAGGCTGCTGGCGGGACCGCCGCTGTTATCGAGCGCGCCTCGGCGGACGGATTTGACGCGTAGGCAGCGGGGATGCTGAGCGCAGTCCTCAACTCGTTCCGGGTTCCGGAACTCCGCAATCGGCTCTTGTTCACAGCGGCGATGCTGCTGCTCTACCGTGCGGGCTCGTGGCTGCCGACACCGGGCGTCAACACCGCAGAGATCCAGAACCTCTTCAGTGGTGGTGCCGGTTCGACGATCCTCGGTTACCTCAATCTCTTCTCGGGACAGGCGCTGCAGAACCTCTCGTTCTTCGCGCTCGGGATCATGCCGTACATCACGGCGTCGATCATCATGCAGCTGATGACGGTGGTTCTCCCGCGCCTTGAGGCACTGCAGAAAGAGGGCGAAGCGGGACAGAAGAAGATCACGCAATACACGCGCTATCTGACGGTGATCCTGGCCGCACTGCAATCGGTCGGCTACGTGATCCTCTTTCACAATGGGTCAGTTCTCGGTGGCTCGAACTCACTGACTAGCCTGACGCCGCGGTCCTTCATTCTGATCGTCGTAACGCTGACAGCGGGCACGACAGTGCTGATGTGGATGGGCGAATTGATCACGCAACGTGGTATCGGCAACGGTCAGTCCCTGCTGATCTTCGCCTCGATCCTCGTCTCGCTGCCTGTCGGCGTACGCGCCTGGGCCAACTCGGGAACCTTCCAGAAGTTGTCGTTGCCGATCATCATCTTGGCCGTGGTCGTCGCGGTTGTCTACGTCAATGAGGGGCAACGCCGGATTCCGATCCAGTACGCCAAACGGATGGTGGGCCGCCGCATGACCCAAGGTGGCTCCACGTATATGCCGCTGCGCGTCAACATGGCGGGTGTCATCCCCGTCATCTTCGCCGTGGCTGTGATGTTCCTGCCGCCGACGATCGGGCAGCTCGTGCCGTCGCTCAACTTCCTCGCCGATTGGTTCCAGCCGTCGAGTTGGGCTGCGATTATCTTCGAATTCCTGCTGATCGTGATGTTCTCGTTCTTCTACACGGCGGTACAATTCAATCCCGTGGAGCAGGCCGAGAACCTGAAAAAGTACGGCGGTTTTATTCCGGGCGTGCGTCCCGGTCGACCAACGGCGCAGTACCTTGATCGTGTGATGACGCGGCTGACCTTGCCCGGCTCGCTGTTTCTCGGTTCGATCGCCGTTCTCCCCACGATTTTCATTAAGTACGGCGGCTTCTCGCAGGCCGTGGCACAGGCGCTTGGTGGCACATCAATCCTGATCATCGTCGGCGTCGCGCTCGACACCATGCGGCAGATGGAATCGCAGGTCATGATGCGCCACTACGACGGCTTCCTGAAGTAAGCGTGCCTGGGGCGTACCTCATCTTCGGCCCGCCCGGAGCGGGCAAGGGCACGCAGGCTCCGCGTCTGGCGAGGCGGCTTGCCGTGCCGCACATTGCGACGGGCGACATGCTGCGCGCACACGTCAAGGGCAACACGGCGCTTGGTGTAGAGGCGAAGGGGTACATGGATGCGGGCGACCTCGTCCCCGACGACCTCGTCGTGCGGATGCTGGGCGAACGTATCGCCGAGCCAGACGCGGCGGGTGGCTTCTTGCTCGATGGCTTCCCGCGCACCGTGCCACAGGCGGTAGCGCTCGACCAGATGCTGGCCGAGCGTGGCCGACCACTCGACTGTGTGCTCGTGCTCGATGTCTCCGAGGAGGAGGTCGTGCGGCGCATCTCGGGCCGTCTCGTCGCCAAGAACGGACGCATCTACCACGAGCTCTACGACCCACCCAAACTGCCAGGCATCGATGACGATGAGGGCCTGCCGCTGGAGCGTCGCCCCGACGATCAGGCCGACGTCGTGCGCAATCGCTACCGCAACGTCTACCTCGCGCAGACGCTACCTGTGCGCGAGCACTACCAGCAGGTAGGTGTTCGTGAGGTCGTGATTGACGGCATGGGCACCACCGACGACGTTGCCGCACGGCTCGACGCGGTTCAGCCTGCGTGATTCACCGCAAGTCGCCCAACGACCTTGACCGTATGGCGGCAGCGGGTGCGATCGTCGCCGAGACGCTTGGGCTGCTCGCCGAGAGCGCGCGGCCGGGAATGTCGACCCTAGACCTCGACGAGATCGCTGAGCGTCACATTCGTGCTGCTGGCGGTGTCCCGACCTTCAAGGGCTATCACGGCTTTCCCGGTTCGATCTGCGCCTCGCCGAACGATATGATTGTCCACGGCATTCCGAGTGACGCGATCGTGCTGGAGGAGGGTGACATTCTGTCGATCGACGTCGGTGTGACGCGTCAGGGCTTCGTTGGCGACTCCGCCGTTACGATCATGATTGGCGAGGTCCCGGAAGCGACCAAGGCGCTGCTTCGTACCTGTCAGGCCTCGCTCGCAGCAGCCGTCGAGGTGTGCAAGGTCGGTGGTCGCGTCGGCGACATCGGTCATGCCGTCCAGGGCGTGGTGGAGGCCGCTGGCTTTGCTGTAGTCCGCGATCTCGTGGGACATGGCGTGGGGCGCTCGATGCATGAAGACCCACAGGTTCGCAACTATGGCGAGGCGGGCACGGGACCCGAGCTCAAAACCGGAATGACGCTAGCGATTGAGCCAATGATTACCGCTGGCGCCTACGAGATCGTCATGGACGAGGATGGTTGGTCGATTTTCACGACCGATCAGTCGCTCGCAGCCCATTTTGAGCACACCGTGGCGATCACCGACGATGGTCCGCGGATCCTGACATTGGCGCAGGGAACGTCAATTGTGGACGCCAGGATCTAATGCGCCTGACGCATCAACTTTCCGGGTTCTGCTACCGTGCGCATTCGCGCTCGGAGAGTGTCTCGAGACACGCCCTGCGCAGTCCCTGTACCGACAGATTTCAGCCGAGGGTTTCATGAAGGTGCGTCCCAGCGTTAAGCCGATGTGTGAAAAATGCCGAGTCATTCGGCGTTCGGGCGTGGTGCACGTGATTTGTCCGAATCCTCGTCACAAGCAGCGTCAGGGGTAGTAGTGGCGCGCATCGCAGGAGTCAACATCCCCCGGGAAAAGCGCGTGGAGATCGGGCTGACGTACATTTTCGGCATCGGCCGCTCGACCGCTCAGTCCGTCTGCAAGGAACTCGGCATCGGCTCGGAGCAGAAAGTACGCGATCTGACCGACGAGGAAGTCGCCCGCATTCGTGCGTACATCGACGCCAACCTTCAGGTCGAAGGCGATCTGCGCCGCGAGCGCTCCTCGAACATCAAGCGTCTGATGGAGATCGGCTGCTACCGCGGTATTCGCCATCGTCGTGGCCTGCCCGTTCACGGCCAGCGCACCAAGACCAACGCACGCACCCGGAAAGGCCCGAAGAAGACCGTCGGGCGCAGCCGTAAGGCTTAAGGAAAGGATCGACCCGCTTCATGGCTCCTCCCCGAAAGTCCGGTGGTACTCGCGGTCGCACGCGTCGCAAGGTGCGCAAGAACATCGCGATTGGCCAAGCCCATATCAAGACGTCGTTCAACAACACGATCGTCGCTCTGACCGACCGCGAGGGCAACGTCCTCGCCTGGAAGAGCGCTGGTGCAGCTGGATTCAAGGGTTCGCGCAAGTCGACGCCGTTCGCCGCTCAGGTGACCGCCGACCTGTGTGCGCGTGAGGGCATGGAGCATGGTCTCCAGAAGATCGAAGTGTTCCTGAAGGGCCCAGGCTCCGGTCGCGAGACTGCGATGCGCTCCCTGCAGGCTGCCGGACTCGAGATCATCGGCGTTCGCGACGTTTCTCCGCAGGCCCACAACGGCTGCCGTGCCCGCAAACGGCGCCGGGTCTAAGGAGGCTCTCAGAAGATGGCTCGAGTTACCGATCCTAAGTGTCGTCAGTGCCGCCGTGAAGGCGTCAAGCTCTTCCTCAAGGGCGAGCGCTGTCTGACCGAGAAGTGCGCCGTTGAGCGCCGCTCCTATCCGCCGGGCCAGCATGGCCGCGGACGCATCAAGCAGTCTGAGTACTTGCTGCAGTTGCGCGAGAAGCAGAAGGCCCGTCGCTACTACGGCGTGCTGGAGAAGCAGTTCCGCAACTACTACGCGAAGGCCTCGCGTCGTCAGGGCATCACGGGTGAGGAGCTTTTGCGCCTCCTCGAGCTCCGCCTCGACAACGTCGTCTATCGCCTCGGTTTCGCCGCGTCGCGTGCGCAGGCTCGTCAGCTTGTGCGCCACGGCCACTTCCATGTCAACGGTCGTCGGGTCAACATCCCCTCGTACCAAGTTCGGACAGATGACATCGTTTCGTTGCGCCCCGGCGCAGCAGGCGAGGTCGCGGTCCGCAACGCGACAGACCTCACGGCGTCTGTAGCCAACTGGCTGCAGGCTGACCATGACAACCTCACGGGCAAGGTCGTTCGTATGCCTGACCGTGAGGAGATCGATACCCCTGTCCAAGAGCAGCTGATCGTGGAGCTGTACTCGAAGTGAGCACCCGCATGCTTGAATTCCAGATGCCACAGATCGTCCATGAAGAGGTCTCCGCTACTGAGGGAGTCTTCGTTGTGGAGCCCCTCGAGCGTGGCTTCGGCTACACGTTCGGCAACTCGCTTCGCCGCGTGTTGCTCTCCTCGTTGGAGGGCGCTGCGGTTACGAGCGTCCGCATCGAGGGCGCGCAGCACGAGTTCACGACGGTGCCGGGAGTCCGCGAGGACGTCACCGACATCATCCTGAACCTCAAGGGCCTAATCCTCAATATTGAGGGTGATGCTCCCGAGATCGAAGCCGACATCGTCAAGTCCGGCCCTGGCGTCGTGACCGCTGCTGATATTGCGATTGCTGGTCCGGTTGAGATCCTCAACAAGGACCTCGTGATCTGCAACCTAGCCGCTAAGTCGAAGCTCGAAATGTCGCTCACGATCGGTCGTGGCCGTGGGTACGTTTCCGCCGCAGAGAACAAGGACTTCGAGACGACGATCGGGGTCATCCCCGTCGACTCGATCTTTTCGCCCGTCCGCCGTGTCACCTACATGGTCGAGCCAGCACGCGTCGGTTCGGACACGGACTTCGACAAACTCACGCTGCACGTCAAGACGAATGGCGCGATCAACCCGAAGGACGCAGTCACGAACGCTGCCGAGATTCTGATCCGTCAGCTCAACATCTTCGCCAACATGGATACGGCCGAGTTGGCTCGTAGCCTCGAGGTGAGCATGCCCGAGTACGACGTCGCGCCGACGCACGGGATGGAGCACATCCTGATCGAGGAGCTCGAGCTTGGCGTCCGCTCGTACAACTGTCTCAAGCGCGTTGGCATCGAGACGGTTGGCGATCTCGTTGCCAAGTCGGATCGTGACCTTGCCGCCATCCCGAACTTCGGTCGCAAGTCGATCGATGAGATTCGTGCGGCACTCGGTGCCCATGGTCTGCGGTTGCGCGGGGACGAGGGCTAACCATGCGACACGCACGCAAAGGACGCGTCCTCGGGCGCGATTCCGCGCACCGCAAGGCGCTGTTCTCGAACCTGACCGGCTCGCTCGTCGAGCACGGCCGGATTACGACGACGCTCGCCAAGGCCAAGGAAGTGCGGCCGATCGCAGAGAAGATGGTCACCCTCGGTAAGCGTGGCGACTTGCACGCTCGCCGTCAGGCCAAGGCCTATCTGCGCAGCGGTGACGTCGTGCACGCGTTGTTTGCGGAGGTCGCACCGAAGTTCGCTGAGCGCTCGGGTGGCTACACTCGGATCGTCAAGCTTGGACCTCGCTCCGGGGATAACGCCGAGATGGCGATCCTCGAGTGGGTCGAGTGATCTAACAGTCTGTGTGTGCGGTGGGCATGAGTGATACCACCCACATCACGTCCGGTGGCGTCACGATTTCGAAGCCTGAGGGCTGGGAGGATCGGACGGTACTGACGATCGTTGGGCCGGTCACCGAGGGTGCTCAGCCGAATGTTGTGGTGACGCGCGAGACGCTCTGCAACAGCATGGGTCTTGGCGGGTTCTCGAGCGGTTGGGTGCAGAAACTGGCGGATCAGATTCCCGTGCAAGAGTCACGCCCGGTCGAGCACATCGAGATCAGTGGAGCACCTGGTCATCTGCGCACCGTGGAGTGGGAGGCGGCGGGCCTGCGTCTGCGTCAACTGGTTGGTCTCACGACTATCAATGGCTCTGGCTACGCGATCGTCTGCACCGTGCCCTCCGTGGCCTTTGAAGCGCTCGAACCCGAACTGCGCGCGCTGATCGCAGGCACGCAGATCGATACTGGCGCGGCGACCGGGGCATAGGGCCGTGGGCGGGTTCGAACCCCAGAGCACTCGCAGCCTGCTCGATCTGGGCATTTCGGCAACGACACCTCGCTCGCGTGGGCTTAACGTGGTGGTGCTGATGTTCGTGCGCGTCCTCGTTGGTGTGGCGGCACTGGTGGTCGCCTTCACCAACCTTCGGGGGCAGGCGACATTGGCGCTTCATGCTGAGGCATGGGGCATGCCAGCCCCATCGGCGTCGATCTGGATCGGGCTGGTGTCTCTGGTCCTGTTTGGTCTATTGCTTCTGCTCGGCTTGGCGAGTCGCCTCTCGGCACTCGTCCTGCTCGTCGTGGCGCTCGTGCTCGTCGCGACGGTTGGGCGCGTTGAGGGTGGTGTCCCACTGATTGGTGGCGCCCTGCTGGCCGCCGGTTGTCTGATCATCGTGGCGCGGGGCGGTGGGGCGGCTCAGCTCCTGGACCGCATCGATCCCGTCCGGTGATCAATACGCGTCTTCAGGTCGCCTACGACGGCACGGGCTTCACTGGCTGGGCACAGCAGCCCGGTACGCGGACGATCGAACGCGAGCTGACGCGAGCGATCGACCGTCTACATGATGCGCGTGGCGACGTCGTTGTGGCAGGACGCACCGATGCAGGTGTGCACGCGACGGGGCAGGTCGTCAGCGTGCTGCGTGAGGGTGGTCCACCGACGGCTGCATTGCCACGGGCGCTCAACGACATGCTGCCGACCGACATCGTCGTCACTGCCGCCGACGAGGTTCCGGCTGACTTTAGTGCCCGCTTCTCGGCGCGTAGTCGCTCCTACGCCTACGACGTGCGGCTTGGTCAACTGCGCGACCCGCTGCAGTGTCGCCGCGAGCTGCATGAGCCCCGCCGCTTGGATCGGGCGGTACTCGACACGCTCGCCGCAGCGATCGTCGGTGAGCACGACTTCCGAGCCTTCACACCAGCCGAGACCGAGCACAAAACCTTCACGCGTACCGTGCAGACCGCCCGCTGGGTCGACACGGAGATCGGCATCCGCTTCGAGATCACGGCCAACGCCTTCCTGCGGCACATGGTGAGGACCCTAGTCGGCACCATGATCGTGACGGCGCGTGGCGACAAGGGCAACGCCCCGGACCAGTTTCCGGCGCTCCTAACGGGCGCGCTGCGGTCGGAGGCGGGCTGGACAGCACCCGCGCACGCACTCTGCCTCGTGCACGTGGATTACGTCAGCGGCTCGGGCTCTGACCCGCGTCGCTAACGACTGGCTATACGTACCAGAAGGCGAGCGCAGCGATCACGTAGATTGCGATCAACTCGGCACCCTCGAGCCACGTCGCGTGGCCGTTCGTGGCGATAAAGGCGGCAAGGATCGCGGCGGCGATCAGCACTGCCATCTCGAGCGCCCCAAACGACAGTGTCAACTCATGGCCGAAGATAAAGCCAGCAGCGACGGCCACCGCCGTCACGGCTAGGGCGACCTGTAAAGCCGAGTTGAAGGCGATTCCCATCGCAAAGTCAAGATCGCCCTTTGCGGCAATCTTGATCGCCGCGAAATGCTCGGCGATGTTGCCGACCAGCGGGACGATAATCAGACCGACAAAGACGGCCGAGATACCGGTCGCCTCGATCGTTGGTTCGATGGCCGTGACCAGAAACTCCGACAAGAGACCCGTCACTGCAGCCGACAAGACGAGCACGATGATCGATAGGCGTGGCGACCAGTGGGCATGCCCCTGAGAGGCGGCCGATTGCTCGGGCGAGCGAAAGGCATGAAAGAGATACAAGGCGTAGAGGATCGCCATCACGATCGCGACGCCGGCCGAGATGCTGACCGCGCCGCTCGTTTCCGTGGGTAGTACGATTGTGAACAGTGTCGGCAAGGCCAGTGCTGCGGTTGCCAGCAGCAGCATCGTGCCGTTGACGCCGCTGATCACGGCATTAAAGCTCTGGCGGCCATGGCGAATGCCAGAGACGAGCAGCGAAGCGCCGAGGATCAGCAGGATGTTGCCCATCACCGAGCCGATAATCGAGTAGCGCGCGACGTCGATCAGTTCGCCGCCTTGGCGAATCGCGAGCACGACGATGATCAGTTCGGCGGCATTGCCGAAGGTGGCATTGAGGAGGGCGGAGATCCGCGGGCCGGCTGCCTCGCCGGCCTGCTCCGTCGCGACGCCGAGAATATGTGCCACGCCTGCGACGGCAAGTCCCGCCACGATAAAGATCAGGACCGAGTTGGCATGCGCGAACTCGAGCCCAATTGCCGCCACCGCGATGAGGGAAATGAGGCTGAACTGGACGCGTTCAGAGCGGGTGAAGCCACTCATGGTTTCGCCTGCACTCACGCGGGCAGCATAGGGGCACGGGTATCCTGCATGGTTCATGCGCGTGCTCCTGACGAACGACGACGGCATCGACTCGCCGGGGCTCCACGCGATCGCGCGCGCGCTCAGTACGGTCGCGGAGGTGCTGGTCGTCGCGCCCGCGACGAACCAGAGCGCGGTTGCTCGTGGCATCACGATTCGCGGCACGCTCGAGGTCGAGGAGCGCGAGGTACCGGGTGCGACGCAGGCGTTTGCTGTCGGGGGCACGCCGGTCGACTGCGTGCGCTTTGCCGAGGCGCGCGAGCCTGGCTCGTCGTTCGATCTAGTCGTTGCGGGCGCCAACCTCGGTCTCAACCTTGGCGATGACGTCACCTACTCTGGCACCATCGCCGCGGCGATTGAGGGGATCCTGCTCGGCTATCCGGGGCTCGCGATCTCGCAGCAGTCGACCGGCGGCGAGCTGCATCACACGCGCGATGGCGACTACGAGTTCGCCACGGCCGAGCGGATTGTGCCTCGCCTTGCCACGCTGCTTGCTGTTGGCACCTTCGGCAAGGACCTGCTGGTCAATCTCAACTGTCCGACCGGCACGCCGCAGGGCCTCCGCGTCTGCAAGCTCGGCCGTCGGATCTGGGCCGACCAGATCGAACTCACCGAGGAGCGTGGTGGCAAGCAGCGCTTTCGCCTCTATGCGGGCGATGCCGACTATCACCGCACGCCGGGGACAGACTTTGAGGCGATCGCGGATGGTTACGTTGCGATCACGGCGCTGCACGTCGATTGGGAGCATCCCGGGAGTGCGACGCTCATGACGGGCCTTGAGGGTCTGCTCGACTAGTCCTCGTCGACCCATACAGTCGGTGTTGACGACGGCTCGTCGCGGACGAGTTCGCGGTGGGGAAGTCCTTGGGGGTCGTCGTGGTCCTCGCCGTCAAACTGGTGCTCTCGGAGCAGGACCTGGGCCACGCGCAGCCGGTCGATCGCAGCGGGGACAGCGGCGCCACGCAACGCGCCGGCGGCGAGCCACTCGATCACCTCTTCGAGCAGGTCGCAGGCGGCAATCAGCGAGCCGGCCGGGGAGGCCTCCGAGCCAGCGGCCTTCGCGGCGAGTGCGGCGGCGAGGTCGTCGCCGTCTCTGCGCAGTACGTCTCCTCGCCGCGTCTTCCAGCGCGCGCCCGTGACGGGTACGGCGAGCAGTCGCGCCGCCTGGATCTGGGCGGCAGCCAGACGTGCCTGCGGGCCATGGAGGCGGCCCTCACGCAGCAGGCGCTCACAGCCCAGCACCAACAGCAGTCCAAACGCGGTGCGGCGACGACCATGCTCGATCAGAGGCGACGGGGCAGACCAATAGATTTGGCGCTGCAGCGAAGTAAGCGACGAGGATGGCATCAGAGAAGCGTAGAGCGAACTGCAAAGGTTTTCGCGGCGTACGCGTCCACGGACGGGCGCGATACCGTTTCGCCTGTGCACACGCTTCGCTGGCCCGTGGTTCTGTTCGATCTTGATGGCACGGTCCTCGATACCGTCGAGTTGATCCGCGCCTCGCACGAGCACGCGCTACGCGAGGTATTGGGCGTGACGATGACCGACGAGCAGTTGATGGCCGGGATCGGCACTCCGCTGCGCGAGCAGATGGAAAAGTTCAGCGCCGACAACGCCGACGAGCTCTTCCACACCTACTGCACGTGGAACCACGCCAACACGGCCCGCCTAATCGAACGCTACGACGGCATGGACGAGCTGATTGTCGAGCTCGAACGCGAGGGCGCTCGCCTCGGCATCGTGACGTCAAAAATGCTGGACGCGGTCGATCTTGCCTGGAAGGCGCTGCCACCGCCGATCGTTTGGGATGTCGTGATTACGATCGAAGACTCGACTCGGCACAAGCCGCATCCGGAGCCGCTGCAGGTCGCGATGGACCGGCTTGAGGCCACACCAGCCGAGACGGTGTACATCGGTGACTCGCCGTTCGATCTACAGGCCGCACATGCAGCGGGGTGCGCTGCGATTGGTGTCACGTGGGGCGCCTTCGACCGCGACGCCTTGGCCGCCGAGAATCCGCTCGAGATCGTCGACGATCCGGCTGAACTGCTGCGAGTGTTGACGGTATGAGCACCGCCCGCGCCGCCGGACTCCGCACCCAGCTGCGGGCCTGGGACCGCGCCTACTACCTCGACGACGCCCCGGTTGTGGACGACGCCACCTATGACGCGGCGTTGCGCGAACTGCGTGCGTTGGAGACCGCCCACCCAGAGTTGGTCGAGCCCGATTCGCCCACCCAGCGCGTCTCAGGTGGCGTCTCCGGGGGCTTTAGCGAGGTGCGCCACCTGTTGCCGATGTTGTCGCTTGCCAATGCGCGCGACGACGACGAGCTGATCGCCTGGGATGTTCGCCTGCAGAAGTTGCTGGGCGAGGCTGGGCACGCAGGCGAGCCGGCCTTCGTGGTCGAGCCAAAGATCGATGGCCTGGCGTTATCGTTGGTGTATCGCGACGGCCTGCTCGAGCGTGCGGTGACGCGTGGCAATGGCGAGGCGGGCGAGGACGTGACGGCGAATGTCCGTACGATTCGGGCAATCCCACTTTCGATCGACGATCCCAATCCGCCCGTGCTGATCGAGGTGCGCGGCGAGTGCTATATCCCCCTCGAGGCCTTCCGGCGACTCAACGAAGAGCGTCTCGACGCTGGCCTGCCGGTGTATATGAACCCGCGCAATACGGCGGCTGGGTCGCTGCGACAACTCGACTCGGCGATCACGGCTGAGCGACCATTGTCGTTCTGGAGTTACGCGGTCGGTGCGCTGGAGGGGATAGCGTTTGCGTCGCAGTCCGAGGCACTGGGGTGGCTCAGCGAACGCGGCTTTCCCGTCAATCCCCGCATCCAACGGATGGTTGGAATCGAGGCGGTCCGCGAGGCCTGCCACGCAATTGAGCGCGACCGCGAGAGCCTGGACTACGACATCGATGGCGCGGTCGTCAAGGTCGACGACCTTGCCCTGCAGGCCACGCTCGGTGCGGTCGGTCGCGACCCGCGGTGGGCGATCGCGTTCAAGTTTCCACCCACGACACGCACCACAAAACTGCTCGGTATCGAGATCAACGTCGGACGCACCGGCGCGCTCAACCCGTTTGCCGAACTCGAGCCCATCGAGGTCGGCGGTGTTGTCGTGCGGCATGCGACGTTGCACAACGAAGAGGACATCAATCGCAAGGACATTCGCGTCGGCGATACCGTGATCGTGCAGCGGGCCGGCGACGTGATCCCGCAGGTGCTGGGTCCCGTGCTGGAGGACCGCACGGGCGCGGAGCAGGTGTTTCGTATGCCGGACGACTGTCCGGCGTGTGGCGAGCCCGTCGTCAAGAACGAAGAGGACGCCAAGCACTTCTGCGTCAACCCGCGCTGCCCGAGCCGCGACATCGAGGGCATCAAGCACTTCGTCTCTCGTAGCGCGATGGATATCGACGGCGTGGGGGAGAAGCTGATCGAGCGCCTCTACGAACTCGAGCTGGTGCGCCGCTCGAGCGACCTGTACGCGCTGACGGTCGACGACCTGCTGCCGCTCGAGGGCTTTCAGGAGACCTCGGCGCGCAATACGGTCGAGGCGATCGCCGCCTCACGGGCACGTCCGTTTGGCAACGTGCTGTTTGGTCTTGGTATCCCGCACGTTGGCTTGGTGACGGCGCAGGCGATCACGCGTGCCTTCGGCTCGATGGAACGGCTGGTCCAGGCCGGCTCCGAGGAGATCGCCGAGGTCGATGGCGTCGGCATGGTGATCGCAGAGGCCGTCGCCGCCTGGTGTGCGGATCCAGAACGTCAGGCGGAGGTCGCGGCGCTCGCCGCGGCGGGCGTCACGCTGACACTGGGCGCGGACGAGTTGCCAGTCGAGGGCCCGTTGATAGGGATGACCTTCGTGGTGACAGGCACGTTGGCAGGAATGTCGCGCGACGAGGCGCACGCGGCGATCGAGCGGCTCGGTGGCAAGACCACCGGTTCCGTCTCGAAAGCGACGTCGTATCTCGTGGCCGGCGAGAAGGCCGGCTCCAAGTTGGCCAAAGCCGAGCAGGCGGGCGTACCGATCCTCGACGAGGCGGCCTTTGTCGAGTTGCTCGGTAGGAGTTCCTAGAGGAAACGGATCGTGACGGTACGCACGCCCCAGCGC
>SHUX01000038.1 GCA_009694475.1 Thermoleophilia bacterium
GCGGCGATGTCGCGAAACTCGAGGCGCGCTCGCAGCGCATCGAGAAGGAACTCGAGCGCATCACGTGGGCGATCGATCGGGTCGGCTCGCAACTCGAACGCATCGCCGATGCTGACGAGCCTTCGTCGCCACCGCACGCCTAGAGGGTGTCAGTGGCCGAAACCGGCGCTGTGTTGCGACGCAGGCACGGATGCGCCCGCCTCTAAGGCATCTGCGTGCGTCGTACGCGATCCTCTGCGCAGACCCCACCTGAGAGCGCAGCAAATTCTCGCGTCTACGCGCGACGCCGCGCCGAGGCCTCGACGCATGCTGCGCGTATGCGATCGCGCCGCGGCCAGAGCACCGTCGAATACATCGCACTGATCGGATGCGTCGTGACCGTGCTTGCGCTCGGCGTGGTGACGCTCCCTGCCCACGACATCGTGGCCGTCGCCATCTCCGTGTTCGAAACGAGCGAACCGACGAAGGCGAGCGCTGCTGCCCTCGCCTTCGTCGATCAGGCAATCATTGGTGCGGGGCCGACAATCAACGATGCGATTACTCGTCTTGGCTACGAGGTTGGCCAAGACGAGGCTCGTGCCCTCGTCCTAGCCCACGTACGGCGAGCCGCTGGAGCACCACATGCGAGGGGCCGACTGCGCCCTCTTACAGATCCGGCGTGGGCGCTCGCGCGTGCGGAGTTCAACGGTGTCGGGCCAAGCGTGACCGACGGCGCCTGGTCGAGCGAGTCGACGCGGGCAGAGAGCACGATGCGACTCGTTGCTGCTCGCGATGAGCAGCGTTGGCTCCACGCGCAGTCCCCGACACTCGCTCGCACTGCGGTCGACCTCGGCACGGCCGGTGTCGTCGGCCTGATCAGCGCAATCAACCCTGCCACGGCCGTCGCAGGGATCGTGATTGGTGCGGGAGTTGCGGCCGCAGAATCTGCAACCCGCGGGACACCAGCAGGAAGTCGTGATAACGACGTGATCATCTGCCGATTCGTATGGCGCACCAACGAGACAACAGCGATCTGGGCCGAACACCACCCGCTCGAGGCGAGTCGCCTCCGGCTGGGTACGCACATCGCCGCCGTTGACATCTCGGTAATCCGTGCGGGACGACTGATCCAACACGACGTGATCTGGAGCAACGCACGTGTCTGCTAACGGGCGGCGAGGCCAGGCCAGCAGCGAGTGGGTAACGATTGTCGTTGTCGCGGTCGCGTTACTGACAACCTTGGCCGCGACGATCGTGCACACCCACGCAGTAGAGACAATCGCTAATCGCCTCGACGGCGAGGCGACGCCACCACCCGCAAGTACACTCGCGCTCGACGAGGCACTATCAGGCAACGCCGAGGCACTCTCGCTGGTAGGTGCGCGCGCATGGATCGCGGAGTCAATCGGCAAGGAGGCTGCCGAACACCAGCTTCATGCAGCGATCGTGACGCGCCTCCCAGAACGCCACTCGGCGTGGTTGGCCGACCTGACAATCCGCACCCTGCCGAGCCGTTCGGGTACGCGCCGCGTTATCGCACACGGCACGGGCGAGGTCGAGACGCGTCTCGTGACAGCAAGCGATGAGGCACGGTATACGACCAGGGCGACAACAGGTACCGACCGTGTCGTCGCGGCGGCAACGTTATTGGGCTGGGACGCCATCGGTGCCATGGCGCGCCGCATTGCGCGGCCGCTCGGACTGACAATCAGTGCCGTACACCTGCTCGCAAGCCTAACCCCTAGCGAGGCGCCACAACCAGCAGGCTCGCGGGCCGACGATATCGTCCTCTGTCGCCCCGTTGCCATCGTGACGGCACATGGAGACCACGTATCGCGACTACCACTCGGCCGGGCCTGGCGCATCGGCGTGCTCCGCCACGACCAACTCATCCTCGACACCATCGCCACCACCAACGCTCCGTGCGCCGACCCGACCAGCCCGTCACAGCCAGCCGGGCCGGTGACGGATCAGGGCTGAGCGATCGAGGAGATGGCCTTCTCCATCGACTTCGAGATCTGGCCGCCAATACCCGCGCCACCACCCTTGACCTGCACAGAGACGGCTAGCAGCAGGGCACCGACAGCGAGCACCAACCCAAGGTACTCAACCGTCCCCTGCCCTCGCCTATCCGTCAATCGCTGTGCGAACCGCATCATCGTTGTCCACAGCTTCTCCATCAGACACCTCACAGGTTTCTGCGCGACCACCGATCACGCAGACCGACCATGCGTGATCTTCACGAACGCCGATTAGGCATACACGCAAGGTCGTGCGTCAGACAGTCCAACGATCCGCGAGCACCGCTACCGCGATGTCGCAGACACACGCTCAGACCGCGCGCGGATACACGGGAGTTCCACCACAAAACGCGCACCACCATGAGGCGAATCGCCGACAGCAACGCTGCCACCCATGGCAACGGAGAGCTCACGGGCGATGGCGAGACCGAGCCCTGTCCCCGTCCCATCCTCCGTATAAAAGGCCCGAAAGATCGCGGCACGCTTCTCCACTGGAACGCCAGGCCCCGAGTCGTCGACGGTAATCCAGACGCGACCGGCCTCGGCCAGAGCCGAAACGGTAATCGTGCCACCATCCGGCGTCCAGCGAACAGCATTGCGGACCAAGTTCGAGACGATCTGCAAGATACGATCACCATCACCAATCACAACCGGCAAGACACCCGACTGCAGACCGACTGCGATGTCGCGATCGCGAGCCTCTCCACCCTGACCCGTCACCACCTGTTCGAGCAGAATATTGAGGTCGACCTCGTCGGCCTCAAGCCCAAAACGCTTGGCCTGGAGGCGAGCAAGGTCGAGCAAATCACCGACGAGTCGATTGAGTCGCAGCGACTCCGCCGTAATCGCCTCATAGGCCGTCTGGCGCGAATCCTCATCATCGAAAATACCATCAGCCAAGGCATCGACCTGGCCCCGGATCGCCGTCAATGGTGTGCGCAATTCGTGCGACACGCGCATCAGAAAGAGGCGCTCCGTGTCACGCGCCTCGGTCAGGCGCACCGTCATATCGGAAAACGCGCGGTTGACCATGCCGATCTCATCTGCGCGCGTCGTGTCGAGCGGAACATCGTCATCGCCACGGGCCACGGCTCGTGCCGCAGCCGCCAAGCGTCGTAGTGGACGCACGAGCCGCAAACCTAAGGCGAGTGCAAGCGCGACTGCCACGGCCGTACCAATCGCGAACGCTGGAACCAACGCGCGTCGCAGCGTCCCGACCGGCGACGCAACTTGGACGGTGGGACGCGCCGCGACCAATAATCCTGGGCTCGCACCGAGAAAATCCGCCTGCTCCGTCGGGAAGAGCCCACGCGCCACCACAACCTCGCCAGCCAAGACGGCAGGCAGATACGGCAGTGGGATCTGTACCGCCTGTCCCGCTTTCAACTGATCCGTCAGCGCGGGAGGCAATGGTTGCGTCCATTGCAACTCGCTGAGATCGAGACTCTCCGCATTCAGCACCTTGCTCTTCGCAGTCGGTACAAAAAACAGTGCACTATCGCTCGCCGCCTCGAGATACATGCTGCGCAGTACGTCATTGCTCCTGCCGAGAAACGCCCCGCTCAGCAGAATCGAATACTCCCGCGACAGTCCCGTCGTCAGACGCTTCATCTCCTTCAACTGCTGAGCCTGAGCCTGCGCGCGCTGCTGCTCCGAAAACTGGTTGATCGAACGAACGGTCATCACCGCCGTCACCGCCAAAGCCGCGAAGACCGGCACGATCCCGATGATCAGGAGTCGCGCGCGCAGACTACGCAGGAGCAGCATCGTCGCTGACCTTGTAGCCCACGCCCCAGACCGTCACGACCGGACAATCATCACCAAGCTTGCGCCGCAACTGACGCACATGGACATCGACCGTGCGCGTGTCGCCCGCGAACGTGTAACCCCAGACGCGTTCGAGTAACTGGTCGCGTGTCAACACGTTGCCGTGCTCTTCGAGCAAGGCCCACAGCAGATCAAACTCTTTGGGCGCGAGCTGAACGCCCTCGCCCCGCACGAGCACCTCATGACGACCTCGATCAATTGAGACGCCACCGTGGGTCAAGACCCCACCGATCGGCTGTACCGTGGTCGGCGCACGACGCAAAATCGCCTTCACCCGCGCCACCAATTCGCGCACGTTGAAGGGTTTGGTCAGGTAATCATCCGCGCCAACTTCGAGACCAACAATCTTGTCGATATCGTCGTCGCGCGCCGTCACCATAATGATCGGCACCTGAGAGGCAGCTCGAATGCGGCGACACACCTCAAGACCATCGATATCGGGCAGGTTAAGGTCGAGCACGATCAGATTCGGTGGCGTCGCCTCGATCATGCGCAGAGCATCCGTGCCGTTGAGGGCGTGATCGACCTCAAAACCCGCCCTCTCCAGATACGTCTTGACAGGCGTCGCAATGTTGATTTCGTCCTCAACAATCAGAATCCGCTCAGCCATCTTGGCGCCTCTCCTGCTTGAGCCTCAGCGTCTTCGGTCCATCCTTAGGGCTGTAGTCCACCTCAGCAGCACCATCGGCGCTGTAGGTGCCCTCACCACGCAAGCCCACGTGACCGCACCCGCTAATCCAGATGTTCGTCAGAGCATCGGCTTTACGGATCGAGAGCCTAAAGGCGCCCCGCTCCTGCAGGCTCAATGTGATCGGCGTCAACACGCGCAATTCGACGGCTGCCTTGCCCTTGACAATCCTGACGCAGGTCGGCAGCGACCGCCCGTCCACACACTCGATGCTTTTAATCAGTCCCTCCGAGCCACTCACGCGCGAACCGGCACTAATCGTCTCGACCACCACCATCGAGTCGAAACCGGAGAGACCCCGATACGAAAAATCCCCACGCGCCGACGCCATCTCAAACGAACTCGCTCCCGCCACGGGCACGGCGATAAGAAAAAACAACAGAGCAAAGACGACGCGGTGCACACGCGCATTATGCTCCCCCGTCAGCAGCAAGGTATGAGCGTTGCGTTAGGACGCGTCGTAGCGGTGGAAACCAAAGCCAGACTTGCGCCCCAATTTGCCCTCACCAAGCATCTGCACGAGCAGTGGATGCGGGGCGTAATGCTCGTCCCCGAGGGCCTCGGCGATCGCCTCAGAGGCGTGGACCTGGACATCGATGCCGATCAGGTCGATCAGCGCCAATGGTCCCATTGGCCAGCCCGCGCCAGCCCGTAAGGCGCGATCGATGTCGGCCGGATCGGCCCCCGTCTCGGCATAGGTACGCACCGCATCGTTGAGCATTGGTACGAGGATACGGTTGACGATAAAGCCCGGCGTGTCAGGACACGGCACAGCCTCTTTGCCAAGGCCCTCCGTAAACTCAATCGCGGCCGCATACACCGCGGGATCGACGTACTGCGTGTGGACGACCTCGACGAGTGCCATCACCGGTGCGGGATTAAAGAAATGCAGTCCAACGACACTCTCGGCACGACCACTCGCTTCGGCGATGCCAGTCACGCTGATTGCCGACGTGTTCGTGGCCAGTATTGCGTCCGGCTTCGTTGCCGTAGCGAGCTCGCGGAAGAGGTCGTGCTTGACCTGTGGAATCTCAGCAATCGCCTCGATCACCAGATCGGCAGTGACAAATCCAGCAACGCTCGCCGTGGTCGTCAGGCGCGATAACGCGGCGGCGCAGTCCTCGCCCGTCAGCGTACCCTTGGCAACACTGCGTTGCAGCCCCTTCTCGACCCGTGCGGCAAGGCTGTCTCGGGCAGCATCGACACCATCCATGCCAATCACGGTATGGCCAGCCGCGAGGCAGACCTGGACGATCCCGGCACCCATTGTTCCGAGCCCGACTACTCCGACAATCTGCGTCATCACGTCTCCTGCCCTTCGCTCAACACGTGCATCGTGACGCACCCCAGGCAGTCGGCGCAGCGATGCCATCGGCATGTTCACCGACGTGGAACCAGATCGGCGGGAGATTCCCCGTATACTCCGTGCGCAATGGGAGGCTTTTCCGATCGCGCGCGTCTGTCTGCGCAACGACCGAACGCGGAAGGTGACGTCGTTGTCACGGTTGCTGCGAGCGAAGTCCGTGATGCCAAAGGCAAGGCTATTAGCCAGGTTATGTCGGCCCCTGGTGAGGCCAAGAAGGCCGCTGGCGAGCTGCGCAAGGAGCGCGTTGGACTGGCTCGTCGCTACCAGGAACTGCGCGGCGACCTCGGTGGTCTGCTGATCGAGATGGCCCGCCGCGACCAGTTCAACTTCCATCTCTTGCGCCTACGCGCCTCCGAGGCCGTCACCGTTGAGCAGCGGGCCAAGGAGATTGATGGCGCCCTCACGCTGCACGCAGCGAGTGGTCGAACCTCCCTGCCACCCGGCACCATCGCGATCTCGTCGACGAAATGCGCGCACTGTACGGCGGCGATTCCCGTCGACGCGAACTTCTGTGCGTATTGCGGAACACCCACGCAAGCACCGATCCAATGACGGCCGACCAGCCCACCAACGATGGTCCACTGCCCGGCGGTCCACGCTTCGAGGCGCCATTACTCGCTGCAGATGTTGCGCGCTGCCCTGCCTGCCTGTCGCCAATGCGGTCGGATCAGCGCTACTGCCTCGAATGTGGCGAGCGCCTTGCGGTGGACGAGATTCCACCGCCGCCAGGCGGTGGCTCTGCCTTCGCGAATCGCAACACGTCGATTCTGGCCGTCGTCGCAGTGATCTTGATCATCGCGGGTGTTGGGCTGGCTTGGGTCGCCCTGCGCACGACCAGTACTAGCGACGACCCCGTCACGGCCATCACCACTGCGCCTGTCACCACGGACGCCGCCATCACCGACACCGCCATCACCGACACCGCCATCACCGACACCGACACCGCCATCACCGACACCGCCATCACCGACACCGACACCGCCATCACCGACACCGCCATCACCGACACCGCCATCACGGACACGGGGTCGACAGTGGGCGGCTGGCCTGCCAACCAGAGCGGTTTCGCCGTGATCGTCGCCTCGAAGGACACCGCCAGCTTTACCGAGGCGGATGCTCAGACGATTGCCGATCAGGCCTCGGCGGCTGGCGTGCCGATGGTGGGCGTACTCGACTCGTCGCTCTTTCCCACACTCAACCCGGGTTACTGGGCCGTCTTCTCGGGACCGTACGCCACGCGGGACGAGGCCGCGGCTGCCGCCACGACGATTCAGAGCCAGGGCTACCCCGACGCCTACGCGCGCGAAGTACAGCCGTAACGGCTCGAGCGATCTGCGCCACAAGAGTCGTCTCGGAATGGGTCCTCTTGGCGCTCTTGTGATATTTAGCACAAAGCCTTGTGCGAAGAACGTATCACCGGTATAGTGCGTCCTACGCGCTTAGCAGGTCTTTCCTGCGGAGCGCACCGCTTCTCCTCTTTTCGCACGTTGTATGTGGTGCGAATACTCACGTACGTTCGAAGAAAGAGTTCCCATGTATCGCTTCAGCCGACAGATCTACGTCGAAATCAAGGACGCCATCGACCCGTCGCCCGACACCGTGTCGGTCGTCGAGGCGCGCCGCCGCGTCCTCGCCGCCTGCGAAAGCACGATTGAGCGACTCGCACGCGACTCCCGCTACTTCCCGAAGCCGGCTCGCAGCCTCTTCCAGGAAGTGCGTTACTACTTCCCGATCACGGAGCAGGCTCGCGTCTACTACACGATCGAGCGCTTCGTTGGCCTCGCGCAGGACTTCATCCGCGACGAGATCGAGCGTCACGGCGAAGGCGTCATCGCACCCTGCCGCGCCACCACCCGCAAGGGCAAGCCCTGCCAGCGCACACCGCTGTCGGGCCGCGAGTACTGCCCCTCGCACTCGCACCTCGAAGAGCACGTGCTGAGCGCCTAACTCGTCAAGCACAACGTGGACTGAGCGAGAGGCTCGGAGACCTCAGTGTCTCCGAGCCTCTCGTCGTTTCTAGCCGTCTTCGTCCAGCCGCAGGTGCAGCTGCTCACCTTCGATCAGCCGCGAGACCGTTACGCCCAGCAGACGAACCGGTGGTTCGCGATCGCGCAAAGCCCGCTGCAGCGCAACCTCTGCGAGCCGCGTGATCTCCACAAGATCAGCCGTCGGCGCAGTGGCCGAGCGCGCGCGCGACAGAATCCGAAAATCCGGAAAGCGCAACTTGATCGTCACCGTCTGCGCCACGCGGCCCTCTGCAACTAGGCGTCCGGTGACAGCCGCAGCCATGCGCGCTGCGTGCTCGGACAGAATCGCCGGATCCGCAATGTCGTGGTCAAATGTCTCCTCCTGCCCAATCGACACCGACGGACCGGTCTCGGCGAGCACCGGACGTAGGTCGATTCCCCGAGCGCGCTCACGTAACTCTTGCCCGACGACGCCGGGCAAGACCAGCCGCAGGTCTGCATCATCCAAATCGGCTAGGTTCCCGATCGTAGTCAGCCCCGCAGTTCGCAGGCGCTTGTCGGCCTTGGGACCAATACCCGGCAATGCGCGGAGCGGCAAGGGCGCGAGAAACTCCTCTTCTTTTCCAGCCGCCACAACCACGAGACCATGCGGTTTATCCGCATCCGAGGCAACCTTCGCGATCGTCCGGCCCGTACCACAGCCAAACGAGGCTTGTAGACCCGTGTCGCGCGCAATCCGCTCCTGAAGGTCGGCAAGAAATAGCCGAGCCTCCCCTGCTGTCGAGACGACCGACGACAAGTCGAGGTAACCCTCGTCAATACCGACCTGCTCCACAACAGGGACAACAGCGCGCACCAACGACCAGACGCCCTCTGAATGGCGCCGATACCGCGAGTGATCGGGTTTCACGAAGACCGCGCTCGGACAGCGACGCACCGCCTCCGCCGCACTCATCGCAGAGCGAATCCCAAATACGCGAGCCTCATACGAGGCCGTCGCCACCACACCTCGCCCCTGCGGATCGCCACCCACCACCACAGGCAGCCCCATCAATGCGGGATTTTCGAGCACCTCGACCGCCGCAAAGAAGGCGTCCAGATCCAAATGCGCGACAACGCGAGGCACAAATACGAGGCTACCAAGCCTTTCCCGCGCTATAGCAGGACGCGTACTGCATCGCGCCCGTTGTGATAACTGCGTATGCTCCCCACTTATGGATTGGAGTGGTAAAGAAGATCGGCAGGCAGGTGTGGCGCGATGAGCCATGACGCGGATAAATTGATCCGCCAACTCTCGCTCGTAGCCTATATCATGGCCGAGAAGCGGCCAATCACCGCGCGCGACGCCAAGAACGCCGTCGAGGGTTACTACGACATGTCCGACGAGGCATTCGCTCGTCGCTTCTACGCCGACCGCGCCGAACTCTTGGCGCTGGGTGTGCCAATCAAGTCAAACCGCGACGAATTTACCGGCGAAGAGCTCTACACGCTGACGCGCGAGAATTACTTCCTGCCCCCGCTCCACCTCAGCGATCAAGAATTGGCAGCACTTCAGACAAGTCTCTTCCTGCTCGATGGCCAGTTCGCGTACGCCGCGCCGCTGCGCCTCGCACTGCAGAACCTCGCACTTGGTCGTCCCGGCGCGCTCGATCGGTCACCATCCGAAGGCGTCACACTCGATCTGCGTGGTGGTGGCCATACGCCCGAGATCGCCGCCCGTCTCGCCAAGCTCGAAGGTGCGATCTCGAAGCAGAAAACCATTGTTTTCTCGTACTTCGCGATCAGTCGCGGCGAGGAGCGTGTCCGCACCGTCGATCCGTACGGACTCTACTACTCCGAATCACACTGGTACCTCGTCGGTCACGACCACGACCGTGACGAGATTCGCAACTTCCGCGTCTCGCGCATCCGCGGAGACATGCGCTTCCACACCCGCAAAGAGCGCGACTTCCGCCGCCCTGGCGACTTCGACCCGGCTACCTATCGCGACCGCTCACCATGGTGCTATGACGCGCCTGTTGGCGAAGCCACGCTGTACGTTGCGTCGAGTGCGGCTTGGCTGGTCGATCGCCTCTACAACAAGCACGGCGGAGTAACGACCCACGAAGACCGCTCCGCGACCTTCGAGACGCCCTACAGCGACGTTGACCGACTCGCAGAGTGGATCCTTGGTCTCGGTGGCCAGGTCTTGCCACTCGGCCCGCGCGAAGTCATCGATGCCGTCACCGATGCGCTCGAGCGCGTCCGCGATGCGCATGCTGGTGATCCACCAGCGATCCGTTCGCCCAAAAAGATCGTCACCGAGCCCGACGCGCCGACTGCGCGCCCCTCGAACCCTGTGGCACCCGAACGCTTCGCAGTGCTTCAGGCGCTGCTCGCCGACCTGCTCGAGACATGCGGTACGGAGCAGAGCGGCAGCATCGCGGCGTCTGTTTTACAGGCCCGCTACGAGATCGACGATGAGGAGATGATCGAGCAGATCAACCTCCTCAACCTCGTCAACTTCGGTGGTGGCTGCTACGCCGTCTATGCCGAGCTCGACGACGAGGGCATGATCAATGTCCAGAAGGAGCTGTACGGAGAAGACTTCCGCCGCCCGGCCCGCCTCTCACCGCTCGAAGCTAAGGCAATCCTGATGGCGCTCGATCTCGTCGGACCGCAGATCGCAGCCGGCACTAACTCGACGCTCGCAGCCGTGCGCGAGAAGATCGAGGTTGCCTGTGGCGGTGGCGTGCCAGGTGGACAGCCTTCGACGACGGCCAACGTCGGCGCCCCCGAGGATGTCATCTCCCAGATCTCGTGGGCGATCGAGCGCAATCGCCTCGTCCGCATCAACTATCTGACGCGCACAACCAACCAGGTCGAGGAGCGCGTGATCGAACCGTACCTCTTGCGCGGCGTCAACTCGGATTGGTATATCGAAGCCTACGACTGCACCGCCGACGGCGAGCGTACGTTCCGCATCGATCGGATCGAGAGTGTCGAGCGTTTGAAGGACACCTTCACACCGCGCGATGGCCTGTCGAATCGTGCCGAGGGTCGCAGCGTTGGTGGCACCAAGGGCTCCGTCAGTGTCTGGTTCTCCCCCGCCGTCGCCCTGCGCGAGTCGGAAAAGCGCACCGACGCCTCGCACCTCACCGACGGCGCGATCCTCGCGACGATTACCTACGACTCCGAACGCTGGCTTGAAGACGAGGTCATCAAGTACCGCGGCGAGGCGGTGCTGATCGAGCCAGCCGCCCTCCGCGCCCGCGTTGCGCGCCGCGCGACACAGATCCTCAAACAGGTCAAGGGCGCCAAGCGCCTGGCCGGCAAGGGTCGACGCTAGCGATTGGTGGCTCGGCGTGCGGCCGGGCCAAAAACCGGATCCTCCGTGGCGGCGAACGGTTCTGCGAGCGAGCGGTACTGCTCCGGGCCATTGCCAAGCGCAATCAGAGCGTTGCGTTTGAGATACCGACCATCGAGATCGGGGATGTAGAGGCGCTGATTGTGCTCAACGAGATCCTCGTCGGTTGCGTCGAGCCACGCGTCGAGTCGCACCCATGCCTGACCCTCGGCCGGGAGGTCTGCTCCCCGCTTCTCTGGCCCCTGGTTCCAAGGGCAGACGTCCTGGCAGATGTCGCAGCCGTAGACTTGATCACCAAGCGCGTCGGCGATCTCGTCGGGAATGTCACGCCGACTCTGCGTCCAATAGGACAGGCATTGCTCGGCGTTGAGGACGTACTCCTGATCGAGGGCACCGGTGGGGCAGGCGTCGATGCAGAGCGTGCACGAGCCACAGCCTTCCCGGAGTGGGTCCGGTACCTCCGTGACGAGCGGCGCGTCCGTGATCAGCGTTCCAATCGAGATAAACGAGCCGAGTCCGGGTGCGATCGCCATCGTGTTCTTGCCCGGAAACGTGAGCCCAGCCCGACGTGCCCCTTCGCGATCAACGTGGTGATTGGCATCAACGTGAACAACGCAACGAAACCCCTCGGCCTTCAAGGCATCCCGGACCCGACCGAGCGCGTCGCGGAGTGTCGCGTAGGGGTCGCTCCAGGCGTAACGGGGTAATCTTCCGACCGGACCGTCGGGCTTGGGTGGCAATGGTCGCCAGACGGGCAGAATCGCCGTCACGACCGTCTGCGCGTTCCGGACAGCTGTCTCGGGGTGACACGACACCTCGGGTCGCGCGGCGGTAAACCGCATGTCGGCCCAATAGCCTCGCTCTACCCGATCCTTCAGCGCCGCCTCGACCTCGGTGTACGCCGATGCTGGTGCTGCCCCCAACACGATCCCATCGTCGCGCACCAGCAGTGCCAGTTCGTCCATTGTCGGCATTCCCATACGTAGAGCCTACCCCGCCGATCGTGGCGACATTTTGGGCCCGGGCCCAAAATGTCGCGTTGTCGCCAAAGTACTGTTCTCGACATGCCCGCCGCCGAAGACGAAGTCGAGATCTGGACTGATGGCGCCTGCTCCGGCAATCCTGGTCCCGGTGGTTGGGCCGCGATCCTGCGCTGGCGCGACCACGAGCACGAGGTCTTTGGTGCCGAGGAACACACCACGAACAACCGTATGGAACTAATGGGCGTCCTCAAAGGGCTCGAGACACTGACACGCCCAACGAAGGTCGTAGTCGTGACAGACTCGGCCTACGTTGAGAAGGCCTTCACCCAAGGCTGGCTCGAGAACTGGCAGCGTAACGGCTGGAAAACTGCCGCCAAGAAACCCGTCGAAAATCAGGATCTCTGGCAACTCCTACTCGAAGCCTCCGCCGCCCACAACGTACGCTTCGAACGCGTCAAAGGCCACGCTGGCATCGAACTCAACGAGCGCGCCGACGTGCTTGCCGTCGCAGCGCGCGACAGCCTGCTCGGTACCTGACCACTTTTTTTACAGGCTGGGGTATGATCCGGCGGCTAACCCGATAGGGAGTTTTACAACTCGTGGCACAACAGCAGACCCGACGTAAGCGAACAGCACTTCCGCTCAAGAAGCGCAAGCGTGTCCAGATCACGGACGATCAGATCCGCTACACCAACGTCGAAGGCCTCAAGCGCTTCCTCTCGGACCGCGGCAAAATTCGTTCGCGTCGCATGACGGGCCTGTCCCGCCGTCAGCAGACACTCGCCGCACGCGAGATCAAGCGCGCCCGCGAGATGGGCCTACTCCCCTTCGTGATGCCAAAACTCGAGCGCGCCCGTGGTGGTCGCTCCGATCGTGGCCGTGGCGAGGATCGCGACGAGCAGACGATGGCATCCGCAGAGGCCTCCCAGGCCACTGAAGCACCGCGTTACGAGGAAGTCGTGGAGATCGTCGAAATCGACGAGATCCCCGCTGCTGTCCTCGACGACGAGGTCTAAGCCTCCCGCACGTTCAGTGGGTCGACTCGCCAGCGCTCGCCTGCGCCCAGAGGCCCGCACACGGAACAACGCAGATCAGCCACACACCAGGCAGCGCCCTGGGAAAGCAACTGCCTACCCGCGCCACCAGAATGTCGCCACAAACAAGCGGAGGGCCCGCCGTAGCGGGCCCTCCGGCCGTACACCGTTCGTGGCTCCGAGTTACTTTCGGTAACCGACGGGCGGACGAGCAGATTGGAACGTCACCACGGTACCACTGTAGATATATTGCGCCTGTGGGTTTTCCACACCATGATCGGTGTGATACGGATCGATGAACTTGCCGTAAAAACCAGGCTTCACCTTATACGTGACCGTCTTCGAACTATGCGTATTAGGCAGGTACTTACCGGCATCGTCCCAAGTAGCCCCATCAAGGTTCGCGAAGAACTTGATGTCAACGAGGACACCGTCGCAGAGAGGAGTGATTTCCTCGTACTGCGTCGGCCAACCAGAGCCGCCCGTCGTGGCGGGATAATCATCCCAGTCTCCACCACGCATCGGACATGCACCGCCGCCACCCTTGCCATTGTCGCCAGGGCGATCGGGGTGCTTGACGCCGAAGAACTTCGTTCCCGTGATGGCACGCAATGCGCCACCATCAACCTCAATTGAGAACTTGGGATTCATCGTGACCGTCGTCTTCAGATTCTTGAAGCCACGCGCGACAAGTGAGTCGTAGTAGGCCCCATCTGGACGAACATACTGGAAGTCAGTGTTGCCCACATTGTTGTAGACACCCATGACGAACAGGTACTTGACGTTGAAGAACGGTCGCTCAACGAGGTAGTACTCGGCCCTCGTCTTGGTATCGTCCAACGCCTTCCAGTTCGGCTTCGTTGCTGTGCCCACGTTGATCCAGCTGTCTGCATCCGGGAACGTGTCCAAGCGCAGAACGCTGGTGTAGAGTTGACTAATGTCGAGCCCGGCACGCTGACCGAGCGGTCCGACCTGATTCGCGCCCTTCTGGTTGAACGCGAAACCCATTGCTGCTGCGGCCTCGGGGAACGTTGGTCCCGACATCGTGCAGTACCAGAGGGGAAGATCGATTGGCACGTGATTCTTGTACTTACCCTTGTACTTTGCGTTCGTGATCGGCACGTCGACGAAGTTCATTCGACCATCCGCATTGTCGGGATCCTGAGGGCTGTGCCAGCCACTCCAATTCTGCCCATCACCCTCGATGTAGCTCGAGTAATCACTGACGATCGCGGCCTGATTCTTGGCGGCGTTGACATCGGATCCCTTGGCGAGACCCGTCTTGCCCTCGATCAGATACTCACGAATGGTGCCGCTCTCCTGAATCCGCCAAAGACCATGCTTGCCCTCACCAATCATGGTGAACACTTGCTCATTGACGTTCACAAAACGGAAGGTGTTGCTATCCGTATTCATGAAACCAGAATAGCCAGGCAACTGTGGGTCGCCCGTATTTGTGTTACCGGCGGCCTCACCACCGAGATAGTAAAATGGATCAACACCCGTATTGTTGTCGAGGCTAAGCGCCCGGGATTGGGCGGCGCTACCGCTTGGCGTTGCAGGACATGCCAAAGCAACTGGCACCCCTACCGTCAGCAACGCTATCAGCGAAAACAGGATGAATTTCATGAAAGATCTCAAGCTCGACACGCCTCCCCTTAGTGAACAATCGGTAATCAGGCACAATCGTATGTTCCGACGAACATAAAGTCAATAGGCTCAAACTGACGCAGACAAGATAGTCTGCAACCAATTTAAAAGGCACCTGACTTGACAGCGGCTCGGGAAAGTGCGAACGATCGCTTACTCCGTCATCAATCCGATGCATCTGCCATTGTTCTCCGTTATCGACCGAAGGGGGAGCGCAATGAGTAAGGCGACTATTTTTCACCCTCGCCTCGCGGCGATGACCGATGAGTGGATGGACCTCTTCGGTTATCTGGCACCGGCCGTTGTTACTGACACAGCTGGAGAGTGGCGGGCCTGTCGTGAAACAGCCGCG
>SHUX01000039.1 GCA_009694475.1 Thermoleophilia bacterium
GCGCGAATCGATCTCGATACGCAGACGACTCGCGGCCTCATCGATCAGGTCAATGGCCTTGTCAGGCAGGAAGCGATCGGCGATGTAGCGATCCGAAAGCATCGCAGCGGCCACGATCGCGCTGTCCTGGATGCGCACACCATGGTGGATCTCGTAGCGCTCCTTGAGTCCGCGCAGAATACCGATTGCATCCTCGACGTTCGGCTCTCCCACCAGCACGGGCTGGAAGCGGCGAGCGAGGGCTGCGTCTTTCTCGACATGCTTGCGGTACTCGTCAAGTGTCGTCGCACCGATTGCTCGCAGCTCGCCGCGAGCCAGCATTGGCTTGAGCAGGTTGGCCGCGTCGACGGCACCCTCGGCCGCGCCCGCACCAACGACGGTATGGAGCTCATCGATGAAGAGCACGATCTGGCCCTCGGCCGCTGTGACCTCGCCGAGCACGGCCTTGAGCCGCTCTTCGAACTCGCCACGAAATTTTGCGCCCGCCAGCAGCGCACCCATGTCGAGCGCCCAGATCTTACGACCCCGCAGACTCTCGGGCACGTCACCCGCGACGATACGCATGGCGAGGCCCTCAGCGATGGCGGTCTTACCGACGCCTGGCTCACCGATCAGCACCGGGTTGTTTTTTGTGCGCCTCGAGAGCACCTGGACGACGCGACGAATCTCGTCGTCACGACCAATCACCGGATCAACCTTGCCAGCCTCGGCCGCTGCGGTGAGATCGCGCGCGTACTTCTGCAGCGCGTCGTAGAGATCCTCGGCATTAGGGTCAGTCACACGCTTGCCACCACGAATGTTCTTAAGACCCCCCAAAAGAGCACTCTTCGTCACGTTCTGGCGGCGCAGAATATCTTTTGCGGCACCCGAATGCTCAGCGAGAGCGATTAGAACATGCTCGGACGCGACGTAGTCGTCGCCCATTTCTTGCGATTCCTTCGTGGCACGCTCGAGCGTCTCGCGCAGCGCCAGTGAGGCCTGCGGCGAAGTGGCCGCACCCTGCATGCTCGGCAGCTTGTCGAGCGCGTCGTCGGTTTCGCGACGCAGCATCTCGACGTCACCGCCGGCGCCGCGCAAGAGCGACTCAGCAACGGAGCCCTGTTCAGCCAAGAGACCAGCCAAGAGGTGCAGAGGGGTCAGTTCGGGGTTGCCAGCGACGCGAGCGCGTTCGGCGGCGGTGCCAAGCGCCTCCTGCGCCTTGACGGTCAGTTTTGTCGGATCCATCGGGTTCCTTCGGTCGCGATCAGCTATCGGGTGGGGTTCAACGCATGCGCCGGCGGCGGATGATGAGCTCTGCGCCAGGCGGTGGGATGTACGGCACGATCTCGTGCCGGTATGAGCGGTGCACGCTCTCGACTTCGGTCTGCATAACACGCGCGGCCTCATCGAGTGCGGCGCCGAGGTCGGCAACCTGCTGCTCTAAATGGTGCACACGATCTTCGAGTGCGAGCACGTGCTCGACGCCTTGGAGTGAGAGGCCGAGACCCGAGGCGAGCTCCGTGATCCGCCGTAGGCGCATTAGCTCGGCGTCCGAGTAGAGACGCGTACCGCCGGCGGTGCGACGAGGGCGAACGAGGCCTCGGGTTTCGTAGAGCCGTAGCGTCTGAGGGTGCATGCCGACGAGATCGGCCGCCACGCCAATCATGTACTTGGGGGTGTGCTCGTTCATGCGAACAGCTCGGCTCGTGGGTCGTTACCACCATCGAGGGCAGCGAACTTCTCGAGCGCCTCCGTCTGTTGCGTGGAGAGCCCGCTCGGCACGATCAACCTGAGCCGCACCAGTAGCGAGCCGTCATCACCGCTCGTCGAGGGCGCGCCAAGACCACGGACGCGCAGCATTTTTCCGTCGCTGGAGCCAGCCGGAACCTTGACGCGCACCTTCTCGCCAAGTGGTGTCGGCACGTCAATCTCGGCACCGAGTGTCGCCTCGGCAAACGTAATGGGGACCTCGACGATGATGTCCTTGCCGCGACGAGCAAAGCGCTCCGATGGCAGCACTTGTATGACGACCCAGAGGTCGCCAGGGGCCGCGCCACCCTCGCCGTCGAGACCTTTGCCTCGTACGCGAATGCGAGCAGCGTCGGCGATGCCAGCGGGGATCTTGACGGTGTAGCGCTTGGTCCGACGTTGCCGACCAGAGCCCTTGCAGGTCACACAGGGCTGCTCCACAATCGAGCCCTGTCCACCACACCGCAGGCATGGTTCGCTGGTCGCAAAGAATCCCTGATTGACCTGACGCTCACCCGCGCCATCACAGTCGGGACAGGTTGTGCGCGAGGTGCCTGGCGCCGCTCCCGTGCCCGCGCAGTCCAAGCACTTGAGATCCTTGTCGACAGGCACCGTCACGCGTGCTCCACGCAGCGCATCATCGAAGGAGAGCGTGACGCGCGTTTCCAAATCGACACCCCGCCGGGCAGGTCGCCGACCGCGACCAGCACCGGGGCCGCCGCCACGGCGACGCCCGAAGATATCGCCGAACAGGTCGGAGATATCGAAGCCGCGATCCTGGGCGAAGGCGCGAAAGTCGTTAGGGTCGAACCCCTGCGCGCCGGTTCCACCCGAGGCGCCAAACTGGTCGTAGGCCTTGCGCTTATCAGGTTCAGACAGTGTGTCGTGCGCAGCCGAGATTTCCTTAAAACGCTCTTCTGCCTTCGGATCGTCCGGGTTGGCATCGGGGTGGTGCTTACGCGCGAGTTTGCGGTAGGCCTTCTTGATTTCGTCGGCCGATGCCGTGCGCGGTACCTCGAGCACCTCGTAAAGATCACGCATTGCGCACGACCTCGACGAGTCCAGCAGGATCGATCGGCGACAACACGATGCGGCGGCCGCCGACCTTGATCAACACGGTGCGCCGTACGTCCGTCACGAATGCCCGTGTCCAGCCTCCGCCGGCAACACGAAAACGACCACGGTAGCCATAGAGACCACCCGAGCCAAGGCGTAAACCGAGCCGCGCTTTCTCGGTATGCGGCTCGATCCGGCCAGAGATCCGCGACGAGCCACGGCGGCGCTCGATCACGAGAGCGTCGCGGTCGAGGCGGTAGGCCACGGGTTGTGTGACGCGCAGCCAGAGGCCAAGCGCGCCAAGCACGACTGCTGCGGCCAGCATTACGGCCGCGTGGAGTGCATTGCCATTCGAGACGCCGACACCCGTGCCAATCCAGGCGAGCAGGACAACGCACCAGAAGATGCCGGTGATGACCTTCTCGGCACCGCCAAGGGGTGCTGCGGCGATCGTGACGGAGGCAACGCTCAGGATGCGCCTCCGGATACGACAACACGGGCGGGGCGCAGCACACGATCGCCGAGGAGAAAGCCTTTCTGGATCACCTCGAGCACGGTGCCCTCAGGCGCATCCGCCGGCTGAGACAGCAAGGCCTCGTGGCGGTGTGGGTCGAACATGTCGCCCGTCGGGTCGAGTTCGGCCACGCCTTCGCGCTCGAGCAATGTCCAGAGCGCGCGATGGACGAGCGCCACACCATCGGCGATCGCCTCGTGCTCAGCCGTCTCAAACGCCGTCAGTGCACGCCCAAGATCATCGAAGACCGGCAAAAGATCACGCAAGAGGCGCTCCGCTGCACGCTCGCGCAACTCCTCGTGCTCGCGCGCCATGCGCTTCTTGTAATTATCAAATTCGGCCGCGAGTCGTCTCAACTGATCGAGGTAGTCGTCGCGCTCACGCTCGGCCAGAGCCAGCGGATCAAGCTCTTCTTCGAGGACTTCGGCCTCTACCTCCGAGACGATCGGCTCCTCCCCGCTCTCGGCGGGGAGGTCCGAATCGACCGGGTCGTGGGTGCTCACTTGTCGGCCGTGGCGGTGTCGGGATCGACAACCTCGGCGTCTTCGATGATCTCCTCGTCGGACTCATCGTCGGCGTCAGCGGCACCATCACCCGACGGTGCGGACTGCTGAGCCTCCTTGTAGACCTGTTCGGCCAGCGCGTACGACGCCTCTTGCAGCGCCTCGGCCTTCTGGCGAATCGCCGTGGTGTCAGAGCCCTCGAGCGCCGTGCGGAGCTCGGCCGCAGCCGTCTCGATCTTGCCCTTGACCTCGTCGTCAACCTTATCGCCATGCTCGGAGACGGTCTTCTCGGTCTGGTAGAGCAGCTGCTCAGCCGTGTTTTTAGCCTCCACGAGATCGCGCGCGCTCTTATCTTCGTCGGCGTGTGCCTCGGCGTCCTTGACCATCTGCTGGATCTCGGCCTCGTCGAGCCCTGAGCCGCCTTCGATGCGAACCTGCTGCATTTGGCCGGTGCCCTTGTCGGTGGCAGAGACGTTGAGGATGCCGTTGGCATCGATGTCGAACGTCACCTCGACCTGAGGCATACCGCGTGGTGCGGCCGGGATGCCGACAAGTTGGAACTTACCGAGCGTCTTGTTGTAGCCGGCGATGTCGCGCTCACCCTGGAGCACGTGGATCTCGACGGACGTCTGCCCGTCTTCCGCAGTCGAGAAGACCTCGGACTTGCGGGTCGGGATCGTGGTGTTGCGCTCGATCAGTTTCGTCATCACGCCACCCTTGGTCTCGATGCCGAGGGAGAGCGGTGTGACGTCCAATAGAAGAACGTCCTTGACGTCGCCGCGTAGTACGCCTGCCTGAATGGCAGCGCCGATGGCAACGACCTCGTCCGGGTTGACACCACGATGTGGGTCCTTGTTGGTGATCTCCTTGACCTTGTCCTGGATCGCGGGCATCCGACTCATGCCGCCAACGAGGATGATGTCGTCGATATCGGCTGCTGTCAGTCCTGCATCGGCGAGCGCCTGCTTCGTTGGCCCAACGGTGCGCTCAACAAGGTCGCCGACAAGTTCGGTCAACTTCGAGCGCGACAACGCCATGTCGAGGTGCTTCGGACCCGATGCGTCGGCCGTCACGAAAGGCAGATTGATCTGCGTCGACTGGGTCGACGACAGCTCGATCTTGGCCTTCTCGGCGGCCTCGTAGAGGCGCTGAAGTGCGAGGCGGTCGGCCGCGAGGTCGATGCCTTGCTCTTTCTTAAATTCAGCAACCATCCAGTCGACGATCGCTTTGTCGAAGTTATCGCCGCCGAGATGGTTGTCACCCGCGGTGGCTTTGACTTCGAAGACGCCGTCGGCCAGTTCGAGGACGGACACGTCGAAGGTGCCACCACCGAGGTCGAAGACGAGCACTTTCTGCTCACCCTCCTTGTCGATCCCATAGGCGAGGGCAGCAGCCGTGGGCTCGTTAATGATGCGTAGGACGTTGAGGCCCGCAATGCGACCGGCGTCCTTCGTGGCCTGGCGCTGAGCGTCATTGAAGTAGGCCGGGACCGTGATCACGGCATCCGTAACCTGCTCACCGAGCTTCGCCTCAGCGTCGGCCTTCAGCTTCTGAAGGATCATCGCCGAGATCTCTTCCGGCGAGAACTCGCTGTTATCTGCCGAGACCTTGGCGTCGCCGTTGGGACCCGAGATGACCGTGTACGGGATCATCGTCATCTCTTCCGACACTTCGGACGACTTGCGTCCCATGAAGCGCTTGATCGAGAAAATGGTGTTCTCCGGGTTGGTGACAGCCTGCCGTTTAGCGGGGCTACCGACGAGGCGCTGGCCATCCTTGGCAAACGCGACGACGGACGGGGTGGTGCGCCCGCCTTCGGCGTTTTCAATAACAGACGGCTCGCCGCCTTCGAGAACGGACATGCAGGAGTTGGTGGTACCGAGATCGATGCCGATTACGCGACCCATAAGGGATATGCCTCCGTGGAGATGGGATCAGGGGATGGAAATGCAGGCGCCGAGGAGTGGCGCGTGGCCACACTCTATAACCTGAGTGTCTCGATATCAAGTTTTCTTTTCGTTAAGATTCACATTCTTCGGAAACAGAAACCCCACGCCGCCGCCCCAACGAGTAGGATCACAGTATGCGTCGCCTTCTCCCCGCCCTCGTACTGGCCCTGAGCCTGACGATCTTCGCGGGCTCCGCTCAGGCCGCGGCCCGCCTCAGCGCCGCCCAAATCGCCACCGCAATGACCGCGCGACACGCTTTCGTCCAAGCCGGCCTCTCACCGAAACCCGACGTTGCCGCACTCGCCGCCATCGCCGCCGCGAACCCCTCGCTCTATCTCGTAGTACTGGCCAAACCGATCGCCGGTGCGGCCAACGCCAAGGGCTCCGCCCGCCTACTCGCACAGGCCCTTCAGGCCAAGGACCCCAAAGCCACCGTTGGCTTGATCACTAAAGGCAAGCTTGGCGGAGCCTCCCTCATTTATCCCCAAGAGCGCATCAACAAGGCGATCGCTGACACCGATGCGGTCGCCGCAACCGACCCGGTTGGCTCGCTGACCAGCTATGCCGCCGCCGTCACCAAGCCCAACAAGAACCCCGACGATACCGGCGCCAGCGGAAGTGGTGGGCGCCCTTGGTGGCAGTTGGCCGTCCTGGTCCTGCTGATCGGAGGAATCGTGCTCGTCGTACTCCGGATCCGCGCTCGCTCCAACGAGCAACGTCACCGTCGTCGCGGCGGATCAATCTGGACGGCGCGCGAGTTTCATCTCGACCGCCTTGAGAGCCTCGCCGCACGCCACATGACCCTGACCGGCGAAACCACCACGAGCGACGGACCCAACTCCGACGACCCCGAGGCCGCCGACCACCTCCAGACTGCCGGCGCGCGTCTGCTCGCCTTGCGACGCACACTGCCAGCCCTCACCTCTCCCCGCGAACTGCGCACGGTGGCGAGCGAACTCGACGCCGTCGAATGGGAGATCCTCTGGGTCGAGTACCGCATCACCGACCACGCGCCACCCACAAGCACCGCACCCGGCTTCCCCGGCCTCTGCTTCTTCTCGCACGAGCACGGCCTCGGCACCGAGGCAATCGAGCTCCGCAAGCCCGACGGCACGATCAATACCGTCTACGTCAGCCCCGAGAATCGCCTCGCCCTCGAACGCGGAGACGCCCCCGAGGTCTCGCTTGTCCACGTCGGCTCGCGGATGATCCCCTGGCCCGCCGCTCCATCGTGGTATGGCGCCTACGGCTGGAGTCCCGATGACTTGCCCGGCCTTGAGTACAACGGCGAGCAGATCTGGGGTATCGATGGGCCCGAGCGCGACGAGGAACCACCGGCCGATGAGGCCAGTAGCGACCTAGCATCCCCACCTGCAACGGCCTCGGGGATCGTCGCCACGCAGGATGGCGAGCTGGCCCTGCCCGAAGAGGATGCAAAGAACGCTTGGAACCCCGAAGCCGACGCGGCCTTCGAGGAGGTTGCTGATGTCGCCTTACCGACCGAGGCCGCACCGCCAAGCCAGGTTCCGCCCACGCCACCCGCCACCGAGCCGGCCTTCGAAGAACTCGACCTCCCTACCCCGACCGGCCTGATCGACGAACCCAGCAGCGAACCTGAGGCCTCCGAAGAACTCTTCCCATCCTCCCCGACACCCCCGATCATCAACGACGGTGAGGACACGCTGGACGGCAGGCAGCCTCCCCCAGCAGGCGGCGACGCGACGCTTGACTGGGACCCCTTTAGCGAGCAGGAGCCTCCGGCAGACGGTTCGCAGCGCTAGCGGTGGCCCATCACCGTTGGTATTGGGGCGTTGTCATTCGGGTCGACTCGGCGCGCGAATTGTTGTCGGCAATCGCCGACGCTGTGGATGGCGAAAATGTGCGTGCTCAAGATCCGCGCACGGGACACATCACGCTGTTTTATGCCCCACTACGCGGCCGGCGCGACGGACCAGAACTCGCCGAACGCGTCCGTGCCGTAATCGCTGTACGCGAGCCCTTCTCCATCACGTGCTCCGGCTTTGGCGAGTTCGCCTCCGCCACGCGCCCCGTTGCCTGGCTCGGCGTGCAGCAGGGAGCCGAAGCGGTGTTGTCGCTGCGTGAGAGCCTCTGTACGCGTGATCAGGATTGTCATCACCACGCATATGTGCCCCACCTAACGCTGGCCTATGGCGAAGAGGCCGCAGCCTACACCGCAGTCCGCGAAACACTTCGAGAACACACAGGATCCACCGCCTGCACAACACGCGTCGACGCCGTCTGGATCGCTGGGTTTCCACAGAATGGCCACCCCGCTCGCGACCTGCGCTACGTCGAACGTATTCCCTTCGCTGGGCAGTAGACCACCCCGCCACTACACTGTCCGCATGCACCTGCCACTGACCGATTCGTTTAACCGGCACATCGAGAGTGTTCGCATCTCGATCACCGATCGCTGCAACTTTCGCTGCAAGTACTGCATGCCGGCAGAGGGGCTGCCATGGCTCCAGCGCACAGAGGTGCTGTCGTTTGAGGAGATCGAGCGCCTCGCCACGATTCTTGCCGCGATGGGTGTCAGCCACGTCCGCCTGACCGGCGGCGAACCTCTCGTGCGCCGCGACGTACCCGACCTAATCGAACGCCTCGTCAAGGTGCCTGGACTGAAGGACCTCGCGCTCACGACCAACGGTGTCGCGCTCCGCACGCTTGCCGGACCGCTCGTCGATGCCGGTCTGCGCCGGATCAACGTCTCGCTCGACAGCCTCGACCACTCGCGCTTTGCGGAGATCACGCGGCGCGACATGCTCGACCGCGTCCTCGAAGGACTCGAGGAGGCCGAGCGCTACCCCGAACTGCGCCCGATCAAGGTCAACTGCGTGGCGATGCGCGGCTTCACCGAGCCCGAGGTGATTGCCTTCGCCGAACTGGCGCGTCGCAAGCCGTACACCGTCCGCTTCATCGAGTTTATGCCGCTCGACGCGGACCGTACCTGGCGCAAAGAGGACGTCCTAACCGGTGCCGAGATTCGCGCCATGATCGAAACGGTCTACCCGCTCGTGCGCGTACCCGCGGCTTCCTCGTCCACCGCTGAACGCTGGGCATTCGCCGACGGGACAGGTGAGATGGGTTTCATCAATCCTGTCTCCGAACCATTCTGCTCCTCCTGCGATCGCATCCGCATCACGGCCGAAGGTGCTCTGCGCACGTGCCTTTTCGCGATGGAGGAGACCGATCTCCGCACGCCTCTGCGAACCGGCGCTACCGATCTCGAAATCGAGACGCTCGTCCGTCAGGCCGTCCAGGCCAAGCGGATGAAGCATCAGATCGGCGAGGCAGGCTTCGTCCGAAGCACGCGCTCAATGAGCCAAATCGGCGGGTAAGTCCGCTCGTTCGGACCACGCACGAGCGGACGACGACGGGTAGCATGACCCTGTGAACACGCCCGCTGCCAACCCCATACGCCGCGTAGTCAACCGGGGCGGACGCCACCTGCCCCGAGGCTGGCGCGACTTTTGGCTTCAGTTCGCCATCTTCTGGTCGTTCTATGTGGCCTATGAGGGTTCGCGAACCCTTGCCCAGAGCGACCGCTACGTTGCGATGCGTAACGCCCTCGACGTGTTGAGGGCCCAACAGTTACTCGGTATCGACTGGGAGCGTGGCGTTCAGGTCTGGGCTATCAACGCGCCTAGTGTCGTGATGACGATCGCTAACTGGACGTACTTCAACTGCCAGTTCACGATCACCTACGCACTGCTTCTGTTTATCTACTTTCGCCGCAACCACGCGTTCTACTTCATCCGCAATGCGTTGCTCTCAACGAGTTTGGCCGCCTTGCTTGGCTACATCCTGCTGCCGACCGCACCCCCACGGATGATGGGAGGCCTGGGCTTCATCGACACGCTCCAGCAGACCGCCGTCAACCACAACTCGGGTCTTATCCAGTGGTTTGCCAATCCGTACGCCGCGATGCCATCACTGCATACGGCGTACGCGGTAATTATTGGCTGCGCTGGCGTGCTCGTTTTCTCTCATCCGCTGTTGCGGGCAATCTGGGCGCTCTACCCTGGACTGGTCGTCTTCTCGATCATCGCGACTGCGAACCACTGGTTCCTTGACGCGGCGGTCGGCGCCTTCGTAGCGCTGTTTGCCTTGCTTTTCGCCTTCGCTGTCAGTCGCGGGCGCATCCCCACACTGACACGAGCGCGCACAACGCACCGTGCGGCACCACCACCAACACTCGGTGGCGACCCACTACCGCAACGCGCGTAGACGTTCTGCGTAGACGTTCTGCGTAGACGTTCTGCGTAGACGTTCTGCGTGGACGCTCTGCGTGGACGCTCTGCGTGGACGCTCTGCGTGGACGCTCTGCGTGGATGCTCTGCGTGGATGTTCTACGTGGACGACCGCTCGTCGGTCGTTGCCGACCGCTCGTCGGCCGCGAATCGATCATCGATTGCCTGCGCCGTATCGTTCACCCGTGGGCGTAGAGCGACTCCAGCAGGAATACACGGATGGCACGCGACGCGTGATCACTTCGTTGATGGCACGCATCACGCGTATTCCCGTCACGGCCAACCAGATCACAATCGCCGGATTCGTGCTCAACGCGATCGCTGCGGTGCTCGTCTATCGCGAGGCCTACATCGCGGGTGGCGTCTTGTTCTTGGTCGGCTCGATCCTCGACATCTTCGACGGCGCTGTGGCTCGTGCACGCGGTGAGGCTGGGCCGCGCGGCGCCATGTTCGACTCGATTCTTGATCGTTTCTCCGAGGCAACCATGCTTGGCGCAATCGCACTCGTCTTTGCGCGTGACGGCAACGAGATTGCCCTCGTTGCCGTGATCACAGCACTGACCAGTTCGTTCATGACCTCGTATCTGCGGGCTCGCGCAGAGGCCCTCGGACTCGACGGTACCCATGGTGTGATGGCCCGTGCAGAGCGCGTCGTGCTGATCACCGCCGCGCTCTTGTTTGCTCCGCTTGGCGCTCTGTCGTGGGGCATCGTCCTGCTCGCCGTTCTCTCCACCATCACTGTTATGCAGCGTGCTCGCCACGTTCTGCGCCAACTCTAACCCGCACCACTCGGAGGAATTACCACGTGTCTACACCCCAGAATCGCGTTCGTCGTCGCTCGGACGGCAAGGTTCGCGTCGCCATCGTCGGCGTCGGCAACTGCGCATCGTCGCTCATCCAAGGCGTCGAGTACTACAAGAATGCCGATCCGAAAGAGACCGTCCCGGGGCTGATGCACGTCAATCTAGGTGGGTATCACGTTCGCGACATCGAGTTTGTCGCCGCCTTCGATGTCGACAAGGAGAAGGTTGGCAAGGACCTCGCCGACGCGATCTTCTCGGGCCAGAACAACACAATCAAGTTCTCGAAGGTGCCGAAGACAGGCGTCAAGGTCCACCGAGGCATGACGCACGATGGCATTGGCAAGTACCTGTCACAGGTCATCACGAAGGCGCCGGGCGAGACTGACGATGTTGTCCAGATCCTCAAGAACACGAAGGCCGACGTTGTTGTGTCGTATCTTCCCGTTGGTTCGGAGGAGGCGACGAAGTGGTATGTCGAGCAGGCTTTGGCCGCCGGCGTTGCCTTCGTCAACAACATTCCTGTTTTTATTGCTCGCGAGTCGTATTGGGCGAAGCGCTTCAAGCAGGCTGGTCTGCCGATTATCGGTGACGACATCAAGAGCCAGGTCGGCGCGACGATTACGCACCGCATGCTCGCGACTCTGTTTGAGGATCGCGGTGTTCATCTCGAGCGCACGTATCAGTTGAATGTTGGCGGTAACACGGACTTCCTGAACATGCTCGAGCGCGAGCGGCTCGAGTCGAAGAAGATCTCGAAGACGAATGCGGTGACGTCGCAGATCGATCACGACATGGGTGCGGAGAACGTTCATATCGGCCCGTCTGATCACATTCCGTGGTTGACGGATCGCAAGTGGGCGTACATCCGCCTTGAGGGTCGCGCGTTTGGCGACGTGCCGTTGAATGCGGAACTCAAGCTCGAGGTCTGGGACTCGCCGAACTCGGCGGGCATCGTGATCGACGCTGTGCGCCTGATCAAGTTGGCACTCGATAACGGCATTTCGGGTCCGCTCGAATGGCCGTCCGCATACCTGATGAAGTCGCCGCCGGTCCAACACCGCGACGAACTCGCCCGCGACGAGGTCGAGGCCTTCATCCGCAAGTACGGCAAGAAGCGCCCTGTCGCCACAGCAGCCAAGCGTGCTCCCGCCAAGATTGCCGCCAAAAAGGCTCCCGCCAAGATTGCCGCCAAGAAGGCTCCCGCTAAGCAAACGGCAACGAAGGCGAAGCCGGCAGCCCGCAAGCGCTAAGCCAGCCTAGGCGACATTTTGGACCCGGGCCCAAAATGTCGCCTTCGCGTATCGTGCGGGTATGCGGATTGCTGTTTTTGCCACAACACCACTCGATCGCCCGGGCTCTGAGAGCGCTGCTGCCCTCGCTGTCGCGGAGGCGATTGGCGATAAGGGCGTCGAGGTCGTGCTGGTTGGGACTGCCCGCAGCGCTGCGCAACAAGTAGAGGGTCGGCTGACGATCCGCTCACTCGAGCAGAATGGGGCCACAGCACTCGCCCACACCGAACATGGACCCCGCACCATCATCGTTGGTGGACCGAGCATGACGTGGGCCACCGATGCGGCAATCCGGCGCGTCGTTGGTGCGGGAGCGATTGATCTCGTTGTAATCGTTGGAGACGCCACAACACCAATCACTCGAGTGGTTGAGGACGCTGCCCCGAGCGCTGAACGCATCGGGCTGACTGGTGCCAAGCGAGCCGCCATAGCGATGATCAAACTCGCCGGCGACCCAACCCGAGCACCCTCACGACACGCACCCGCCGAGCCGATCCTCGGTGACTTTCACCTCCACACCTGCTTCTCGCCCGACTGTGGTATCGGCATCGACGAGCTTGTCGAACGGGCACTCGCACTCGGCCTGAGCTCACTCTGTGTCACCGATCACGACTCGGTCGCCGGCGGCTATGCAGCTAAAGCCCACGTCGAAACCCACGGGCATCCACTCCACATCGCAGTCTCCAGCGAAGTCAAGACCCAGACCGGCGAAGTGATCGGCATGTACCTCAAGGAAGACATTCCCCCGGGCCTACCCTTCGCCGATACCGTCGAAGCGATGCGCGCCCAAGGCGCCTTCATCTACGTACCGCACCCGTTCGACGGCATGCACGCCATCCCCCCCGAGCCACTGCTCGAGCGAATGGCACCAATGATCGATGCGCTCGAAGTCGTCAACGGTCGCTTGGCACGCGAACGCTTCAACCACAATGCCCTCGCCTTCGCAACACGCTTTGGCCTGCCGGCTGGCGCGGGCTCAGACGCGCACGTTCTCGACGGCCTCTTTACCGCCGGCCTAGAACTGCCCGCCTTCCACGATCCTGCGTCGCTCGCGCTCGCTCTCGGTGACGCTCGCGTCGTGCGCCACCCGAAAAACATTCTTGCGCTGCAGGGGCGTAAGTGGTTCCGCAAGAGGAGGAAACCACTGCACGCCGAATGATCGGGGACGCGCCGTGGCTGAAACTAACCAGATCTATGAGCGGTACCTCGCCCGCGCGATCCGGGCCATGAACGCGCTAGGTGACGACATCGCCGAGACTACTGAGGAGACGGAGCCGATCGCCACTCCAGTTCTTGGCTCAGGCCACCCGCTCGCCGACATCATGCTGCTTAAGACTCGCGCACAGCCCGCTGAGGTACAGGAAGGCGTCGCCTTCTTCGGACGCGCAGGTGGTGCCATCATCAAGAGCGTGACACGCGTCGGCATCGACCCGCTCCTAATCTATGGCACCAATTGTGCCAAGCGGGCCGACGACAACCTGACGGATGCAAGCGGTGCGCCCGCCCTGTTCCTGCTGCGGGAGATCCAGATCACAGAACCCAAGATCATCGTCTGCATGGGGCCAGAGACAGCCGCCTTCATCAACCTGATCAAAGTGCCCCTCGCCGAGCCGATCGACCCAGAACTGATTGGCCAACTACAGCAGTTGACCCCAACTATTGAGACGCTCGTCACGCCGGATATCGACGAGTCGCTCGACGAAGAGTCCTCCAAGCGTCGCTTTTGGAAAGCCTTCCAAGAGCTCGGGCGCTGGTACTCCGCACTGCCGCCGTACTAGTCACTGACGAGCGCGTCAGCCGCAGGCGTGCGGACAAAGCGCGCGACGCACTCGACGTGAGGCGTATGCGGGAACATATCGACCGGTCGCACGACCTCGAGGGCGTAGCCGCCCTCGGTAAACAGCACCGCGTTGCCAGCCAGCGTTGTCGGGTTACAGGACACGTACACGATCGTCTGTGGCTTGAGCTCGAGCACGCGCCGGACTGCCTTTGGTGTCAGGCCCGCTCGCGGCGGGTCGATCACAACGAGATCCGGCATCGGCGCACCAGCCTCGATCAGCGGCTCGATTGCCTTGGCAACATCGCCCGCAACAAACTCGGCGTTCTCGATGTTGTTCCGCAGCGCGTTCTGTGTCGCCTGCTCAACTGCATCCTCGACGATCTCGATCCCGACGACGCGACCAGCGTCGCGCGCCAGCGCCAGTCCGATCGAACCGATCCCACTGTAGAGGTCCCAGACCGTCTCCGTCCCTGTCAGTCGGGACTCCTCGATGGCAATGCCGTAGAGGCGCTCGCACATCGCGGTGTTCGTCTGCAGAAAGCCATTGTGTGGCACATGGAGCGTCAGCCCGAGGATCTCTTCGCGGTACCAGTCCTGGCCGGTGATGATCTCGGTTGGATGGCCCTGCGTCGTCTCAGAGAGCCCACTGTTCTTTGTCTGCAGCAATCCGACAAACCCAGGCACGGACTCTTGTAGTTCGTCGATCAGATTGCCAAGTTTCGGCAACTCGATATCGGTGGTGACGAGCGCGAGCAGTAGATCACCGGTGCGGGCCGAGTGACGGATAATCAAATTCCGCAACTCGCCCTCGTGGAGTCGTTGGTCGTAGCCCGATAGCCCTGTCGACTGCGCCCAGCGCTGAACCGCATCCTTGGCGGTATTCGGCGCATCGCCGATCAGGTAACAGCGCTCGACCTCGAGCACCTCATCCCAGCGGCCGGCGCGATGAAAGCCCAGTACAGGACCCTGCTCCTCTTGCGTAAACGTCAACTCGACTTTGTTGCGGTACTCAAGGTTGTCTGCTGCCCCCACGATCTCGTCGATCGGCACATCGGGCAGGTGGGCGATGCGTGTAATCGCGTCACGGACAAGTTGCGCCTTCTCACGCAACTGCGCGGGATAGGAAAGTGCCTGCCAACGGCACCCACCACAGGCACCAACGTGCGGACAGGTCGGCTCGACGCGATCTGGCCCCGGCGCGAGCAACTCAACCACGTCGGCCTCGCCATGCTTGCGACGCGACGTGCGCACGCGAACGCG
>SHUX01000040.1 GCA_009694475.1 Thermoleophilia bacterium
TCGGGTTTGCACCCGCGGTCACGTTGCGGAGGCCTTCGCGGACGATCGCCTGGGCCAGCACGGTCGCGGTCGTCGTGCCGTCACCGGCAACGTCGTTGGTTGCCGTAGCAACCTCGCGGACGAGCTGAGCGCCCTGGTTCTCGAACGGATCCTCAAGCTCGATCTCGCGGGCGATGGTGACACCGTCGTTGGTGATCGTGGGGGGGCCGAACTTCTTATCAAGGACCACGTAGCGGCCCTTGGGGCCGAGCGTCACCTTGACGGCATCGGCGAGGGTGTCCACGCCGCGCTGAAGTGAGCGGCGGGCTTCCTCATTGAAGCGAATTTCCTTATGTGCCATGGAATTGTTCCTCGTTCAGTGGAAGGGGTGGGGTTACTTCTTAGCCTTGGCAGGCTTGCTGCTGCCAATCACGGCGAGGATGTCGGACTCGCGGAAGATCATGTAGTCCTTACCGCCGTCCTTCACCTCAGTGCCGGCATACTTCGAGAAGAGAATCTCGTCGCCAACGGCAACCTCGAGCGGCACGTGATGGCCGAACTCGTAGTGACCGCTGCCAACAGCGAGAATTTTGGCGCGCGAGGGCTTTTCCTGCGCGGTTTCGGGGAGGACGATACCGCTCGCGGTTGTCGTCTCCTCCTCTAGCACTTCGGCGATAATTCGATCGCCAAGCGGCTTGAGGTTCATACTGACCTCCAGGTCGGTAGTTGGAAGGATAGAAATCGTTGGCACTCTCCTACTTCGAGTGCCAACGGGACTATACGAACCCTTCTGCAGGTTCGCAAACGACAACCGGCACTCTTCGTGCGAGAGTGACAGATTTCGTGCACGCGACCGCATCAATACTGCAATCACGGCGAGCACGCCCGTCGTTGCTGCGGCCGCCAGATAGGCGGCGGCAGCGCCGTCCCACTCGGCGATTTAGGCGGCGACCAGGGGCATCACCCCGAACGTCGTCGATCAGCAGATATTGACGAAACCGTTGGCGGTGCCGTGCGACAGCCCCCGCTCGTCCGATGTCGCAGCGAGCAACGGGTAGATCCCCGTCATCATCAGCGGAAACAGCGGCCCCATCGCGATCAGTGCGCCGGTCAGCGCCCAGTGGGGCAGGGGCGCGGCCAGGACCAGGCAGAGTTCGAAACTGCCGTAGCGGTCGGCGAGTCTGCCTCGAGCAGGCCATCGACGAGCATCGTGGCGCCGACGGCGAGACGGATTCGCTGCATCGCGCCAGTCTATGGCCGGTGCCAAACTCAGTACGACATCGACATCGACCGTGACCGTGCGCGCATGATCGTTGCGAGTAAGAGCAGTGCCACGACGAGCGTTCCCGACAGCACGTAGGCGACCGGATCCCCAAGCGCCTCCGCGATCGGCGCGATCACGAGCGGCACGATCGCGAACCCTGCCGACCAAACCATGTTGGCGAGCGCGTTGGCCGTGCCGTGCGACAGGCCGAGGTCGTCGGCCGCACTGGTCATCAGCGGGAAGATGCCCGTCATCAGGATGGGGAAGAAGGGGCCGATCGCCACGAGCACGGCGAGGATCATCCAGGGTTGCAGCGGCAGGGCGAGCAGCCATGGCATCACGCCAAGGCCGATGCCGCCGATCAGCGCGACCCGAAACGAGCCGACCCGCTCGCCGATGCGGCCGGCCACGATGCCCGCCCCGATGCCAAGGGCGGCACCGGTGGCGATCGCGACCCCGATCGTCGTCGTACCGACGCCCGCAGCACCGAGCGCGAGGGTGCCGAGCAGATCGACGGCCGCCACGGCGCCCGCGTCGGCGAGGGCGAGGGCGAGGGCGCAGATCACGAGCGGATGCCCCAAGAGCTGCCCGAGCGTGTGGTGCAGGGCTGGGTCCTTGGGTAGCGTTGCGCCGATCGGAGTGAGGATCGTCGCGATCAGGGCGACCAGCGCAATGGCCCCGGCAATACCGAATGCGAGTTCGGGCGACGTGGCCCCGGCGACGGCGCCGAGCACGGGACCGGCGACGGCGCCCGCGGACAGCACGCCGGAGATCGCACCGATCGCCCGAGAGCGGCGCTCCGGCACCACGTTGCCGGTCAGCCACGCCATCGCCGCAGCCCAGCCAATCCCGCCGCCGACGCCCTGCAACAGACGCGCGAGGATGATCAGCTCGCCGGTCTGGGCGAGCGCGAACAGGGCGGTCGCGGCAAGGAAGAATGTGGTGCCGACCATCACGACCCGGCGGGGGCCGTAGCGCCCAGCCAGCCAGCCAGCCGGCGTGGTGACTAGTAGGAAGGCGACGGGGTAGCTCGCCAGCAGCAGACCGGCACCCACCTTCGAGAGGTCGAACTCGTCGGCATACCACGGCAAAAGCGGCACAATCGCGAGGTACAGCAGCGAATCCACGAACATCGTTGCGGAGACAGCGAAGAAGAGCCGGCGCATCACGTAAGTCTACGCGTGCCTGATCACGCGGTCAGTCGCATGAGCCCGATACGATGCACGACACGAGAGCCGGGAGGCGTACGTGCACGCGTTGATGTTTTACAGCCCGCTGGTCACTGACCAGATCAAGAGCCGCCGCAAGACGGTCACGATCCGTCTCGGCGACAAGAGCGACAAGTACGACAAGGGTATGGTTGTGGCCGTCCTCGTCGGCCAGCGCTTTGGCCCCCGCGAGCGCGTCTTCGATGCCGTGATCGACAAGGTTGAGGTCAAGCCCCTCGGCGACGTCTCGCCGCGCGAGATCCAGCACGAGAACGCCCAACTGCGCACGCTCGACGAATTCGTCGATTTTCTGCGCCGTCTGTACAACCGCGACGTCCGGGAGGACGACACTGTGACCGTCATTCACTTTTCGGAGATCCGCTGATGGCTCGCGTCGGCTGCATCGGCCTCGGCACCATGGGTGGCCCGATGGCGGGCCACCTGCTCGACGCCGGCCACGATGTCGCGGTCTTCAACCGCACTGCGTCGAAGGGCGACGAGCTGGTCGCCAGGGGCGCGCGCCGCGCCGACTCGCCGGCCGCTGCCGCGCACGATGCCGACGTGGTCGTGACGTGCGTCTCCGATACACCCGATCTATTGGCCGTGGTGCTGGGCGATCACGGCGTGATCGAGGGTATCCGCGATGGCGCCGTGCTGCTCGACTGTTCCACCGTCTCGCCGAGCGCGGCGAAGCAGCTGGCCGAGGCGCTGGCAGGTAAGTCCGTCGAGGTCGTCGACGCGCCGCTATCTGGTGGTGCGGAGGGTGCGAAGAACGGCGTCTGTACGGCCTTCGTCGGAGGTTCAGAAACTGCGTTTGCAAACGCCAAGCCGATCCTCGAAGCGTTCTGCAAGACGATCACGCACCTCGGACCGACGGGCGCAGGGCAGGCCGCGAAGGCCGTCAACCAGATCATCATCAGCGGCACCTACGCCTCGGTCGGCGAGGGACTCGCCTATGCGGAGCAGGCGGGGCTACCGATGGAGGCGCTCGTTGAGGCTCTGTCGGGCGGCGCTGCCGGCTCGTGGATTCTGACCGCGCGCTCGCCGAAGTACATCTCGCACGAGTACCCGGCAGGCTTTCGCACGGTGCTGCACCGTAAAGACCTCGGGATCGCGATCGACGAAGGCGAGGCAGTCGGTCTCGAACTGCGTCTGACGCGCCTCGTTGCCGCCTGGCAGGATGCGCTAATCGCGGCTGGCTATGGCGACGAGGATTCGTCCGCCCTCGGTCGCATCGGTCGCGGCGACGTCACGCCGTAACGGCCGCGTTCCTACTCGGGCAGTTGGACTGGGCCCTTATCGTACGGCTCGGCCTTGCGTCGAATCGGTACGCCAAAGGCCTCGGGTGGGCGGAGGTTCTCGCCGCAGACACGACAATCGACCTGCATGATCGAGCGCAGCGGCGCCTGACAGGCGGGGCACGCCTTGATCATCTCGCTGCCACAGTCTGGGCAGGCGTCGAGTTTGGGTGGCCCCTCGAGTTCCATGTAGCGTCGCGCAAAGCCGCAGCGACCACAGAGGATGATTGCGTCGCCGAGGACGCGACGTTTGTCGTCCTTATCCATGCCGACAGCGTACGCGGGAATCGCCGCGAATGGCCCGGACCCACTGTTGCGGCACGGATCGTCGCGTGCTCTAGACGCACACCCTCGGATGTGATTAGGCTAAGCACTGTGGAAAACTGGATCTTCGTTGTGTTCGGCTCGGTACACGTCGTGCTCGGACTCGGCGTGTTTGGCTTCGTGGCTTGGTTGATGATGGGCAAGGAGGCCGACGACATCGAGGAGTCCGACGACGGTGGCGGCGGCAGTCGACTCCAGCCACGACCACGGCGACCTAGTCCGGGGCGTCCGCGCTACCGCCGCGGCCCCGTCCGCATGCCGGAACTCAGCCCCCAGCGAGGTCCCGCCGTGCGAACTGCCAAGCAGCCACGCTAAGCGGAATCGCCGCATAGAGCGCCAAGACCACGACATCTCCCCCGGCCAACGTGCCGCGCTGCAGCAGCGGGGCGGGATCGAACCAGGCGAACGGCGAGAGCTGCGCGGCAGCCTTCGTCGGCGCCCACAGCGGCAGCAAGAAATTGGCGGCATAAAGCACGACGATCACCCCAACCGACCATGCCAATGCGCGTCCCCGCTCGGACGAGAAGGCGCTGATCACAACGCCGATGCTGCCGAGCGCCAGCAAGAGCAGTGCCGATTGCAGCCCGGCTAGCAGCATCGAGACCGACTCGAGGTTGCCAAGCGGGTCGGTCACCGTCACCGCCAAGAGGCAGCCGAGCGCGTAGGCCTCGCCGATGATCACGCAGCCAACGATCAGGACAGCAAGGTGCGACAGAAACCACGAGCGGCGCGCGAGTGGGCGCGACAACGCCAACGCCAAGGAGCCCGCTTCGAGTTCTCCAGCGATCGCTCGCACGCCAAGGCCAACCGCAAAAAGCCCGCCGCCGAGCAGATAGATTGGATGCTGAAAGCCGATCGACGCCCACTGGGCGAGCGGGTCGAGGCCGACAAGGTCGAGCAGGTCGCCAAACTGGTCGGCCTGCGCCTCCAACTGTTTTGTAAACACTTCGCTGGTTGCGAAGACGGCTACCAGTAGGAAGCCCCAGAGGCCAACCAGCAGGACCTCAAGCGGCAGGCGCACGCGCTGCTCGAGGACGAGACGCGTCATCAGTGCGCGGTTCATGAGGTGACCTCGTGCTCACGGTAGTACTCCATAAAGACCTCGTCGAGCGAGACCTCCTCGATGCGCACGTCGTGTAGGTCGAGCACGCTGAGTGCCTGCAAAAGCGGCCCGACCTCGCCGTGGTGCGAGAGCGTTACGCGCGTGCCGGTGCGGTCGGTCATGGCACAGCCGGGTAGTTCGACTGTGGTCGTGGGGTCGACGAGTTCGAGGATCACCGTGCGCGCGCGCTGCGTAGAGAGTTCGGCGATCGTGCCCTCACCAACGATCGCGCCATCACGAATCATCGTCACGCGGTCGCAGAGGGCAGACACCTCGGCGAGCACGTGGCTCGAGAAGAGGATCGCGCGACCGGCATCGCGGCGGTCGCGCAACAGCTCGACAAGACCGCTCAGCACGAGCGGGTCGAGGCCCTCGCCAGGCTCGTCGAGGATCAATAGCAAGGGGTCGTGCTGGACAGCCTGCAGGACGCCAAGTTTCTGGCGCATACCTTTCGAGTAGGTGCGCACGGGGCGTGCGAGGTCGGCGTCCGAAAAGCGCAAGAGGTCGCTGGCGGCGGCCCGTAGGACGGGTTCGCGCTCAGACAGTGCGGCAAAATAGTCGAGCAGTTCGCTGCCGCGCATGCGGCCGTAGAGGCCAGGGTCGGAGGGCAGGTAGCCGAGGTCGGCACGCACCGCATGGTCGCGCCACGGGTCGCCACCCAACACGGTTGCCGTACCCTCGTCGGCACGCAGCAGGCCGACAATGATGCGCATCGCCGTGGTCTTGCCGGCGCCGTTGGGACCGAGGAAGCCGCGAATCTCGCCGGGCCGTACCTCAAGGTCCACACCCCGCAATGCGATGTGCTCACCAAAGCGCTTGGTGACGCCCGCGAGGGTGATAGTGGGGTCGCCTGTCACGTGAATACCTTCGCGAGGCACCATAGGTCAGCCGTCCACGCTAGGGTTCGTTCTAGTAGACGCAAAGACCCTCAGGGAGGTCCTGCGATGGTAGTCGCGAGCAATGTGGACGTGGTGATGCCTCAGATGGGGTCGAGCGTGACCGAAGGGACGATTAGCCGCTGGCTCAAGCAGGTCGGCGACACCGTTCAGGCCGACGAGACGATTGTGGAGATCTCGACGGATAAGGTCGATACCGAGGTGCCGGCGCCAACCGCTGGCGTCGTCCTGGAACTGCTGGTTGCCGAGGGTGTCACGGTCGACGTTGGGACGCGCATCGCCGTTCTGTCGACGGACCTGTCGGCCAAGCCTGCTGCTGCGCCTGTCGCTGCGCCACCAGCCGAGGTTGCGGCGCCGGTTGCGGCTGTAGCCGCCGCTCCCGCTGTCGCGGAGCGTGCCCTCGTGACACAACTTGCCGCCACGGGCGAGGATCGCGCCTTCGTCTCGCCCGTCGTCGCCCGCATGGTCGCCGAGCACCAACTCGATATCACGCAAATCGACGGCACGGGTCGTGGTGGCCGCGTGACGAAGAAGGACGTCGAGAACTTCCTCGCCGCCCACGCTAGTGGCGGTGGCTATGCCGCGCCGATGGCCGAGTCGACAGCGATTACAGCGCCCGCGGTGGCGCCGGTTGTCGCTCCGCCGGCTCACAAGGCACCCGCCCAGGCACCTGCCGCTCCTGCCGCCGCATTGCCTGCCGCTCCGGCGGGCAATGGCGAGGAGATCTACACCTTCTCGCGCGTTCGCCAGGTGACGGCGAAGCACATGCGCGAGTCGATCGAGACCGCAGCGCACGTCACGCAGGTCTGGGAGGTCGACCTCGGTCGTGTTACGGACATCCGCAATCGCCTCAAGCCCAAGTTCAAGAATGACTATGGCGTTAGCCTCTCGTTCCTGCCGTTCATCATGCGCGCGACCGTCGAAGCGATGGCGGCGTGGCCGTGGATGAACGCGGAAGTCCGCGAAAACGATGCGGTCATCAAGCGCTACGTCAACCTCGGCATGGCCGTCTCTGTCGACGATGGCAAGGGTCTGATGGTGCCGGCAATTAAGAATGCCGAGACGCTCAACCTGCTCGGGCTGGCGCAGGCGGTTGCCGACCTCGCAGTGCGTGGACGCTCGAAGAAACTGACGATCGACGACCTCACGGGCGGCACGTTTACGATCACCAACCCAGGCGTTTTCGGCTCGCTATACGGCACGCCGATCCTGCCCGTGGGCCAGGTCGGCATCCTCGATACCGGTGCGATCGTACGACGCCCGATGGTGGTCGAAGGACCTGATGGCTCGGAGGCGATCGCGATTCGGCCGATGATGTACCTCTCGATCAGTTATGACCATCGGCTGATTGACGGCGCCTACGCCTCGCAGTTCATGGCTCAGATCCGCACGAACTTGCAGACCTGGGACGAGGAGGCGTACGGGGCGTGAGCACGCCAGTGGCCACTGCGGCCTATCTGATCGACCTACCCGGTCTGACGCCCTACGCAGAGGCGCTCGCGATCATGGAGAACCTCGCGGGCGCACGCTCACAACAGGCGGTTCCAGACACGTTGATGCTGCTCGAACACGAGCCCGTCGTCACGCTTGGAACGCGTACGGATGTGGCCGAGGAGGTCCCGCATCCGGCGATGCTGGAACAGCGGGGCATCCCGATCGTCGAGGTTGCTCGTGGCGGTAAGGCGACGTATCACGGCCCCGGCCAGCTGGTCGGCTATCCCGTGCTTGACCTCGCGCCAATGGGCCGCGACGTGCGCCGCTACGTCGAGGTACTGGAGGGCGCGATGATCGACGCACTCGGCGATCTCGGCATCGAAGCCGAGGCGCGGGAGGGCGAGGAGCACACGGGCGTCTGGGTCGAAGATCGTAAGATTGCCTCGATCGGTGTGCATGTCGCCTCGTGGATTTCAACGCACGGCTTTGCCCTCAACGTCGACTGCGATCTCGAGCCGTTCGATCTCTTTGTCGGCTGCGGCCTGCAGTCGTCGCGCTATACGACCGCGTCGATCGAAGCCGGCCGGTCGATCGATCGTGCCGAGGCCACCACTGTTCTGCTGACCCGCCTTGGCGAGCGCCTAAACCACACCTGGGAGCCACTCCCAGCATGATCACCAGCTACCGCTTTACCGTCTTTGCCAGCGACCTCGCGCGCTCGAGCGACTTCTATGAGAATCGTCTCGGTTGTGTGCTCTCGGATGTCACCGAGTTGGGCTTTACGGCCACGCGCGACCAGCTGGTCGTGACGGTCGAGGGTGGCGCAAAGCGACGCAAGCTCGGCAAGTCCTGGCTGGCGGAAGCCGGGCTGTATATCACGATCGTGGTGGACGATTTTGATGCGATCTTTGCGGACCTGACGACGCGCGACGCGCCGTTTCTCGATGATGTCAACGAGTTGCCTAACGGCAAGCGCGTGACGGGCCTCGCCGACCCCGACGGCGTGCTCTACGAGCTGCGCGAGGCCTAGCGTGCCCTGGGGTGCAGAGGCTAAGACGCGCCCCGAATGGATGCGCGTTCGCGCGGCCAGTCCTGGTTCGCGCTTCGAGGAGCTCAACGGCATCGTCCGCGAGAATGGTCTAACGACGGTCTGTGAGGAGGCCGGTTGTCCAAACATCGGCGAGTGCTGGGGTCGGGGTACGGCAACGTTCCAGATCCTCGGCGATACCTGCACGCGGGCCTGCCGCTATTGCGCGGTCAATAGCGCCAAGCGTGGCGAGGAGGTCGACCCACTCGAGCCAGCCAAACTGGCTGTGGCGGCCGAGCGGATGGGTCTACGTCACATTGTCATAACGAGCGTTGATCGCGACGACCTGCCCGATCTCGGCGCTGGGCACTGGGCGCAGACGATCCGCGCACTGCGTCGTCGCAATCCCGAGTTGCAGGTCGAGGTGCTCGTGCCCGACTTTCTTGGCGACGAGGATCGGAGCATGTTGACTGTGCTCGAGGCCGAGCCACACGTCTACAACCACAACATCGAGACCGTCCGGCGTATTCAGCCAAAGGTACGCATCAAGGGCGACTACGACCGCGCTCTGCACATCCTCCAGCGCGCCAAGGAGTTGTGGCTTGAGAACTTTCCCGAGCGTGGTCCACTGCTGACGAAGAGCGGCATCATCGTTGGCATGGGCGAGACGGACGACGAGGTCGTCGAGACGCTGCGCGACCTGCGCGCGCACGACGTCGACGTCGTCACGATCGGCCAGTACCTGCAGCCGACCGAACGGCACCTACCACTCGATCGCTGGGTCCCACTCGATTCCTTCCGGCGCTTCCGCGAGGCCGGCATGGAACTCGGCTTCGGCAGCGTCTTCGCCGGCCCACTCGTGCGCTCGTCCTACCGAGCCGAGGAGCAGCGACTCGCCGCCGAGGGCGGCAGTCGCGTGGTGGCGTACTGACCGCCTGGGTTGCCTGCCAGCCGACTCGACGGGCCAACGGGCGTAATCAGGTCAGGGGTCTGGTCGCAAGCTAGGACATGACAAGTGCGCACTTGTGATGTCCGCTTCCGCGACGAGCGGACCTGGATTGCCGCGATGGGGAGGCCCAACCGCGCGGACCTCGTGCCTAGCTGGCGACGAGACCGGACGATTCCGGTCGCACTGCATAAACGGTCGCCGTGGGAACCACAGTGCGGATCGACTCGGCGACCTGCTCGGTTGCGTCGGCCGCGCACCAGATCAGTACGGACGGTCCGGCACCAGACAGCGTGACGCCGAGTGCACCGAGTTCGGCGGTCCGGTGGCGGAGCGCAGCGAACGTTGGCATCAGTGGCTCGCGGGCATCTTGGTGCAGGCGATCGGTGAACGCGACGGAGAGGTCCTCCAGCGAGCCGGTGTGCAGCGCGTGCACGAGCAGCGCGGCGTGCTGGACATTCCAGACGGCGCTGCTGCGCGGGACGTCGGGCGAGAGTGCGGCACGCGCATGCGAGGTCGCAACGCGTTCGTCAGCCACGACAACCACGAGGCCGAGGCCGGCGGGCGGGTCGATACGACGGGCGACGGCAGGGTCGCCAGCGGCGATGGTAATGCCGCCAAGCACGCTTGCGGCAACGTTATCGGGGTGGCCCTCGATGGCGGAGGCGCGCAGGACAAGGCTGGCATTGCTCAACTCGCGCCCACGTAGGAGATCTGCGACTGCCAGCGCCGCGACAATCGCAGCAGCCGACGAACCGCAGCCGGCACCAAGCGGAATCTCGTTCTCGATCGTGATCGCGAGATCGTCGCCACGCTCGTCGAGCTCGGCGAGTAGCGTCGATGCCACGAGGTTGCTGGCGTCCTGCGGTAGCGACGCTGCACCCTCACCACTGACGTGGACGGAAAGCGGCCCGGGGCGGCGCTCTGCCCAAACACGCAACCGAAACGGCAACGCAATCGCGAGGCAGTCATAGCCAGGGCCAAGGTTCGCGGAGGACCCGGGCACGTCGATCATCACTTGGGTCGCAGCCACAGCCGAGAGCCTAGAGGATCAACCGCACATGGCTTGCGGGTCTGCCGCCCGAAGTTCACTTTCGACCGCGGAGTGACTAAGATCGCACTAATGCCTTGAACCGAGTGCGTAGAGGAGGAGATTCGATGGAACAGACCATCACCGTGACCGTCAATGGCACGGCCCATACGGCGGAGGTAGAGCAGCGAATGCTGCTTGTGCACTTCCTCCGAGAGACACTCAATTTGACTGGCACCCATATCGGCTGCGATACGTCGACGTGTGGCTGCTGCACCGTGCACCTTGACGGCGAGACCGTCCTGTCGTGCTCGCTGCTCGCAGTCCAGGCCGATGGTCGTGCCGTGCGCACGGTTGAGAGCCTGGAACAGAACGGCGAACTCCACCCGATCCAGAAGGCCTTTCACGAGAACCATGGCCTCCAGTGCGGGTTCTGCACGCCGGGCATGATGATGTCCGCACTCGGTGTAATCGAACAGCATCCGGGAGCATCGGACGACGAGATCCGCGAGGCGCTCGAGGGCAACCTCTGTCGTTGCACCGGGTATCAGAACATCGTCGCTTCGGTCCGTAGTGCCGCTGACGAGATGGCGAGGAGCTGACATGGCTACCACCGAACGACTCCAGAGCGGCGGCGTCGGCGATGCCGTACTCCGCAAGGAAGACCGCAAGTTCGTCACGGGTGAGGGTCGCTATGTCGATGACCTCAAGCTACCTGGCATGTTGCACGCTGCTTTCGTGCGCTCCTCGTTTGGACACGCGAAGATCAAGAGCATCGATGCCTCGGCCGCCTTGGCCATGCCCGGCGTCCATGCCGTGCTGACAAACGCAACGCTGCCCGTGGAGACAGGCGTGCTGAGCGCTTCTAATCCGGGCGGCGATGTTCGCCACCCCGAGCAGGCAATTCTGGCCAAGGAGTTCGCTCGCTACGTCGGCGAGCCCGTGGCAATGGTGATTGCCGACGATCGCTACCTCGCCCGCGATGCGGCCGATGCCGTGCACGTCGATTACGACCCGGTTCCGGTCGTCGTCGACGCGGAGAAGGCGCTTGAGCCCGGTGCGCCCCTCGTGCACGCCGAGTACGACAGCAATCTCGCGAAGACCCTCGAGCACGTCACCGACGGCTTCGCCGACGTCCTGGCGAAGGCTCCGAACAAGATCTCGCTGCGCGTTGTCAACCAGCGCCTCACGCCGATGCCGATAGAGACCCGCGGCTGCATTGGCGACTGGTCGAATTCGACCGGCGAGGTCACGCTCTACACCTCGACGCAGGTCGCACACTTCGTGCGCACATTCGTCAGCATCGTCTGTGGCACGTCCGAGGCAAAGGTGCGCGTCGTCACTCCCGACGTGGGGGGTGGCTTCGGCGCCAAGCTCAACACGTATCGCGAGGAGTTCGCGATCTGTGCGGCCTCGAAGGTCGTGGGTCGTCCCGTCAAGTGGATCGAGGACCGCACCGAGAACGCGGTTGCCACGATCCACGGCCGCGACCAGGTCCAGTACTACGAGGCCGGCGTCGACGACAACGGCAAGATCCTCGCACTCAAGTTCGATGCGGTCCAGAACAACGGGGCCTATAACCAGCTCCTGACGCCATCGATCTCGCACCTCACGCTGTTCATGGTGCCGGGCTGTTATGACATTCAGGACGTCTCGATCACAATCCGTCAGGCGTTTACGAACACCACACCGACCGATGCCTATCGTGGTGCGGGTCGCCCCGAGGCAACACACGGGATCGAGCGGCTGATGGACGCGATTGCGGACGATCTCGGCATCGATGCCGCGGAGGTTCGTCGTCGCAACTTCATCAAGTCTGATCAGTTCCCGTACGCGTCGGCTACGGGTCTCTCGTACGACTCGGGTGACTACCAAGCGACGCTCGAGGTTGCACTCGAGTTGTCGGGCTACGCGGGTTTCGAAGAGCGGCGAGCCGAGGCGGCGACGCGCGGCAAGTACCGCGGTATCGGACTTTCGACGTATGTCGAGGTCTGTGGACTCGCACCGAGCGCCGTCACCGCAGCGCTTGGCATTGGTGCGCCAGGCTGGGAGCACTCGACAGTGCGCCTGCACCCGACCGGCAAGGCAACCGTGATCACGGGCACCTCGCCACACGGTCAGGGCCACGCGACGAGTTGGTCGCAGATCACCCAAACCGAGCTCGGTATTCCCTTCGACGACGTCGAGGTAATCCACGGCGATACGGCTTTCCAGCCGTACGGCCTTGGTACCTACGGCTCGCGCTCATTGGCGGTCGGTGGCATCGCGCTCTACCGCTCGCTCGGCAAAGTCCGCGAGAAGGCGCGCGAGCTGGCAGCACACCTGCTCGAGTGTTCCGTTGACGATCTTGAGTGGACGGGCTCGTCGTGGCAGGTCAAGGGTTCGCCTGACCGCGCCAAGACGATCCAAGAGCTCGCCTACGCGGGTTGGACCTCGGCCAGTCTGCCGGAAGGCATCGAGCCAGTGCTCGAGGCGACCACGTTCCATGATCCACCGAACTTCACGTTCCCCTTCGGCACGCACGTGTGCGAGGTCGAGATCGATCAGGCCACGGGCCGCGTCGAGGTCGTCAACTACACCGCGGTCGATGATTGTGGGAACGTCGTCAATCCGATGATCGTTGACGGTCAGATCCACGGCGGCATCATTCAAGGCCTCGGCCAGGCGCTGTTCGAGGAGACCGTCTACTCGGAGGATGGGCACATGCTCACGCCGACGCTCGTCGAGTACCTCGTGCCGAGCGCGGCGGACGTCCCACCGATGACGCTGCACCGCACGACGACGCCGTCGACATCGAACCCGATGGGGGTCAAGGGCATTGGTGAGGCCGGCACGATCGCCGCGTCCGCGGCAATCGTCAATGCGGCGGTTGATGCACTCTCCGTGATTGGTGTTCGGCACCTTGAGATGCCGATGCAGCCAGCGCGTATTTGGAACGTCATGCAGGAGGCGAAGTCGTGATTCCGTCCACACTTGAGTACACGAAGGCGACGTCGCTCGACGAGGCCTTGGCTGCCGTCAAGGCGGGCGCACGTCCGCTGGCCGGTGGCATGTCACTGATGCCGATGATGCGGCTCCGTCTGGCAGCACCTGGCGCAGTCGTCGATCTCGGCGGTGTGCCGGAACTGGTTGGTATCTGCGAGGACGGCGATGAGATCGCCGTTGGTGCGATGACGACCCATCGCTCGGTCGCAAACGATCCACTGATTCGCCAGCACTGCCACGTCGTCGCGCAGGCTGCGGCTGGCGTTGGCAGCATGACGATCCGCAATCGCGGCACGATCGGTGGCTCGCTCGCTCATGCCGATCCCCATGGCGATCTGCCCGCGGCAATTCTTGCGGCGGGTGGCGCGGTGATCGTGCGTGGCTCGGGGGGCGAGCGTCGCATCGACGTTGGCGACCTGATCACCAGCTACCTGACGACCTCGCTGGCCGAGGACGAGCTGATCACCCAGGTTCGTCTGCCGAAGGGTGCGGGCCAGTCGGCGTACGCCAAGTTCCACCGTCGCGCGATCGACTGGTCGATCGTCGGTGTCGGTGTCAGCATTGGTGCGAACGGTGTCCGCGCTGCGGCGATCGGTGTTGGTGACCGCCCGATGCGACTATCTGCCTTCGAGTCTGTCCTTAATGGCGGCGGTTCGCTCGATGATGCGATCGCACAGGCCGGCGAGGGGCTCAGTCCGCTCGGCGACCTCGACGGTTCGACCGAGTACAAGCTGCATCTCGTCGGTGTTCTGGCAGGCCAGGCGCACGCCGAGGCCAGCAGCCGGTAGTTGTCGCGGGGTCGGGCTCGTTCGCGAACCCGACCCCGTACGATTGCCCGGTACCCTGATTGCTCGGAGGACCCCATGCTCGAAGGCAAACTCGCTCTCATCGCCGGTGTTGCAAATAGGCGCTCGATCGCGTGGGGTATTGCCCAGGAGTTGCATGCGCAGGGCGCCAAGCTCGCCTTCACCTATCAGGGCGAGCGCGTCGAAAAGAATGTCCGCGAACTTGCAGCCTCGATTGGCTCCGACCTCGTTTTCGAGATGGATGCGCGCGACGATGCCTCGATCGATAACGCCTTCAGCGAGATCGCCAAGGGGCTTGGTGGCCTCGACCTGCTCGTCCACTCGATCGCGTTCGCGCAGGCGCACGACCTGCAGCAGCGCTTCATCGAGACGCAACGCGACGATTTTTGGTTGGCACTTGACGTGTCTTGCTATTCGCTGGTCGCAATGGCGCGCCGTGCCGAGCCGCTGATGGAGGCGCGTGGCGGTGGCTCGATCGTGACGATGACGTACCTCGGCGGCGAGCGTGCCGTGCCGGGCTACAACGTGATGGGCGTGGCCAAGGCTGCGCTGGACTCGACGATGAAGTACCTTGCCGCCGACCTTGGCCCGAAGAACATCCGCGTCAACGCCGTCTCGGCCGGCCCAGTGCGCACCCTCGCTGGCCGCTCGATCCCTGGCTTTACGGTGATGGAGGAGATGGTCGCCGAGCGTTCGCCACTCAAGCGCAACGTTGATGCCCACGATGTTGGCAAGGCCGCCGCGTACCTATTGGATGCCGAGAACGTGACGGGTACCGTGGCGTAC
>SHUX01000041.1 GCA_009694475.1 Thermoleophilia bacterium
GGTTCCCGCCCCGTGGTGGGACGTGAGGCCCGGCGCACGGGGTCGATAGAGAAGGACGGGTGCCGCATGGCGACCGGTGTTGTGAAGTGGTTTTCCGATGCAAAGGGCTATGGATTCATCGCCCCCGATGGCGGAGGGAAGGACCTCTTCGTTCACTACACGAGCGTTGCAGGAACTGGCTTCCGCACGCTCCGCGAAGGTGCAAAAGTCACCTTCGAGGCGCGCGAAGGACAGAAAGGTCCTGAAGCGATCGACGTCGAGATGCTCGACTGATCGCAGCGTCTTGCGGCGCCGTCTCCACCTGCGGGTGGGGGCGGCGCCAATTTTTTTGCCCGCGTCGCGCGATCGCTCTGTGACGGGTAGGCTCTGAGTTCTTCAAGGAGCAGTGCTGTGAGCGATACCTGGAGCGCCTTTGAGGTGCGGATGAACGAGTTGAGCGACTTGGGCGGTGTGATGGGCCTGCTTGGCTGGGACGAGCAGACGATGTGTCCGCCGGGCGGTCGGGACGCGCGTGCGCACCATGGCGCAACGATCGCCACGATTGCCCATCAACGCGTGGTCGATCCGGCCTACGGCGAGGCGATCGAGGCGGCGGCAGCCGTGCCAGACCTGACGGATGCGCAGCAGGCGATGGTGCGTGAGGCCCGGCGAGCGCGTGATAAGGCGACGAAACTCCCAGAGGCATTCGTGCGTGCGATGGCGCAGCAGCGTTCCGCCACGAACCAGGCCTGGGAGCACGCGCGAACCACGAAGTCGTTTGCCGACTACCAGCCTGCGCTCGAGCAGTTGATGCGGCTCAAGGTCGAGGAGGCCGATCATCTGAAGGGTGATGGCACGCGCTATGACGCGCTGCTCGACGATTTCGAACCGGGCATGCGCCTCGAGCGGTTGCAACCACTGCTCGAGTCGTTGCGTGATCGCCTCGTCCCGTTTGCGCAGCGCGTGCTCGATGCGCCCCAACCCGACACGTCCTGCTTGTCGCAGGGCTTTGCGACGGCAGATCAGTATGCCTTCTCGCTCCGTGTGCTCGGCGATCTTGGCTTCGACTTCGAGCATGGTCGACAGGACCTCTCGACGCACCCCTTTACGGGCGGTACGGCGCCGAGTGATGTGCGCCTGACGACGCGCGTCTGGGAGGACTGGCTGCCGGCCTGTCTCTATGCGACGGTGCACGAGTGTGGCCATGGGCTGTACGAGCAGGGGCATGCACCCGCGTTGTGGCGCACGAGTGTCTGTGGTGCGCCGTCGCTGGGACTGCACGAGTCGCAGTCGCGCTTCTATGAGAACGTGCTTGGTCGCTCGTTGCCGTTCTGGCAGCACTACCTGCCTGTGGCCCGCGAGTTTTTCCCCGGCAAGCTTGATGATGTTGATGCCGAGGCAATGGTCCGCGCGGTCTGTGCGGTGGGGCGCACGCCGATTCGTGTTGAGTCGGACGAGGTGACGTACAACCTGCACATCTTGTTGCGCTTCGAGCTCGAGGTCGACTTGATCGAGGAGCGCGTGGCGGTCGCCGATCTGCCAGAGGTGTGGAATGCCCGGATGGAGCAGTACATTGGCTACACCCCGAAGGACGACGTTGAGGGTGTCATGCAGGATGTGCATTGGTCGGAGGGGTTGTTCGGGTACTTTCCGACGTACACCCTCGGCAATCTCTATTCGGCGGCGATCCGTGACGCGATGGAGCAGGATCTTTCGATCGATGACCACGTGTGTGCCGGTGAGTTCGCGCCGATCCTCGCGTGGCTACGCGACAAGGTCCACGCGGTTGGTGGTGTCCCGCTCGGCGAGCAGCTGATGATCGACGTGACGGGTAAGCCGCTCCAGATCGACTCGTTTATGGGCTACCTCGAGTCGAAGTACGGCGCGCTCTACGGCCTCTAACCGGCGATCTGCTTGCGTTCGGGTCAGACCCCAAGGCAACGTTGATCAGGGCGCTTTGCGGCCGTGCTCGACGAAGTGCCGGTGCGTGATCGGCATCCGTGTCTCGAAGAGGGCCTCGACCGCCTCGGCGTAGCGGCGGATCTCGCGCTGGGCGTGCTCTTGGTTGCGCAGCGAGAGGAAGTTCATCAGGCTACGGGCGTTGAGGGTCCAAAAGAACTCGGTCATGACCCCGACAGGAAGGACGCTGCGAGCGACTTCGCGGGCGACGCCATCTGCGAGCATCGCCTCGTAGGCAGCGTAGGAAGCGCTGTACGACTCCTCCATTGCGGCGCGCGTGCGGTCGGCCACGTCGGGTGCAACCGTCTCGAACGTGTAGCCACCAGGCTTGCCGACCTGCGTGCGGACATCTTCGACGGCGGGAACGTAGAACGCGTCGTCGATTTTCGCGTAGCGGCCCGAGAGCTCATTGAAGGAGCCGACGCGGTGGCGAATCCACTCGCGCATCACAAAGATTGGGCAGCGCACATGAAAACGGAAGGCGTTGTGCTCGAATGGCGTGCCGTGCCGCTCGCGCATCAGGAAGCCAATCAGGCCATCGTCACGCTCGTCCATCGCCTCCTTGCGGGTGCCAAAGGAGACGCGGGCAGCGTTGACGACCGAGAGATCGTCGGCCATCGCCGAGTCGAGTTGGACGAAGCCATCGCTGAAGACGTCGATCTGATCCATGCTTGGAATCTAGTCGGTGGGGCGGACTGCTCGGTGGATGTCACACAAGGGTCTGGCCGCTTTGCGGCATCCGTCCCTGCGCTCAGTCGACGAGTCGGCCACCGTCGACGACGAGTTCGGTGCCCGTAACGAAATCGGCGCTCAGCAGGTAGCGAACGGCACTCGTGATGTCGGCTGGTGTACCGATGCGTCCAAGCGGGATCCGGTCGGTGATGCGCGCGAGGCTGGCGGCATCGCTGCCCTCCGGTGGTAAGACCGTGCCAGGGTGGATCAGGTTGATGCGGTGGCGTGGTGCCAGTGATCTGGCGAGGCCAGAGACGAGTGTGCGCTGTGCGCCTTTTGCGGCGGAGTGAGGCAGGTACGACGGCCAGCCACGGACGGCCGCAACGTCGCCAATCACGACGAGCGAGCCACCGTCGCTGAGCACAGCCTGGGCCGATTGGGCGACGAACAGGAGGCCGCGTACGATCGAACCGAGCGCCTCCTCGACGAGGGCGGGTGTCACCTCATTGAGCGGGGTGGGGGTGAAGGCGCCACCGGCCGCGTAGACGATGCCGTCGAGTCCAGCGAGTGCGTCCGCAGCGGCGACAACGAGGCTGTGAGCCTGGTGGGGGTCGGCGAGGTCGGCGACCAGCGCAGCACTCTGCCGCCCTGGCTGGACGGTAACGGGCGTGCTCTGTCCACGCGACGAGATGGCCACATGGCAGCCAGCCTGCCCGAGATCCTCGGCGATTGCCCGGCCCAGTCGGCGCCCGCCACCACAGACCAACATGCGTGCGCCGTCGAGTTCCATGGGGCGTACGGTATCCGACTGAGCATGATTGCCCGCTGGGATCGGTACGGTTATGCCGTGGCTGCGCCAAATGCCCTGTCGCTCGTTCGCATTGCGCTGGTGCCGTTGGTCGTGCTCGCGTTGCTGCTCGACTTCTCGGGCCACCTCTGGGTTGCCGCGGGATTGTTTGTGATCGCGAGCCTGACCGACGTGCTCGACGGGCGCATCGCCCGTAAGAGTGGCAACATCACTGTCTTTGGCACCTTTATCGACTCGCTTGCCGACAAGTTGCTGATCTCGTGCACGTTGATCGCCCTTGTGGAGATGAATCACGTCTGGGGCTGGGTCGCGATGGTTGTGGTGGCGCGCGAGTTTGCCGTCACTGGGCTCCGACTCGTCGCCGCCCAGAATGAGGTGATCTCGGCGTCGCGGTCGGGCAAGATTAAGATGGTGTTGCAGGTGATTGCAGTGCTCGCCTTGATCCTCAATACGCAGTATCAGGCGCTCAACGATGTGCTGGTGATCCTGATGGTGATCGCCACGGTCGTGTCAGGGATTGAGTACTTCGTCAATGGTCGGCGTCACCTGGCCGACAGCATTTCGCGCTAGATCCGACACGGACCCGAAACTCGCGCCATACTGCACTGACAATGAGGCTCTGGCGCAAGAAGGATGATGATGTCGCCTCCGTGCTACGGACGGTGGGTAAGCGGGAGCCGTTTCGCTGGGTGCGTCAGCTCGACGTGGTTGAGCTTGAGCGATTGGCTGACAATGTGCGCGTGGAACTCGACACGTGTGCCTCGCGCGACGATCTCTTAGAGTCGGCGGCGAGGCTGCATTATCAGACGCGGCCGCGTATCGAGGGTCGGCTGAAGCGCGGTGAGGATGTAGTGGATCTGGAGGCTGCGCGCGGTCGAGCGTTGGCGTTGATCTTCGAGCGTCGTTATGGCGTGCCGCTCGAGCGCGCACTCGATGAGGGCCTCGAGATCGATGATGTGGCGGAGGAACTCAATCTGCGGATCGAGCGCGTCCTGCGCCAGCTTGGGCTTGCCTACACGGTGCTCGATGAGGGCCACTGGGTGTTCGAGTTGGAGGCGGCGTCGGTGCATGTTCGTCACTACGTGGCGGCCGGCTCGCTCGACGTCTACTCGCCGGTGCGTCTGTGGGAGGAGGACGAGGAGGTCGCTCCGATTTTGCTGCGGCAGAACGGTGGCTCGGTGGCTGGAGCCTTTTGGGGTGTCTGCACGTTTGAGTCGGCGGGTGACCACCTTTGTGCGTGCGCGCGCGTGGCGACGATGGATCTGCAGGCGGCAGCCGTTTCGTTCGCGCTGGCGTCCGTCGCCGCCTTGGTGGCGGCTGCGGCTCGCGCCGATGACAGCGACTGACCAGTCAGTCAGATTGCCGCACGGCTGTGCGGTTTTGTCACAATCGCGTCACCAATTTGGCGTTCTGGTAAAGCCCGTCTATGACTTTCTTCTGGAGAGCGAGGGGAGGGTCGTTGGAGAACGACCTCCCGTCGGGAATGCAAGTAAGAGGAGCCCCCTGATGGTGAACGTTGGTGCAGAATGCTGACCGTTGATATTCAGCTTCCGGACATTGAGGAGCTCCACAAGCTCGTCGATCTGGGACACGAACGCGGGTACCTGATCATTGCCGAGGTGGCGACTGCCCTCGAGGAGGTCGAGATCTCGAAGGAGCAGGTCGAGGACTTCCACACCTATCTCGTTGAGCACGGTATCGAGATCCACGAGGCCGAGGGTCGTATCGCGGGCTCGGCGGTTGGTGGCGAAAAAGTCGACGTCGACCTGACGATCGAGCCGAGTCTCGATTCGCTTCGGCTCTACCTGCGAGAGATCGGCCGGGTGCCACTGTTGACGGCCGGCCAGGAGATCGATCTGGCCAAGCGCATCGAGAAGGGTGACATGCGCGCGAAGCGTCAGATGATCGAGGCCAACCTGCGTCTGGTCGTGTCGATTGCGAAGGGCTATCTTGGTCGCGGGTTGACGTTCCTTGATCTGATCCAGGAGGGTTCGCTCGGTCTGATTCGCGCCGTCGAGAAGTTCGACTACCGCAAGGGCTTTAAGTTCTCGACGTATGCGACCTGGTGGATTCGACAGGCCGTGACGCGCGCGATTGCCGATAAGGCCCGCACGATCCGCATCCCGGTGCACATGGTCGAGAAGCTCAACAAGGTTGTGCACACGGAGCGCCAACTCGTGCAGCGCCTCGGGCGGGAGCCGCTGGCTGAGGAGATTGCTGCATTGGTCGAGATGACGGCGGATGAGGTGCGTGAGATTCTCAAGATGTCGCAAATGCCGATCTCGTTGGAGAAGCCGATTGGCGAGGAAGACGACGCCTCGTTTGGTGATCTTGTGGAGGACGTTGCGTCGCCGTCGCCATTCCACATTGCGACAACGACGCTGCGTCGTGAGGACGTCGAGCATGCGCTCAACTCGCTGCCTCAGCGCGAGCGTGAAGTGATCGAGTTGCGCTTCGGCCTGAATGGTCAGAAGCCACGCACGCTCGAGGAAGTTGGGCAGGCGTTTGGCGTGACGCGCGAGCGCATCCGTCAGATCGAGAACAACACGCTCAAGCGTCTCGAGTCACTGCCTGAGGCCCAGGCCTTGCGCGACTGCACGGCCTAAGAAGCAACCGGCCCACCTGCCGTCTCGCGAAAGGCGGCAGGTGGGTTAGGATTCTGCCCGGTCCTTCGGGACCTCTGGGAGTGTGCCCGAGTGGTTAAAGGGGACGGGCTGTAAACCCGTTGGCTCTGCCTACGTTGGTTCGAATCCAATCGCTCCCATCGATCGTCGATCTGCAAGGCATCAGTCAGAGAACGAGGTAGCGCAACGCTGCTGCACGAACTCGGCACAACGATCTGTCCGGCGACCGACCTCGTGGCCGATAGTGCCTGGTTTGCCGAACTACTTGGCAGTGAGCTGATGTTTGACCAGCCGTCTTCGGGCGGCTTCGATGTCGGTGGCTACGAGTTGGGTCTCAACCCGCATTTTCGCCTGGTGGAGTCAACGTTGTTCGTTTGGCCTGGTCGGGCGGACATGACACGTGCGCACGTGTCATGTCCGCCTACTTGAACCGCTCGTAAGAGGGTGGTGACAACAGGATCTAGCCGGACTTTGTATCGAGTTTGTGTGGCATTCTAGGAGTGCATCTAAGGACGCACCGCTGGATGCCTACGGAAGGCTCGTACTGTTTTACTCGCACCACAACACGCAACTTCGCTACAACGCCCACATCAATGACATGCGGCGTCTGCGCTCCGAGAATGGCCTGCTCGGCCGTTTCGCTCGCTCGTTCCGTCAGCGCTAGAACGTCGCCCAGACGGCGGGCGGCTTGCGAAAAACCAGCCCTCGCGGCTGGCTTGGCCGTGTGCCATCACTGCACAGATTTGGGAGACGGTGGGCCAGGCCGGTGACAGCCACTCGCGCCTCGAGTCGTGCCAAGTGCATGCCGAGACAGACGTGCGGCCCGGTGGCGAAGGTGGTGTGCAGTTTGCCGTTTCGCCGGCTGGGATCGAAGCGATCGGGTTCGGCGAAGAGTTCTTCGTCGCGATTGGCCGAGGCGATCGATAGTACGACGAGGTCACCCCGTGGAATCGTGACGCCGGCGATCTCGAGGTCACTGGTCGCGTAGCGGTCGAGTACCGCCGCGGCGGGCTCCAGGCGCAGCGACTCCTCGATCGCGCCGTCGAGCAGCACCGGATCCGCCGCTACGTCGGCGAACAGGTTCGTCGAGAGCAGATGGTGAAGGAGGTTTGCGATCATCCCCTCCGTCGTTTCGATGCCGCCAAACAGCAGGACGGCGGCGTTCGAGGTCAGTTCGTCGTGTGTCAGCGCCGCGGCATCACCGAGCGCCGCGGCGAGCAACGACGCCTCGGGATCTGCGGTCGCCAGCGTCGCGTGCAGCGCGGTCTCGAAGGCGGCGTAGGCGTCGAGACCAGATTTGGGTACTGGCTCACCCGCGGTGATGCGCGTGACGGCCTCGACGATGCGCGTGTACCAGTCAAGCAGTTCCTCCTCGTTCGCGGTTTCGAAGCCCAGCGCGAGCAGCATCATGCGGGCCGCGAGTGGTGCGGCGAGTTGGGTGCGCAACTCGGCTTGTCCGGTGTCTGCGAACGCGTCGATCAGCCGGTCCACCTCGCTGGCGACCTCGCGGGTGAAGCGCGACCGAATCGCGTCGAGTCGGAAGGGTCGGGCAAAGGGCGCGCGCTGACGAGTGTGCTCTGCGCCATCGGTCGAGAGCATGCTGGGGCCGATTACCTGTCCCGTCGAGAAGCGTGCATCGTCGACCGTGAGGCCGGCATCGTCACGCATTGCGTTGACGACATCCTTGCGGCGCGAGACCATCCAACCATCGAGGGCTGGTACCCACGCCACGGGCAGTTCGTGGCGGAGGCGCGCCAGGGTGGGGTGCGGGTCGTACTCGAGTTCCGCGACTGCGACCCAGGTTGCCGCGGGCCGTCGCGCGCTACCCATGCGTGGCTCTCATGCGTGGCAGCGTACCGCGTGCACGCGAGTGGCTACGCCTGCTCTTGGAGCAGAGCCTCGATCGTACGTATCACGTCCGGCTCGGTCGGGTCCATGTTCGAGTTCCAGCGTGCGACGGGAACGCCAGCGCGATTGAGCAGGTACTTGGTGAAGTTCCACTTGGGTGGCGCGCCGATGTCACCGGGCTCCGCCGCGAGAGCGGCGAAGAGTGGGTTGGCATCAGGACCGGTGACGGCCGTCATCGCGAAGAGTGGAAACGTGACCCCGTAGGTTGTGGAGCAGAACGTCTTGACCTCGCTGTCGCTGGCCAGTTCCTGCCTGAAGTCGTTCGAGGGAAAGCCGAGCACAACGAAGCCCTTGCTGGCGTACTGGGAGTAGAGCGTCTCGAGACCCGTGTACTGATCGGTAAACCCGCAGCGTGAGGCTGTATTGACGACCAGTACGACCTTGCCCTTGTAGGCGCTGAGGTCTTGCTGGACGCCGTCGATGTCCTTGACGGATCCCACCAGCGCGGAGTGTGCCCCCATTGCTGCGATTGGCGCCGTGGCGGCCGGTGCATCGCCGACGGAGGCCGACCGTGTGTTCGCACCACCACAACTGGCGGCGACGAGTGCGATTAGTGAGAGGGGGATCAGAAGACAAAGGCGCACGTGTAGCCTTTCGCCGAACACGCCGCCGCGGCTTTCCAATGCCACGCTCGCTCGATCTCGCCCTAGATGAACTACTCGGTACGTAGCGCGGCACATCTGTAGAGCAGCGGGTGCCCGCCCTTCTGGTTGCCACGGAGCACAGCGATCACGACGAACGCGACGATGTCAGCGGTGATTTCTGTGCGCACGGTCGAGCCGTGCTCCGTCTTTTTGAAGTGGGCTCGAGGAAGCTGCCAGCGGGGGAGGAAGCCACGCTGGTGACGTTAGAACTGTGATTGGACAGAAACCTGCCGCTCTACCGCCGCGCTACTTTGTGGGCAGGTACTCGTTCGTGTAGTACGCGGACGGCTCGGCAACCGTGTCGAGCTGACCGATGCCCTTCAGTGCGTCACCGAGTTGCGTCCACTGCTCGTCACTCTGTGTCAGCAACGAGCCGTCGTTGTTCTTCATAAACTTGAACGACTCGGTCCACCCGATCACGTTGTACTCGTGCGAGTAGCCGTTATCGGGATAGGCCTTGTCGAACATCGTTGCAGCCTCGTCGGGGTTCGCCCCGGCCCACTCAGTTGCCTGCACGATCGCGGCCAGGAAGCCCTTGGCGGCAGCAGGATTCTTGGCGAGCCAATCCTTGTTGCCGGCGTAGACCCAGACCGGCGTGTTGGGAGCGCCATTGTCGCGAGCCAGGATCCATTCCGGGTCCTTGCCCGTCTCGTCCTTGACCCCGGGGATCAGAAAGTTCGTGGTGTTGGTGGCGATGTCGATCTTGCCGTTGAGCAGCAGTGGCAGGTCCCAATCGACGACGACCTGTTCAACGTCCTTGTCTGTCAATCCGGCCGCCTTGAGGACGAACGGAAGCATCGCGTTCGTCCACGAGTCGCCGTAGGTCGAGATCTTCTTGCCCTTGAGGGTGTCGAGGCCGATCGTCACTCCGGGCTTCGTAAAGAGACCCCAGTTGTTGCCTGTCGTGTAGTTGCCGATCGAGGTGACGGGCAGGCTGCTCTTGACGGCAAACGCCATGTCAGTCGTGGTGATCAGACCGAGGTTAGAGTCGCCCGTCGCGAGGATCTTCGTGGCGGAAGCAGGATCGGGTGGGAAGATCACCTCGACGTTGACGCCGTTGGCGGCGAAGTACCCCTTCTCATCGGCGACGACGATCGGGACTGCCATGAAGTCGACGGTCGGCCAGTCGAACGAGAATGTGATGTTGACGGGTTCGGCTGGCGTGGCGGTGCTGGTCGCTGCGGCCGAACTGGCTGCTGTGTTCGAACCCGAGTCGGAGCCACCACAGGCGGCGGCAATAATGCCGATGCTGAGGACAAGTGCAATGGCAAATAGGCGGGCAGGCTTCATCAGTGTTCTCCGGGAGTCAGTCGTGGTGACGTCTATAGGGTAGCCGCCGTACCGTGCTACGTGTGCGCCATGGTGTTGTGAGTCGTTCGATCGCCACGACGAGCAGGAACCAGCCGATCCCGATGGCAGTCATCAGGATCGTCGTACCCCAGACGGCCGGCGTGTCGAGTGAGCTATTTGCGGTGCGTTGAAAGCCGGCGAGCGAGCTTCCGGTTGAGGCGACGAGTTCGCCGATAATCGCGCCGGTTACGGCATAGGTGGCACCGATCTTGAGGCCGGAGTAGAGCGGGCTGACCGTGGCAGGGAGGCGAATCTTGAAAAACACACGCGAGCGCGTGCCGCCCATCACATGCGCCAACTTGAGGAGGTCATCGTCGACGTTGGCGAGGCCACCGAGCACGCTGACGGCGACGGGGAAGAACACGATCCAGGCGACGATTACGATCTTCGGCCAGATGCCAAAGCCGAGCAGGATCACCAGTGGTGCCGCAATCGCGATGATCGGCACGGCCTGCGAGGTGATCAGCACCGGGTACACCAGACCCTGAACGATCCGCGTCTGCGCCATCGCGACGGCGAGCACGAAGCCCAGCACTGCGCCGAGCACGAAGCCGTAGGCGGTCTCGCGAATCGTCTCAATTGCGAGGGGCCAGAGGATCGACCAGTTGTCGCGTAAGGCGCCGAGTGCTTCGCCGGGCGACGGTGCGACGAATGGCTCGACGTTGAAGATGCGGATGATCAGGTCCCAGACGAGGAAGACGAGCAGGATCGAAACGACCGGGATCAGGAAGATGCGTGCGGGAGTCCGCCAGTTCATACGGCTGCCGTCCCATGCAAGAGGTCGAGGATCTGGCGTTTGACGGCGATAAAGTCGGGCTCTGTCATCTGTTGCAGCGTGCGGGGACGTGGCAGATTGACGACGAGCTCCGACACGATTCGCCCCGGCCGCGGGCTCATCACAAGAATGCGGTCGGAGAGAAAGATCGACTCGTCGACGTCGTGCGTGACGAACAACACGGTGCGTTGCGTCTCGGCCCAGACTTTGAGGAGCCACTGTTGCATCTCGAGTCGCGTCTGCGAGTCGAGTGCCCCAAACGGCTCGTCGAGCAACAAGAGATCGTGGTTGGTGGCGAGTGTGCGCATCAGTGCGACCCGCTGGCGCATGCCACCCGAGAGTGCGTGTGGGTAGTGGTCGAGAAAGTCACCGAGCCCGTAGCGCCGTGCGAAGTCGATGGCCTGCGCTCGATCGGCCTTGGTGACACCACGCGTCAGGGCCGCACCAAGCGTGATGTTGTCGACGACGCTGCGCCAGGGCACCAGCAGATCTTTCTGCAACATGTAGCCGACGTGGCCGCTCTGCCCGGTGACGTCGACACCGTCGATCTCGATGCGACCGTCGTCGGGGCGCAACAGGCCAGAGACGAGGTTGAAGAGTGTCGATTTACCGCAACCAGATGGTCCGACGAGCGAGACGAATTCGCCAGGCTGCAGCGAAAGTGTCGACGGAGCGAGGGCGGTACGCCCCTCGAAGGTCTTGTGTGCGCCCTCGACCCAGAGCTTGGGAGTGTCGACGGTCATTGCTCGCCAGAGTTTAGAGGGCGGGCGCTGTGAAGTGGGGCGGCACGCAAGGCCGCCCCACTGTGCGAACGACTAAAAGTCGACGCGTACCCAGTTCGACATGATCTTGCGATTCTCGGCGTGATCGTTCTCGGAGAACATCGCGTAGACGCGATACGTCGTGCCGGCCTTCAGCATCTTCTTGTCTGTCCACGACGTCAGGCCCGAGCCGGTCCAGCCGATGTACTTGGCCTTCTTGGCACCGTCCGCTTTGGCGTAGATGTGTGCGTGGCCCGTGCCAGCGACATTCTTACCACCAGCGTACGGGACCTGCTTGTAGACGAAGCCTTCGGGCTCAATCGTAAACATCAACTGTCCGGTCGACGGCTTGGTCTTGTCGATAGTCAGGATGAGCGCCTCGGCGTCTTTCTCTTGGGCGGTGGCGAGCGGGGCACCGACGGCGAGTGCGGCGAGGGAGAAGGCGAGAATGGTTTTGATGTGCACTGTTTTACTCCGTAGTTAGAAAAACTTGTCGAATACGGCTATCGCACGGCTCCTGTCTGCGGCTGATAGTCAGCGTCTGATTGTCGACTCGACGTCGGCGCCCGCGTCTCGCAGCAGTGCTGAGTACGGGCAGGCCTGGTCGGCGGCGTCCATCGCCGCGCGCAATGCATCGCGCGAGAGGCCACCGACATCAGCAGCAATAATCAGTGAAGATTGGGTGATCCGAAACCCTTCGCCGGGAACGTCGGCGAGGCTAATCCGGCAGCGCACATCGAGTCGCCCCGGTGGCACCTCAGCATTGGTCAGGATCGACGCAAGCGCCATTGCGTAGCACCCAGCGTGGGCCGCGGCGAGCAACTCCTCGGGGCTCGTCTCGTCGCTTGGCTGCCCGATCCGTTTTGGCAGCGACACCGCGAGGCCACTAAAAGCGAGGCTCGAGGCCGCCGACAGGCGACCCGCGCCCTGCGCGAGCGAGCCTTCCCAGACACATGTTGCCTCGCGTTCGATCGCCGTCATAGGCGGCAGCATACGGTGTTCCGGCGTCAGTGCAGGTGGCGGACGGCGGGTACAAACGGGCGTATTCGTCAGGGAGTTTCGATGCGCCGAAGCATCAATTGTCTTGTTGTCACTGCTGCCTGCCTGTTGGTGATCGGCGTGGCGGCAGGGTCGGCTTCGGCTCACGCTGGGCTTGAGCCCAGTAATCCCATGGATGGCAGCATGGCGAGAACGTCGCTCAAGAAGGTGTCGCTCGGTTTTGCCGAGCCGCTGCGTAGCGGCACGATCATGGTGACGGGTCCAACGGGTGCGAGCGTGACGGCGGGCAAGGCCAGCATCGCTTCGAAGAACGTCTAGTCCGTCTGGATAATCAGCTCGGCGCGTTCGCGGGTTTGCTCGCGCGCGAACGTGGCGTCTTCCTGTGCGGCCCAGCGTTCCCAGTGCGGCGCGAACATATCGCCGTCACGGGCGATCGCTCGGCGACGACGAACGGCGGCATTCGCCTCGAGCCAGACGAGCAGGCTCAGGAAGGGAGCGGCAGCGGCTGCTCCCGAACCGACGCCTTCGACAATCACAATCGAGGTTGGGGTGATGGTCACAGGATCGCCTTCGCACGACTGCTCCCAGTTCCACGGCCGCACCGAGCCATCCTCACCACGCGCAAAGGGTTCGAGCACGTCGCGCACGAGTCGGACGGCGGCCTCGTCGAGCCCATCCCAACCGGGGTAGATCGACTCCATCTGGACGAGCGTTGTGTCAAGCTCGCCTGCCAGGCCACGGCCGAGCGTTGTCTTGCCGCTGCCAGCCGCGCCGTCGATTGCCACCACGATGTGGCTCCCACAGCGAGGCTTGAGTCTGCGGATGTGTCCGGCGAGGGTGGCGGCGTCCATCAGGGTTCTGGGAGGTAGTCGTTGGTATAGAACGTCGACCAATCGGGGCGGGTTGCGACGGGCTTGCCGTCGGCGTCGGTCAGCAACTGGTGGTCGTAGAGGTAGTTGCCAAAGGTCGTCCACATCGATGGGTCGACGACACCAACCTGCCCGGTGGTGTTGGTCAGGTAGCCGTCCCCTGCCAGCATCGCCATGCTCTGCTCGACGATCGCGGGGTTCTTGAGTGTCTGAGGGTTCGCGGCGAGCAATAGTTTGGCGGCCTCTTGTGGATGCTCGGCAGCGTAGGCGTAGCCCTTCGTGGTCGCGGCGAGGAAGCGCTTGGCAACGGCGGGGTTGGCTGTCAGCCAGGCATTCGACGAGATGATTGCCGACGAATAGTTGGCCGGATAGCCGTAGTCCTCGGGGTTGAAGTACTTCATCGGCCTGCCGTTGACCTCGGCCTCAATGCCCTCCCAGGTATTGGCCGCGATCGTAAAGTCGGCGCTGCCGTTATAGACCGACTCGTAGGCGCTCGTATTGAGCACGATCTTTTTGACCTTGCCTGTACCCCCGTCGGCTTGGATGATGGTGGCTACCTCCGAGTTTTCGCTCGGCGTGCCAAAGCCTGCGTAGGTCTTGCCGTCGAGGTCCTTTGGCGACCTGATCGAAGGGTCGTCGGCGCGATAGGCCAGCTGGTATTGCTGCTTGGAGATATTGGCGAAGACCTGTACGACATCGAGGCCGGAGGTGCGGGCGAAGGCGACGCCGTTCGCGTAGGAAAAGCCAACGTCGGCAATGTCCTTGGAAACCAGCGTCTCGGGTGCCGTCTCGGCGTAGGGGAGGAACTTGACTGACAGTCCAGCAGCGTTGTAATAGCCGAGCGCTTCGGCGACGTAGATGCCGACGTGGTTCGTGTTCGGCGTCCAGTCGAGCGCAACCGTCACCTCGACTGGTGGAGGAGTCGTGCTGGTTGCGGTGGTGGTGCTCGTGGAGCCGCCACACGCGGCAACGAGCAGCGCGAGTACTGTTGTCGCAACCAGCGCGATCATCGTTGCCAGTCGTGGTGCACGCGCGTTCTTCACTCGAACAACTCCCTCACTGCAGACGACACGATGCCGCTCTCCAAACTGATCCGAGGATCACATCGGCTAGTGATGCACGATATCGTTCTTTCGCAGCGGGGTTGCGGATGGCGGAGCAACGGGTGAGTCGAGCCCGCGGAATTCTGGAACGCATCTGGCCTCCGCTGGTTGTGCTCGCGCTTGGGCTCGTGGCCTGGGAGCTCTACTCGCGCCTGAGCGGTATCGGTAACGCCGTCCTGCCACCGCCATCGCGGGTTGCGCAGTCGGGTTGGGCAGACCACGCGTCGCTGTGGGATAACACGCTGCCAACGCTTCGCGAGGTCCTGATCGGCTTCGCGGTGTCGCTCATCTTTGCCTTCGTCGTCTCGGTCGCCATCGACGCCTCGGGCATCGCCCGCCGGTCGCTGATGCCGGTGCTGATCGGCAGCCAGACGATTCCACTGATCGTGCTCGCGCCACTCGTGGTGATCTGGTTTGGCTTTGGCTTGACGCCGAAGATCTTGCTGGTCGCACTCGTGACGTTCTTTCCGATTGTGGTGGGGCTTGTG
>SHUX01000042.1 GCA_009694475.1 Thermoleophilia bacterium
ACGACCTACAGGTCGAGCCCGATGCGGTCGCCCTTGGCGCGCGACACGCAGATCATCATCGAGACCTGTTCGGCTTGTTCTTCGTCGGTCAATACCTCGTCGCGATGGTCGGCCTCGCCAAATGTGATGTCGGTCTCGCAGGTGCCGCAGTTGCCCTCGCGGCACGAGTTGAGCATCCGGCGTCCCGTCGCTTCGAATGCAGCGAGAATCGTTTGGTCGGCAAGGACAGCGATCTCGGAGCCGTCATTGAGGACGACAGTGAAGGCCTGATCCTGCATGGCGCACATTATCCCACACCAAAAAGCACGCCCGACAAACCTCTCTTGCATGGCGAGAACTTTGGCGTCAGGCGAGGCGAGCGGTGGGGTATGGTGACCAGCGGAGGAGCAACCGATGGCGACTGAGGTACCACAGGGCGCAACCGAACCAGCAGCAGGTATCGCGTCGCTCGCCGACGATCCTTGGTCGATCCCTAACCTGACAGATCCCTACCCGCTGTTCGAGCGTATGCGCGACGCAGGACCCGCCGTCTGGCTGGAGCAGTACGGGGTCCACAGCTTCACGCGCTTCGATTCGGTGCGCGAGATTCTCGTCGACCACGAGACGTACATCTCGGGTGCAGGTGTCGGCCCGACCAACCTGCACGCAACGCCAAACTGGCGGCCCCAAGGCATCCTCGAATCCGACCCGCCTCGACACACACCGATGCGCACGGCGATGACGAGCGTGATCGCTCCCCGCAAGATGCGCGTGCTCCGGCCAGGCTTCGACGCCTATGCCCAGGAACTCGTCAGACAGGTGCTGGCGACGGACGCGCCCGACCTCGTCCACGACCTCGTCCACGACCTCGCCGAGGAGTTCACGCTGCGTGTCTTCGGCGATGCCGTTGGCATCGGGCGCGAGGGGAGGCGCGAGAACCTGCTCAGCCATGGCGCAATGAACTTCTCGTTCTTCGGCCCCGATAACGACCTGCACCGCCAGCACGTAGCGGCCGGCGAAGGCACACCCGAGTGGGTGCTCGCCAACTGCGAACGCAGCGCGCTGTCGCCCGACGGGATGGGCGCACAGATCTGGGAGCAGGCCGATGCGGGCGTGATCCCATCCGAGCAGGCGACGCTACTGATCCGCGCGATGCTCTCGGCAGGGCTCGACACGACCGTCTTTGCGATTACCAACACGCTGGTCTGCCTGGCGCGCCACCCCGAGCAGTGGGCGATGGTGCATGACGACCCAACGCTGATCAAGTTCGCGATCGACGAGACGCTGCGCTACGAGTCCCCCTTCACCGCGTTTTTTCGCACCACGAACCGCGATGTGGTGCTCGACGGTGTCGCCTTGCCAACGGGCTCCAAACTGCTCGTCTTCCTCGGTGCTGCCAACCGTGACCCGCGCAAGTGGGGCGTCACGGCCGATCAACTCGACATTACCCGCGACACGGGCGGCCAGCTCGCGTTTGGGATGGGGATCCACCAGTGCGTGGGCCAGCCGATCTCGCGGCAAGAATCACAGGCCCTCCTCGAGGAGTTCGCACGTCGTGTCGAACGGATCGAACTGGCGGCCGAACCAACGATCTACCTGCATAACACGCTGCGCTCGTGGTCGACATTGCCGGCCCGGCTCGTCGGTGCGTAGTCAGCCCGTTGGCGATACCAGCCAGTCGTCTACCCAGGTGGCGATCTCGCTCAGGCACGCCGCCGAAATCGTGCCGGCGTAGCCATGAATACGCTCGCGACTGATCGCGCGCGGCTGCTCAGTCATGGCTAAAGCATCACGTAACGCAGCAGCCCGAACGTGCTCTGCGACACACAGATCAGCGTACCCAAGGACCAAATCGCACTGCACCGCGGACGAACCCGAATAGGCGACGCTCGCCGATTGACACCACCCGCACCAAACCTGCCACGCTCTCGCACCAGCAAGACCTCCATAGAGTAAAGGAATGCCTGTAGGCTGCCCGCCATGTGCGACACGCAGCATCTCCTCCACAATCACCACCACGGCCCCGAGTTCATTCTCGACACGCCTGAGATGCGCGACTTCATCGCGCACGTCAAGGCCGAAATTGCGGCTGGCGGCAGCGCTGAGGAGGCGATCAAACGCATCGAAATACCTTTCGCTGCGCTGATGGACGACCCCGACTGGCTCCCCGCCGAGTACATGGCCGATGCGCCCGAGAGCGGCATGGGTAAAGGGATTGGACAGTGGGCCCTGTACCGCGCCCAAGACGGGTCGCTCTGTCTATTCGCGCTGGTCGTGCCGCCCGGCAAGTCGACGCCAATCCACGACCACCTGGCCTGGGGACTGATTGGCCTCTACCAGGGCACCCAGGACGAGGACGTCTATGCCCTGACGGACCACGGCGTCGAAATGAAGTCGCACAACAAGATCAAGCGCGGCGAATTCTTCGCGCTGATCCCACCCGACGATGACATCCACCAGATCACCACGACGAGCGATGTCACCAGCGTCTCGCTGCACCTACTGACCAACGACACCGGCTGCATCTGGCGCCATCGCTTCGATGCCGAGTTGGGGACGACCGAGCCGTTCCGCTCGGGGTACGTTAACGCCGACTGCGAAGACACCAACCACGATCACGACCACCCCGCCGACCACGACCACTCGCACCATCACTAGGAGTAACACCATGCCCCGCCGCGTTATTGACCTCTCCCAGCCGCTGTCCAAAGACTCGCAACTGCACCCATTCTTCCCCACCGTGCAGGTGCTTCGGCATCTGCAGCACGGTGATGCCACGGGCGACGAGAAGTCGTTCGATGCGCAGATCATCATCACCTCGAACCACGCTGCCACCCACGTGGACGCGCTCGGCCACTTCGATCCCGATCCAAAGGCCGCGAAGATCGATGAGATGTCGCTCGACACCTTCTGTGGCGATGCCGTCTGCATCGACGTACGCGAGTACCCTGCCGGTCATGAGGTGACGGTCGAGGAGATGGAGGCCGCAATCGCCGCCAGTGGCCAGGACATCCGCCACGGAGACATCCTCCTGTTCTGCACGGACCACTACAACAAGACGGCCGGCACGCCCGCCTTCCTGAACGGCTTTAGTGGCGTTGCCGCGGAGTGCGTCTATTGGATGAAAGACAAGGGCGTCAAGATCTTCGGCGTCGAGACGATCAGCCCCGACCTCGTCTATCAGACCGGCGCGTATACGAACCATCGCGCCTGCGCCGACGTTGGCATTACCCACTACGAGAACCTCAACAATCTCAAAGAGGTCGTCAATCAGCGGTTCCAGTTCTTCGGCTTCCCACTGCGTCTCGTGCCGGCCACCGGCTCGCCGATCCGCGCAGTCGGTATCGTCGAGGACTGACCTACGCCAGACTGAAACGATGAGCAAGCAGAACATCGCGCAGTGGGAAGAGAAATTCTCCACGCCCGAGTACCAATTCGGCACGGCCCCGAATGGGTTTTTGGTGCGCGAGAACAGTCGCCTTAAGCCGCAAGCCAAGGTGCTCTGCATTGCCGATGGCGAGGGCCGCAACAGCATCTGGCTGGCCGAGCAGGGGCATCGCGTCCACGCCGTCGAGGCTGCAATGAATGCGATCGAGAAAGCGCGTGCACTCGCACTGGAGCGTGGCGTCACCGTCAAGCACGAGCAGGTCGATCTCGAAGACTGGGAGTGGCCCGTCGAGCAGTACGACGCCGTCGTCGCGATCTTCATACAGTTCACCGACACCGTCGGCCGCGCGCGGATGTTCGCGCAGATGGCCGCGGCGCTGCGCCCTAGTGGCGTGCTCTTGCTTGAGGGCTACGGCCCCGGCCAGCTCGCGTACGGCACAGGCGGGCCCAAGTCGCTCGACCACCTCTACGCCGTCGACGAGCTCCGCACCGCCTTCCCCACGCTGACGGTCGCGTTGCTCGAGGAATACGACGTGAAGCTCGACGAGGGGCCGCGCCATCGTGGCATGTCCTCACTCGTCGACCTTGTCGCCGTCAAGCCCTAAAGCGATCCTCGCGACGTAGCGCCCGTCCTTCCCTCGACGCCCTCCCTGCCCTAGTCTGCCGGTAATCATTTTGTGACGAGGGGATTTCCATGTCGAGCGAGTACCCGCACCTCCTGAGCCCGTTGAAGATCGGCTCGACCGAAGTTCGCAATCGCATCATGCAGACGGCCCACGCCAAGATGTACTCGCAGAACGGGCACGACACGCAGCGCGACGTCGACTACCAGGTGGCGCGCGCCAAAGGTGGTGCCGGGCTCCTGATCACCGGAAACCGGCTGGTCCACCCCACGTCGACGACCGGTAACCAGCGCTTCATGTGGGCGTACCTCAAAGACGCGGTCGCTACGAACCAACGCCTGACTGGCGCGGTCCACGAGCACGGCGCCAAGATCTTCGAGCAGCTCAACCACTTCGGCGGCAACGCGACCTCCGACTCGGCTGACGACATCCGCGTCCTGTGGGGGCCATCGAACGTCAAAAGCCCGGCCTATGGCGAGATGCCGAAGGCGATGGAGCGCGAGGACATCCAGGAGCTGATCGACTGGTGGGCGCACTGCGCCGAGTTGTCGCGCGAGGGTGGCTTTGACGGTACCGAAGTGCACATCGCCCACTCGTACCTGCTCCACCAGTTCCTCTCGCCGCTCTACAACAAACGCACTGACGAGTACGGTGGTTCGCTCGAGAACCGCCTGCGCCTGACCGTCGAGGTGATTGACGCGATCCGCGCGAGGATCGGCGACGACTGGACCGTCGGCATTCGCCTCAACCTGCACGACTTCATGCCGGGTGGGCTCGATCTCGACGATGCGATCGCCGCCGCCACGCACCTGCAGGAGCACTGCGCGATCGACTTCATCAACGTCTCGGCAGCCGGGTATCACAACATTCACATGGCGATGCAGCCCTCGGACGAGCCAGACGGCTACCTCGTTGAGTTGACTGCGCAGGTCAAGGCCGTCGCCGACATCCCCGTATTCGCGGTCGGCGGCATCAAGGATCCCGCAATGGGCGAGGAGATCCTGGCGAGCGGTAAGGCGGACATGGTCGCGATGACGCGCGCACTGATCGCCGATCCCGATTTTGCCAACAAAGCGGCAGAGGGACGCGCCGACGAGATCATCCACTGCATTCGCGGCAACCAGGGCTGTATCGGCCGCATCTACAAGGGCTTTCCCGTCTCGTGCACCGTCAATCCGGCGACGGGGCGAGAGGGGCGTTTTGGCCCACTCGAGCCAACCGACCAACCAGCTCGCTGGGTCGTCATCGGCGGCGGCGCAGCCGGCATGAAGGCCGCCGACACGCTCGCCAAGCGTGGGCATAACGTCACGTTGCTCGAGCAGTCGGACGAGCTCGGTGGCCAGTTGAAGCTCGTTGTCAAGACGCCCGGTCGCCATATGTGGAACGTCGTCACGCGCGACCTGAAGGTGCAGATGGCTCTTGCCGGCGTCGATATTCGACTCGGTACGACGGCCACGGTCGAGCTCGTGCGTGAACTCGCACCGGACGGCATTATCGTCGCCACGGGCGCCCTCCCGACCACAACGGGCTTCTCTAGCGTCACCCCGATGGTCGATCGTCTGCCAGGTTCGGAGCAGGACAATGTCGTCGACCTCTGGGAGGCGATCGAGGGCTCCGACCGCATCACAGGCCGCGTCGTCTTACTCGACGATGATGGCTCGCGCACGGCTGCCGGCGCCGCCGAGGTACTGCTCGACCGAGGCCACCCGGTGCATGTCGTGACGCGCTGGAACGCGCTCTTTCCCTTCACGCTCGGCGGGCTCGACATGGCGACGCTCTACGAACGAACGATGCGTAAGGGCATGACGTATCAGGTCAACCAGTGGGTCAGCGCGATCGAGGGCACGACGATTAAGGTCTTCAACCTCTATACCGGTGAGGCCGAGCCCGACGTGATGGCAGACACCATCGTTACGACAGGCGCGAAGCCCGACGATGCGCTCTACCTGCAACTCAAAGAGCACTTCGACGCCGTCCACCGTGTCGGCGATTGCGTCGCCGTGCGCAAACTCGACCACGCGATCTACGAGGGCTACCTCGCTGGGCGCGAACTGTTTGACCCGCGCGAGCGCTACATCTACGAAGGCGAGCTCGAGGCCGAGGCCGCCGACCTCGTCCACGGAGACTGACCCCCATGCCCCTCAATCTCCCGTTCTACAGCGAGGAGATCCACGGCCCCTTCTCGCTGTATGCGCTCGGCGACTTCGAGCTCGAAGAGGGCGGCATCCTCCCCGACCTGCAGCTCGCCGTCTCGACACACGGCGAACTGAACGCAGCGCGCGACAACTGCATCCTCGTGCCGACGTGGTACTCGGGCACGCACCAGATCATGGAGCAAGTCTACATCGGCCCCGATCGCGTGCTGAACCCCGACCAGTACTTCATCGTGGTGGTTAACCAGATCGGCAACGGTCTCTCCACCTCGCCGCACAACGTCGATGGCCCCCACGCCGGACCGAACTTCCCCAAGGTGAGAATCGGCGACGACGTGCGCGCCCAGGAGCAGCTGCTCCGCGAGACCTTCGGCGTCGAGGAGCTTGCACTCGTGGTGGGCGGCTCGATGGGCGCCCAGCAGACGTGGGAGTGGGCCGTACGCTTCCCCGCCAAGGTTCGGCGCGCCGCGCCAATCGCTGGCACGGCCCAGAACACGCACCACGACTACCTCTACACACAAAACCTGATGGACGCGATTACCTCGGATCCGGGCTGGAACAGCGGCGCCTATGCCTCGCCTGCCGACGTCGTCGAGGGCCTGCGCCTGCACGGGCGTATAGCCGGCGTGATGGGCTGGTCGACCGAGTGGTACAAACAGGAATGCTGGCGTCGGACGGGTGACTTCCCTACATTCGAGGACTTCACCCGCGAGTTCACCCACGGCTATCACGAGGTGCTCGACCCGAACTCGCTGTTGACGATGGGCTGGAAGTGGCAGCACGCAGATGTAGCCCGCAACGCAGGAGGCTCGCTTGGCGACGCACTCGCTGGCATCACCGCGAAGGTTTACGCGATGCCGATCTCCGAGGATATGTTTTTTCCGCCGCGCGACGTCGCCGACGAGATCGCGCTCGTTCCCGATGGCGAACTGCGCGTGATCGACTCGATCGACGGACACATGGGCCTCATCGGGACCGACCCTGGCTACCTCGCGCAGGTTGAAGTCAACCTGCGCGAACTGCTCGCTTGGGAGGCGTGACAGTGGCCGCGGCCGACGCCCGAACCAGGGATGTCTTGATTGTGGGAGCCGGCTTTTCGGGACTGTACCTGCTCTGGCTGATGCGTCGGCGTGGACTTCAGGCGGAGGTTGTCGACAAGGCACTGTCGGTCGGTGGCACCTGGTGGTGGAACCGCTACCCCGGACTGTGCTGCGACGTCGAGAGCATGACCTTCTCGTACTCCTGGGATCCCGAGCTCGAGCAAGAGTGGTCGTGGCCTGAGCGCTATTCGACCCAGGAGGATATCCTGCGCTATCTGCGCCACGTCGCCGAACACCATGACCTGTATCGAGACATCACACTCGACGCCGAGGTGATCGCGGCAACCTGGGACACCAGCGCGGCCCTGTGGCGTGTTGAGACCTCGCGCGGCCCGATAGCGGCACGCTTCCTCGTGATGGCCACTGGGTGTCTATCGATACCCAACGTCGTCCCGTTCGAGGGCCTCAACGATTTCCAGGGCGATTGGCACCATACGGCGTTCTGGCCAGAGAGTGGCATCGACCTCTCCGGCAAACGCGTTGCCGTGGTGGGCACAGGCTCATCGGGAATCGGCGTAATCCCCGCAATCGCCCCCGAGGTGGAACGGCTGACGGTTTTCCAGCGCACCGCGAACTTTTCGATCCCAGCCTGGAACGGCCCGATCCCACCCGAACAAGAGGCCGATCGCAAGGCCCGCTACCCCGAGACCCGCAGGCTGGCGCGGACGGGTGCGACGGGGGATATCTGGCCCCTACCTCCCGGCACCGCCGCGGAGCTGACGCCGGAGGAGCGCGAGGCCGAGCTTGAGCGGCGCTGGCACGAGGGCTCCTTCTCGTTTCTCAGCGCCTTCTCGGACATGACCTCAAACCCCGAGGCAAACGCGATCGCCGTCGACTTTGTGCACCGCAAGATCAAGGCGATCGTTGAAGATCCTGAGACCGCGGATCTCCTCTGCCCACAGGACCACCCGCTCGGCACTAAGCGGCTCTGTGTCGACCACGGGTACTACGAGACCTTTAACCGTCGGAACGTCGAGCTCGTCGACATCAAGAACAATCCAATCGAACGCGTCACGACAACGGGCCTCATCGCCAAGGGACGCGAATGGGAATTCGACGTAATCGTCTTCGCGACGGGCTTCGACGGCATGACCGGAGCCCTGATGGCCGTCGACATCACCGGCGAAGATGGGCGGCGCCTCCGAGACGAGTGGGAAGAGGGCCCCCACTCCTACCTCGGTTTCATGGTGCACGGCTTCCCGAATCTGTTCACGCTAACCGGGCCGGGCAGCCCGTCCGTGCTCGCCAATATGATGACCACGATCGAGCACCACGCCGAGCTCTGCGACGCTGCCATCGGCCACTGCATCGAGGCGGGGATCACAGCGCTGGAGCCGACCGCCGAGGCCCAGGCGGCATGGGATGAGGAGGTCCAACGAGCCGCGTACGCGACGCTCTACCCGCAGGCCGCCTCCTGGTACATGGGCGCGAATATCCCCGGCAAGCCGCGCGTGTTCCTGCCGTACATTGGCGGCGTCGGCACCTACATCGGCATCTGTAACGACGTCATCGCCGACGGCTGGCGCGGCTTCACAGGCGTCCGCTAGCGCAGCCACGGTGCATCGGCCATCACGCCTGACTCGTCACCCTCACCAAACCAGGGATCAGAAACGTTCCAGGCGGCATCGAACGTGCCGATCTGCCACTGCGTGCCGCGGAGGAAAAGCCAGCGCATCTGCTCGCGCTGGAAGTCCGTCGCCGCAGCGCCGTACTCGTCCAGACCATCGCGGATGCACTCGTAGAGGCGGATGAAGTACGGGTCGACCCACTGCTCGACCCAGAGGCGCTGGAGTTCCGGAAGGTTCTCCGGCCGCTCCCGCGCGTAGCGCTCACCGAACGTGCCAGCAAACGAATAACAGACGTAGATCGCGGCGCAGAAGTCGCCAAAGGTGCCCTCGTGGGCGGCACGCACCCAGAAGTTGATCGCACCTTCGCGCATCGGCCGGGCGGCCCAGCGGGTCTTAGCGAACGGACCGAAGTCGCCGAGCGTCGCGAGCTCGACGCGGGTCGTATTCGCACGCACGCTGTACTCGTGCGACAGCTCTATGAACGGCAGGTGCGGCGGCACCTTCGGATAGACCGGTGCCGTCATCTGCTGTCCGAGGTAGGGCAGATCCTGGATCAGCCAGTAGCGGAACTGGTCGTCCCGCAGTTGACCCGCGAACAGCGCCTCCGTCCACGGGTGGTGAAGCCACCGCTCCCAGACGGGACCCGCCGCCGCCGTGCACTCGTCCGAGAATCCCATCCCCAACCTCACTGCTCGTGGTACCGCGAGTGTAACCACGTTCCTGATGGGGGTCTCGCCCGATCAGGAACGTGACCTTGAACCTAGCCCTTGAAGGGATGCTTGGCGTCGTACCAATCAGCGATCTCGTCGAACGTCACCCAGCGCACACCCTCGTGCTTGTTGATGTGAGCGATGATGCGCTCGTGCATCGCGATCACATGCGGGCGGCCCGACACGTCGGGGTGGATCGTCATCGTGAAGACGACGTCCTCTTCCTCGCGATAGAGGTAATCGAACTGGTCCATCCACATCTGCTCGATGTCACGCGGGTTCGCGAAACCGTACGAGTTCGGAACCTTTTTCATGAACATCATTGGCGGCAGATCGTCGAGGTACCACGACGCCGGGATCTCGATCAGCGACGACTCGACACCACGGGTTAGCGGCGTCATCCACGTCTCGGCGGGCTGCGAGTAGTCAATCAGCTTCCAGGCATCGCCGACGCGCACGCGATGGCAATGGAAGTCCTCGCTCATCAGCGAGTGGTCGTACTTGAGCCCGTGCTTGAGCAGAAGCTCGTTCGTGATCGGAGAGAACTCCCACCACGGAGCGACGTAGCCGGTGGGGCGACGACCGCAGAGCTGCTCGATCAGCTCGATGCTCTTGATCATCACCGCCTCTTCCTGCTCAGGAGACATCGCGATCGGGTTCTCGTGCGTGTAGCCATGCATACCAATCTCGTGGCCATGGTCGGCGACGGCCTTCATGTCCTCAGGGAACGTCTCGATCGAGTGCCCTGGGATAAACCATGTCGTCTTGATGTCGTGCTGCTTAAACAACTTGAGCATCCGGCGTGTGCCGACCTCGCCAGCGAAGATGCCGCGCGAGATATCACACGGCGAATCACCACCTGCGTACGAGCCAATCTGGCCCGCGACGGCATCGACGTCGCAGCCGTACGCGACCAAAATTTCCTTCGCCATCAGATTCCTCCGTTACCTGTAAGTCTCGCTCTAAGGAGAACGTACCCGGGCGTGAGCCGCATGGCAACTCGCCAACCCGCAAAGCACGCCAAACTATCGGGATGTGCTCTCTCTGTGGAACCCTCGGTGCGGCAGCACACTGGTCGGAAGGCGGCGGTGATCGAACGCAGGTTGGTGCGCGCCGCGATCTGCTGCGCGAGCGCCACCGCCGCGTCGCCCTGCTCAACAGCGTGCTGCGCTCATACTCATTGAGTGTTGATGAGTGGGAGGAGACCGCCTATATCCTACGAGGACCGAGTGGTCAGGCCATCCTCTGCAACGACCTGACCGGCGTCTTCGCCGAGGTCGCTCGTCTGCGTGGCGGCGTGGCGCTCGACCCACTCGACCCAACCCTGCTCGAGCGTCTATGAGCACGCGCATCCCACTCACTCTGATCACCGGCTTTCTCGGCTCGGGCAAGACCACGCTACTTGGCCACCTGTTGCGCGACCCCCTATTGTCAGACGCCGTAGTACTCGTCAACGAACTCGGCGAAGTGCCGCTCGACCATCACTTGCTGCGGCAGGTCGACGAGAAGACAGTGATCCTCGACTCTGGCTGTATCTGCTGCACAATCCGCACCGATCTCGTCGACGAGTTGCGTGATCTGCAGATACGCCAGCATCGTGGTCAGATCCCCGCCTTTCGCCGCGTGATTGTCGAGACGACCGGGCTTGCCGATCCGGTCCCCGTACTCGCCACGCTGCTACAAGACCCCCTACTTGCCGCGCACTACATGGCCGACGGCGTCGTCACCACGGTCGATGCCATCAACGCTCCGTTGCAGGCGCGGCGCCAACCCGAGTGGGTCAAGCAGGTCGTCGTTGCCGACCGCATCGTGCTAACCAAGACCGACCTGGCCGGCGTCGACCAACCACTCGTCGAGAGGCTCGTGCGCGACCGTAATCCCGTCGCCGAACTGCTCATCGCCAACCATGGCGCGATCCCCGCGGCCGCCCTAATCGGCCTCGGCGTGCTGGCCGAGGACCGGCGCGCCGAGCAGGTGCAGGCCTGGCTCGCGGCCGTCGAGGCGAATCCGAGTGATCATGACCACACACACGACCGCGACGAGCACGACCATCACGCAGGCGTCCATGCCTTCGCTCTGCGCTTCGAGGAACCACTCGACTGGACGATGTTTGGGCTCTGGCTCGCGATGCTGCTCCAAAGCCACGGCGAGAACATTCTGCGTGTCAAAGGGCTGCTCGATACGGGCGCGAAGGGACCGCTGGTACTGCACGGGGTGCAGCACGTCATCCATCCACCGACGCATCTGGCGGCCTGGCCTGACGACGACCATGCCTCCCGCATTGTCCTGATCGTGCGCAACATCGCCCGTACTGACGTCGAGCGATCGCTGCGGACCTTCGATCGGCTCGCCAAACCAGCGCAATCGACAAAAAGCGAAATCCTTGCTTGAGCGTGGGTTTCTCGCCTAGGATGCCTACACGGGGTCGGAAAACGGCCCGGGGGAATCTACAAGAGGAGCCAATCATGGCCTGGAATCACGACGCGCTGCACAAAGCACCGCACACCTACTTCGATGCGGTTGACGCCAAGGATGTCGAGGCGATCGTCGCGCACTTCGCCGATGACGCCACGCTGACGATCCAGACCGCGAACATCACGCACAACGGCAAGGACGAGATCCGCAGGATGTTTACGGACTTCACTGAGGCCTCCGTCTTCATCAGGCACGAGATGCGCAACGTCGTCGTTGAAGTCGACAAGGGCAAGGTCGCCACGGAACAGGGCTACATCGGCGAGCTCCTTGACGGCACCAAGAACGACATGCACAACTGCAACTTCTTCGACTTCAATGATCGTGGCGAGTTTCAGCGCGTGATCATCTGGATGGCTGGCACCAGCCCACTCGTGTAACGCACGATCCGGGTCCATTCGCGGGTGGGACATGACACGCGTCATGCCCCACCCGCGAGTAGACTCGGCTGGCATCCGAGACCCCCTTCGGTCGCCACCCTCAGGAGGGGACATGACGCAATCGTTTCTCGGCAAGATCCCGGTTCCTATCCTGCTTGGCATCACGATGTTCTTCTGGGGTGCGGCCTTCAACGCGACTGACATCGCGTTCGACTACACGACGGCAGGCGTGATCACGATCGCTCGCCCGATCATCGCTACCTTGATCCTGCTTCCTCTGCTGCCACTACTGGGTGGCAGATTGCCGCGCACACCAAAGATCTGGCTGTTCGCCGTCATCGTCGGTGTTGGCTCGACCACGATGTCCCTACTCGGTCTCGGCGTCGGCACGATGTACGCCGGCCCAGCCATCGCAGCCGTGCTGCTCAACTCGGCACCGTTCTTCGCCGTCCTGATCGCCCGCGCGACGCTTCGCGAGCGCATCACCATTCTGCGTGCCGCCGGACTGCTGATCGGCTTCGCAGGCGTCGTCATCATCGTGCTGTCCAACCCGATCGAAATTGGAACCGGTGGCGACTTTATCTTCGGTGTCGCCGCAGTCTTGCTCGGCGCCATCGGCTACGCCGCATCGAGCGTGTTCGTGCGCTGGATGAGTATTCAGAAGGTTGAGACGGACCTCTGGGGCTTCACCACCGCGCAGTTCATCTGCGGCGCCGTCTTCATCATCCCCTTCACCCTCCTGCAGGGCGACCCGGGCGCCACCGACTGGAGCGCGCCAGGCCTATGGGCCTCGCTCGCCTTCCTCGGTATCGGCTCGCAACTGATCGCCTACGTCTGCTTCTTCGTCGCGCTTGCCCGCTGGCCTTCGGGTCGTGTGATGGCATGGTCGTTCCTGCCGCCTGTTGTGGCCGGCGTGATCGAGATCTTGCGCGGCAACATTCCTGGCGCTATCACCCTGATTGGCATGGGCATTACGATCATCGGCGTCGCTGTCGTCAACCACCCCAAGGCAGAGGCCACCCCGCTGCCCACGATCGATCCCGAGGAGCACATCGCGTGAGCACGCTGCCCGACGCCCCTCTGCATGACTGGAGCTGCGTCGAGATCGCGGCTGCCGTCCGTGGCGGAGACGTCTCCGCCGAGGAGGTGACCGCACACCATCTTGCGCGCATCGACGAGCGCGCAGACCTCAATGCGTTTATCACCGTCTCTGCCGAGGAGGCCCTAGCCGACGCGCGCAACCTTCCCGAGCACCGGCGGACTGGTCCTCTCGCTGGCGTGCCCTTTGCGCCTAAAGACATCTTCGACACGGCCGGTATTCGCACGACGATTGGCTCGGAGCATTTCCGCAACCACGTCCCCCAGTCCACGGCAATCGCCGTCCAGCGACTCGTCGATGCGGGCGCGATCATCGTCGGTAAGACGAACCTCAGCGAGTTCGCGTGGGGTGTCACGACGCAGAATGTTTACTACGGCTCGACCCAGAATCCGCGCCATCCGGGCAAGATCGCCGGTGGCTCGTCGGGTGGTGCCGCCTCGGCCGTCGCGGGTGGACTTGCTGCGCTCTCGCTCGGCACGGATACGGGTGGCTCGATTCGTATTCCCGCTGCGGCGTGCGGCATTGCGGGCTATAAGGGCTCGTGGGGGCTCGTCCCCGAGGACGGGTGCTTCCCATTGATCCCCTCGATGGATCACGTCGGGCCAATGGCTCGGACGATGGAGGAGTGCGCGCTGGCCCTCGAGGTCCTCGGTGTCTTGGAGCGGCCCACGCCACGACTGGCCGGGTTCCGTGTTGGTGTCCTGCACCCGACTCCGGCGGCCGAGGCAATGGCGACTCTCGGGGCACACGTCGAGGAGGCGGTGCTGCCGGATTACAGCCAACTCTTCCCACTCTTTGCGGCTCAGGCGGCCGACACGCATCGCGACCTGATCGCCGACCATTGGGACGAGTACTCGCCTGACCTGCAAGCCAAGCTGACAATCGGACTCAAGATCAGTGCACACGATTATCTGCAGGCCGAGCGCGACCTCGAGGCCTATCACCACCAGTGCGAACTCGAACTCAACCACGACATCCTGATCAACCCGACGATCCCGTGCGACCTGCCCCCGATCGCCGAGCCGGAGACGTTCGAGTTGCGCCTTGAGATGACGCCATACACACGAGCGTTCAACCACCTCGGCTGGCCATCCTGCACGACCCGCGATGGCCTAATGATCTCGGGCCGCGACGACACGACCGTCCTCGCCGCCGCGCTGGCGTGGGAGCAGACGATAGAGGGCCGGGCCGTAACCGCCTGACCGCCATCAACTTCCGGATCGGGCCAAACCCCAATTGGAAGCTGACCGACCAACCACGCCGACGAACGGAGCAAGAAGATGGGCACACTGATCGATCTCAGCGTCGGCATCGAAAACGGCATGCCCGCGCATGCGCTGTTTCCCTCGCCGATCATTCTGCCCTACGTCAACCACGAGCAGGCCAAGGCGGCCGGTCTTGGCGAGGAGGGCGACCCCTTCACGTACGC
>SHUX01000043.1 GCA_009694475.1 Thermoleophilia bacterium
GCACTGATCGAGGGCGGCGGCCTCGACACTGAGCGCGGCTCGGAGTTGCTGCGTGGCCTGCTCGAGCTCGACGCGATTGAGCCGCACGAGTTTCCCTGGGATCCCGCTGTTGGCGACGCCTTCCAGAATCGCGAGAAGGAACTGACTGCACGGGTTGGTTCGAGTGCCGCGGGCTGGCTCAGTGCTGGGCGTCCGCGGCGTGAACCGTTTCGCGTCGCGCTTCGCCTCGTCACGGCCGAAGGTCTGGCCCGTTCTGCGGCTGCCTTTAGTGACATCAGCGCTGCGCTGGCTACACAGGCTAAGCCGCTCGCCGGCTCGCTCGCCGCGGACTACACCTACCTACAGCCCGCCCAACCGACAACGGCCGGGCATCTGCTCCTGACCTGGGCATACCCCGTGCTGCGTAGCGCCGAGCGCTACCGCCGCGTGCAGGGCGATTTTGCCGGCAGCGTCGCAGGTGTGGGTGGGAGCGCCGGCTCGCGCTGGCCGATCAACCGGGAGCGCCTCGCAGACTTGCTCGGCCACGCCCGGGTCGAGGTGCACGCCAAGGATGCGATGTGGCAGTCCGACCCGTACCTCGTGGTGCTCAGCGGCTTCGCGATTGGTGCGACGTCGATCAGCCAGTTTGCGCAGGATCTTGAGATTTGGTGCAGCCAGGAGTTCGGTTGGGTCGAGCTTGATGACACGCACAGTCGCGTCTCTGCCCTGATGCCGCAGAAGAAGAATCCGTACGCGCTTGCCGTGCTGCGTACGTGGGCCGGGCAGGCGACGGGCGATCTCACCGCCGCGCTGACGACGATGCATACGGGCGCCGCGCGCACCGACCACTTTCACCTGCTCAATGGCCTGATTCCGCGCTCCCTCGCCGAGGCCGAACGCAGCGCGCAGCTAGCCGCCGCGGTCGCCGCGGGGATGACGGTCAATGCGGCGCGTATGGAGCAGAGCGCCCGCGAGGCGTTCGTGACCGCCGCCGACGTTGCCGACATGCTCGCGCAGACGACCTCGCTCGACTATCGCACGGCCCATCACGTGATCGGCCGGGTCGTGCGCGATCAGGTCGAGCATGGGGGAGAGATTGACGCCGCGCGCATCGCCGCTGCGGCCAACGAGGTCGCCGGCGCCAAGATCGTGGTCGATGAGGCCGAGCTTGCTGCCGCGCTCGACCCGGCCGCGTGCGCGGCGCTGCGCCCACAGACCGGCTCGTCCGACGCCGACCAGGTCCGTGCGATGTGCGACGACGTCGCTGCTCGCAGCGCCGAGGTGCGCCGCTGGGCCGAGGAGTTCATCGTGGCCGATGCGAAGGCTGCTGAGGCGCTGCGCGCCAAGGCGAGAGAGCTGGCCGGGGCATGACGACCCGATCGACTACGGTGACCGCATGAGCGCGCCGCTGGTGGGGATCATCATGGGTTCGAAGTCCGACTGGGAAACGATGCGGCATGCCGCTGAAACCCTCGAGGCGCTTGGCGTGCCCTGCGAGACCGAGGTCGTTTCCGCTCACCGTACGCCCGACACGTTGTTTGCTTACGCCGAGGCTGCCGAAGGACGCGGCATCGAAGTGATCATCGCTGGTGCTGGCGGCGCGGCGCACCTGCCCGGCATGTGCGCGGCGAAGACGGCGTTGCCCGTGCTCGGTGTGCCGGTCGAGTCGAAGGCACTGAAGGGCCTCGATTCCTTGCTTTCGATCGCGCAGATGCCGGCTGGGATCCCCGTCGGCACGCTCGCGATCGGTCGACCGGGCGCGATCAACGCCGGTCTCCTCGCTGCCGCAATCGTGGGCCGTGGTCGGCCGGAGATTATGACGGCAGTGCACGCGTGGCGTGATAAGCAGACTGCTGACGTTCTCGCGTTCCCAGATCCTTCCATCGACGCCTGATGCGCCTCGCGATTCTTGGCGGGGGCCAATTGGCCTGGATGCTCGCGCTGGCAGCCGAATCGCTTGGCGTATCGGTAGCGGTGCTCGATCCGTCGCCTGAGGCCGGGGCGGGTCGCGTAGCCGACCATGTTGTCGCAGCCTATGACGATCTGGTGGGGCTGGATGAGGTCAGCGCGGGCGCCGACGTCGTCACGTACGAGTTCGAGAACGTTCCCGCCGCGGCGGTTACCCGCCTCGTTGAGCACGGCGTCCCCGTGCTGCCGTCGCCGCGCTCTCTGGCTGTTACGCAGGACCGGCTCAGCGAGAAGCAGTTGCTTGCAGAGCTCGGTATCCCCGTCGCCCCGCACGCTGCTGTTGATGGTCCGACTGATGTCGAAACTGCGCTGGCACAGGTTGGGGCTCCAGGGATCTTGAAGACGCGTCGTCTTGGCTACGACGGTAAGGGGCAGGTGCGCGTGCGGTCAGCGGATGAACTCGCACCAGCGGTTGCCGAGTTGGGTGGATCTGGCCTGATCTACGAGGGGTTCGTGGAGTTTTCGCGCGAGCTGTCGGTTGTCATTGCGCGTGGTGCCGACGGTTCGACGGCGGTCTACACGCCGGTTGAGAACGAGCATCGCGACGGGATTTTGGCCCTCACAATCGCGCCGGCGCCGCAGATGTCAACGAACCTCGCCGAGTCTGCCCAAGCCGCTGCGATTGCGGTTGCCGAGGCGCTGGACCACGTCGGCGTGCTCTGCGTGGAATTGTTTGAGACGGCCGATGGCATCGTGGCCAACGAGATCGCCCCGCGTGTCCACAATTCGGGTCACTGGTCGATCGAGGGCGCCGTGACGAGCCAGTTCGAAAACCACGTCCGGGCGGTGGTGGGTATGCCGCTCGGTGACGCCTCGGTGCGTGGTGTGTCGGCGATGGTCAACCTGGTTGGTGGTGTTCCGCCAGTCGCACAGTTGGAGGCAATCGCCGGAGCGACGGTGCACCTCTACGGCAAGGAGCCGCGTCGGGCGCGCAAACTCGGGCACGTCACAATCGTCGCCGAGAGTGCCGAGTTGTTGGCCGTGCCGCTCGGGCAGGTGCGCGCGTTGGCCGACGCCGCCTGGGACGCGTAGGCCCAGAAACGCAAAAGGCCCCGACTCCGCAGGGGGAGTCGGGGCCGCTCGCGTGGGGCCTAGATTAGACCGAGTTCCTTGACGGCGTCGTACTCCTCACGGAGTTCGGCGACCGAGGCGTCGATGCGCGGCTTGCTGAAGGCGTCGAGTAGGAGACCTTCGACGATTTCCCACTTGCCGTTTTTGCAGATGGTTGGCATGCCGCAGATGATGCCCTGTTCGATGCCGTACTGGCCGTCGACGGCAACACCCATCGAGACCCAGTCGCCCTCCGGCGTGCCGAGCACCCAGTTGTGAATGTGGTCAATCGCGGCGTTGGCGGCCGAGGCGGCCGACGAGGCGCCGCGTGCCTCGATGATCGCCGCGCCGCGCTTTTGCACGGTCGGGATAAACGTATCGGCGACCCATGGCTCGTCATTGATCGTGTCCCAGGCGCTCGCGCTGCCGACCTTGGCATGCACGACGTCGGGGTACTGCGTGGCGGAATGGTTGCCCCAGATTGTCATCTGCGTAACGTCCGAGACGGTCGTGCCAGTCTTCTGTGCAACCTGTGCCTTAGCGCGGTTGTGGTCGAGGCGCATCATGGCGGTAAAGCGCTCGCGTGGCACGTCGGGCGCGGATCTCATGGCGATCAGCGCGTTCGTGTTGGCAGGGTTGCCCACCACGAGGATCTTGATGTCGTCTGCAGCGTTGTCATTGATGGCCTTGCCCTGGACGGTAAAGATCGCACCGTTGGCCTCGAGCAGGTCGCCGCGCTCCATGCCCTTTGTGCGGGGGCGGGCACCGACGAGCATGCCGATGTTGGCACCGTCAAAGGCAACGTTGGGGTCGTCGGTGCAGACCACGTTGGCGAGGGCCGGGAAGGCGCAGTCGTCGAGCTCCATGGCGACGCCGTCAAGCGCACCGCGAGCCTGAGGGACCTCGAGCAGACGCAACTCGACCTTCGTGTCGGGGCCGAGCAACTGACCGCTGGCGATGCGGTAGACGAGGGCGTAGCCGATTTGGCCGGCTGCGCCGGTGACGACGACTTTAACGGGGCTGGACATAAGATCCTCCGGGAAGAGTTCAGTGACCTAATCGTGCCAACAACGTGGGATTTCGGCGGCATGACCAACCCTGATCTGGGGCTCGACCCCACGTCGATATTTGCTCAGCTAGGCGCTCACCGCAGCGTGTACAGATGCGGCACAGGTGCGCCCGTCGGCGATCGCCGTCACGACGAGATCTGCTCCGCGTACGGCATCGCCACAGGCATATACGCCAGGTATTGCCGTCTCAAAGGCTGCACCGACTTCGACGGTTCCATGCTCGCCGATTGTCGCGCCCGCCTGCGTATAGACAGCGTCCTGTTCCGTGCCCGTAAAGCCGATCGCGAGTAGCACGAGATCGACCTCGAGCACGACCTCGCCACCGGGGACAGGTTCGGCCTTACGAATGCCTGTCTCGGCATAGCCGGGGAACTCAACACGGTGACCGACGAGCCGTTGTACGTGTCCCTGCTCGCCTTCGAGTCGATCGGTGATGAACTGCCACTCGCGTGCGCCACCCTCTTGGTGTGCTGCGTACGTGCGCATCACAACGGGCCATTCAGGCCAAGTCTTCTGCGGGTTCCGATCGTTTGGCGGCGTCGGACCATGCGCGATCTCGTGGACCTCGATGGCGCCTTCGCGCAGCGCGTTGCCGAGGCAGTCGGCGCTGGTGTCACCTCCGCCGAGAATCGCAACGCGCTTACCTTTGGCCGTAATCTCTGGGCCTTCGATGGTGAGGCCCGCGACACGACGATTCTGCTGTGTCAGGTACGGCATTGCGAATTCGACGCCGGCGAGCTCGCGGCCGGGGAGCACGAGGTCGCGGTGGCGTTGTGCACCCGTCGCGAGCACGATCGCATCGACGCCCTCGCGGAGTTCTTCAAACGAAAGGTCGCCGCCAACAGCGATGCCGGTCGCAAACTCGATTCCTTCGGCCTCCAACTGTTCGAGGCGGCGATCAATCATCTGTTTCTCGAGCTTGAAGTCGGGGATGCCATAGCGCAGGATTCCGCCGATTTGGTCGGAGCGCTCAAAGACGGTGACACTGTGGCCTTCGCGCACGAGTTGCTGAGCACAGGCGAGACCGGCCGGACCGGAGCCAACGACTGCAATGCGTTTGCCGGTCGAGTGCTGTGCTCTTTGCGGGAGCACCCAGCCTTCCGCGAAGGCGCGATCGATAATCGACATTTCGACTTGCTTGATCGTGACTGGCTGCTCCTCGAGCGCCAAGACACACGCCTCCTCGCAGGGAGCCGGGCAGATCGCACCGGTAAATTCGGGGAAGTTGTTCGTCGCGTGCAGACGGTCGATCGCGTCTTTGAAGTGGTCGCGCTCGACGAGGTCGTTCCATTCGGGGATCAGATTGCCGAGTGGACAGCCTGTGTGGCAAAACGGGACGCCGCAGCCCATACAGCGCCGAGCCTGATCGCGAACGAGCTCGGTCTCCGCCTCTGGCGCGACGGCTGAGTAGTCCTGCAGCCGCACGTCGACGGGGCGATACGGCGCAACGTGCCGCTGGATTTTGAGAAAGCCCTGGGGGTCAGTCACCGGCAATCGCCGCCTCAGTGTCTTTCGCTGCGCGCTCGGCGAGCACGCGCGCATAATCATCGGGCATCACCTTGACGAAGCGCTTGAGCGCGTTCGCCCAGTTGGCGAGGAGTGTGGCCGCGACGGGACTATCAGTGCGGGCAACGTGCTCCTCGAGCAGGCTCTTGAGCAACTCGCGGTCCTCGGCGCTCTCGACCGGGTCGAGCGAAACGCTGGCTGGGTTGATGCGCTCGTTGAGGCGCCCGTCATCATCGAGGACGAAGGCAATGCCTCCCGACATACCAGCGGCAAAGTTGCGGCCCGTCGGTCCGAGGATGACGGCGACTCCACCCGTCATGTACTCACAGCCGTGGTCGCCGACGCCCTCGACGACGGCGATCGCACCGGAGTTGCGCACACAGAAGCGTTCGCCGGCACGACCACGCAAAAACGCAGAACCAGACGTTGCCCCATAGAGGGCGACGTTGCCGATGTACGAAGAGGTGGCGACGTCGTAGCCTGCATCGGCGGCCGCTCGGATGGCAAGTATTCCGCCCGAGAGTCCCTTACCAACGTAGTCATTAACGGGGCCAGTCAGCGAGATGTCCATGCCGTTGACGGCAAAGGCGCCGAAGGACTGGCCGCCATGGCCGGTCAGGCGCAGCTGGATGGTGTCGGGGGGGAGTCCCTCAGGCCCCACGCGACGCACGATCTCGCCGGCCAACATCGCCCCGAAGGTGCGATCGATGTTGCGGACTTCGCGTTCGATCACGACGGTCTTGCCCTTGGCAAGCGCAGGCTCGGCCTCGGCGATAACACCAACATCGATCTTGTTCGCGAGCCTGTGGTCTTGTGCCCGGCTGCGGATTGGTGCGGGATCGTTGGGGCCGCGTGGGTGCGCGAGAATCGGCGAAAGATCAAGACTCTCGAGCCAGATTGGGCGATCGGTGCGCTCGCGCAAGAGATCGCGGCGACCAATCAAATCGTTGACCGTGCGGATCCCAACTTCGGCCATCAGCTCGCGTAGGTGTTCAGCGACAAAGAGGAAGTAACGGACGATTTCGTCGGGCGTACCACGGAAGCGCTCGCGCAAGACTGGGTCCTGCGTTGCGATGCCCACCGGGCAGGTATTGAGATGGCAGACGCGCATCATGATGCAGCCCGCGGCAATCAGCGGTGCCGTCGAAAAGCCGAATTCTTCGGCGCCGAGCAGCGCACCGACCATCACGTCACGACCTGTGCGGAGACCACCATCGACCTGCAGGGTCACCTGCGCACGCAGGTCGTTCATCACGAGTACCTCGTGCGCTTCGGCGAGACCCATCTCCCATGGCAGACCCGCGTACTTCAGGGATGAGAGTGGCGAGGCGCCCGTGCCGCCATCGTGGCCCGAGATGACAATGTGCTCGGCCTTCGCCTTCGCGACGCCAGCGGCGACGGTACCGACGCCGGCCTCGGCGACCAGCTTGACCGAGATGTCGGCCTGCGGGTTGACGCATTTGAGGTCGTGGATCAGCTGGGCGAGATCTTCGATGGAGTAGATGTCGTGATGCGGGGGTGGACTGATCAACCCAACGCCCGGGGTCGAGTGGCGAACCTTTGCGATGTAGTCATCAACCTTATGGCCAGGCAACTGACCACCCTCGCCGGGCTTCGCACCCTGCGCCATCTTGATCTGGACCTGGTCGGCATCGACGAGGTAGGGCGTCGTCACGCCGAAGCGGCCAGATGCAACCTGTTTAATCGCGGAGCGCCGTAAATCTCCATTGGCGTCGGGGGTTGAGCGCACCATGTCCTCGCCACCCTCACCCGTATTGGACCTGCCGCCGAGGCGGTTCATGGCGATTGCCAATGTTTCGTGTGCCTCGCGCGAGATCGAGCCGAGACTCATCGCGCCGGTCGCGAAGCGACGCACGATTTCGTGCGAGGGTTCGACCTCGTCGAGCGGTACGGGTGGTCCCGCGGGCAGGATCTCGAACAGGTCGCGGAGGGCGATTGCTCGTTCCGTGCCGGCGTCGATCTGTTCTGCGAAGGCGCGGTAGGTCTCATACGACTCGTCGCGGACAGCGCGTTGCAGCGTGACGATCGAGTCGGGACGCCATGCATGGCGCTCGCCGCCGATGCGGAATTGATACTCGCCACCGGCCTCGAGCAGGTCGTTGGGCAGGGTCGACGTGACATCGAGCTCGTAGCGTTCGCGAATCTCGTCGGCGATGTCGCGCAGCTCGAGCCCACCAACGCGTGAGATCGTGCCGGGGAAGTAGCGTTCGATCAGTTCACGACCAAGACCGACGGCCTCGAAGATTTGCGCTCCCCGATACGACTGGATCGTTGAGATACCCATCTTTGAGCAGATTTTCAGGAGTCCCTTGCCGAGTGCTTGGATGTAGCGCTTGCGGGCCTCACCGAGATCGAGGTCACCGAGTTCGCCATTCTGGTGGAGTTCGCGCAACGACTCGAGTGCGAGGTAGGGATTGACTGCGGCTGCGCCATACCCAATCAGCAGCGCCATGTGCATGGTCTCGCGTGGCTCGCCCGATTCGACGACGAGGCCACACATCGTGCGTGCACCTTGGCGGACGAGGTGCGAGTGCACGGCTGCGATGGCGAGCAGTGGCGGAATCGGTGCGAGCGATTCGTCGGCACCACGGTCCGACAAGATCACGATCGTGGTGCCACCCCAGACGAGCTGCGAGGCCTCGCGACAGATCAGGTCGAGCGCGCGGGCGAGCCCGGCTGCGCCTTCGGACAAGGGGTAGAGGGTCGAGATGGTCGCGGCCTGGAAGCCCTCGCGGCGCAGTGCACGGAGTTTTTCCAGCTCACCGTTGGTCAGAATCGGGCCCAACGTCGTGACGCGGCGGCAGTGCTCGGGCGTCTCGTCGAGCAGGTTGCCGATCGCGCCGACACCGACGCGCAGGCTCATCACGAGCCGCTCGCGTTCCGAGTCGACAGGGGGATTTGTCACCTGCGCGAACTGCTGCTTGAAGTAGCTCGGCAAGAGACGATTGCGGTTTGTCAGTGCGGCGAGTGGTGTGTCGTCACCCATCGAGCCGATCGGCTCGCCACCGGTCAGCGCCATCGGCGCTAGGAGCAGCGAGAGATCTTCGCGTGTGTAGCCGAAGATGCGTTGGAGTTTCGGCAGGGCGCCCTCGTCAACCGCGATACCTTGCTGGGGACGCAGGTCGTCGAGGTGCAGTTTGTACTGGTCGAGCCATTGGCGGTAGGGGCGCCGTCGCGACAAGACGCGCTTGATCTCGTGGTCGTTGATGACGCGGCCCGAGGCGGTGTCGAACATCAGCATCCGGCCTGGCTCGAGGCGGCCGGTCTCGACGATCTCGGACTGGGGGATATCGAGCACGCCAATCTCGGATGCGAGGATGCAGATGCCGTCCTTGGTGCGCAGCCAACGGCCGGGGCGGAGTCCGTTGCGGTCCAGTGTCGCGACGACCTTGTTGCCGTCGGTTGCGATTACTGCTGCGGGACCGTCCCAGGGCTCCATCAGCGTCGTGTGGTACTCGTAGAACGCGCGGATATCGCCGTCCATCTCGAGCGTGGTGTCGCTCCACGCGGGTGGGATCAGCATTGCGAGTGCGTGCTCGAGTGACCGCCCGGCCTGTACAAGCAGCTCGAGTGCGGCGTCGAGTTTGGCCGAGTCCGACCAGCCTTCTTCGGTAATTGGATAGAGCTTCTGGAGGTCGTCACCAAAAAGTTTGCTGTGCATCTGTGGTTCGCGGGCTGCCATCCAGTTGCTGTTGCCGCGGACGGTGTTGATCTCGCCGTTGTGGGCGATCATGTGGAACGGGTGAGCGAGGTCCCACGTACCCATCGTGTTGGTGGAGAAGCGCGAGTGGACGAGTGCGAGTGCAGATTCGACGTCTCGGTCGGCGAGGTCGGGGTAGTACGCCGTCACCTGCGTTGCCCGGAGGAGGCCTTTGTAGACGATGGTCTTGGTCGAGAGGCTGACGATGGCAAAGGTGTCCTGTGTAACACCTGCCTGCACGGCCTTCTCGATGCGACGTCGGATGACGTAGAGCTTGCGCTCGAAGGCGTCGGGCTTGCCGTGGCGGCGCTCGACGATTAGTTGACGAATAACGGGTGCAGACGAGCGCGCAAGGGGGCCGATGGTGGTGTTGTCGACGGGGACGTCGCGCCAGCCCACGGCGCGGTGGCCCTCTTCGGCGACGGTACGAACGGCGATCTCCTCGCAGCGGAGGCGCAGCGTAGGGTCTTGCGGCAGGAAGACCATGCCGATGCCGTAGTCGCCAGCGGGCGGTAACTCGATGCCGTCTTCGGCTGCGACGCGCGCGAGAAACCGGTGCGGCATTTGGAGCAAGATGCCTGCACCATCGCCCGTTTCCAGATCGGATCCTGTGGCACCTCGATGGTCGAGGCGCTCGAGTACTTCGAGCGCCTGCTCGATGACGCTATGCGACGCGACGCCATCGAGATGCACAACGGTGCCAAGCCCACAGGCGTCGTGCTCAAACTGGCGATCGTAGAGACCGCCGATGTGTTCGCGTGCCTGCATGCCAGCCAGTCTACGCGATGTATGGCCCAGATGGTTCGGTCGTCACGTTATGGGTGAATCAAATGGTTCAGTATTCGCTTACGCGACATTTTGGGCCCGGGCCCAAAATGTCGCGTCGCGGACGTTTCGGACCCAGGCCAGCGCACAGGAGAGGGTACGATTAGGCCATGGGTGTCACTGAAGACCGCGAAATCGTCGCTGCACGTGATCTTCTCGCACGCTATGCAGACACGTATGAGGTACCCGATGGTGCGCCGATACCCGTCGATGAGATCGCCGAGTCGTACCTCGGACTGCTCGTCCAGACTGCGCCACTCGAAACAGGAGTGTCGGGGATGCTGCTGTTGCGCGAGCGGGAGATTCGCGTCAATGCGGTGGAGTGCGAGAAGTGGCCCGTCCGCCGGCGCTTCACGATCGCCCACGAAATCGGCCATTGGGAACTCCACGCCGACGAGGTGACGACGAACTTCATCTGTCGACTCGGCGATATTACGAGCGACGAGAAACAGGCGAAGAAGAAGTCACCCGAATACCTCCGCGAGCGCGAGGCGAACCGTTTCGCCGCCGAGCTCCTGATGCCAGCGGAACGCATCCATGCGGACGTGGATCAGCATGGCCCCGACGTTGTCAAGGCGGCCGAACGCTTCGACGTCTCGCCCTTGGCGATGGCTTGGCGGCTCTACAACTTCAAGTACATCAGCAAATTGCCCAGGCCGACCGATTACGTCGGCGCGGTCTAGGGCGGCGGGGCGCTAGACGCCGAACAGCTCGTCGACACGACGTTCGTCGACCGTTGGCTCGGCCCGGCGCGCCAACGTCGCGTCCACCAGCACGCTGCCGTCGACGTCGTCGAAGCCATCGCGCATGAACGAGACGCTTGGGCTGAGCGGCCCAACCGGGTTGAGACGCGTGGCATCGAGCAGCCCGCGCATACCACCCAAGAGATCGCCGAGTGCGTCGACAACCGCCGTCGAGATGTGTCGCGGATCGAGCTGACCCGTCTCAATCTCGTGATAGCGCTCGCGTACTCGCTCCTCGCCGTCCAGCGACGCGATGCCAAGGCGTTGTGCCAAAGCGGCGACCAGGGCTGGGCGCTTGACGCCCTGTGCATGTCTCGCCTCGGTCAGGATTTCCGGCCACGATCGTGCGTCAAACGCGGGTGTCTTTGCCAACGCCTCGATCGCCTCGCTGCTCGGTGACGCAGGGCCACGGAGCGTGAGCGAAAGCTCAACCATCTCGACAAGCTCCAAACGATCATCGCCTGCGTTGTCCAGCAGTCGATCAACATCGGCCGAACGGCCCTGATCGAAAGCCAAGAGTGTCTCCGCCAGCAAATTGCCGAGTTGAATATCGCGTTCGTCCATCACGAACCCCATTCTTGCTGGTCGGCCGCCTCGCGCATGCGCTTCAGCGCGCGCCAGCGAATCTGGTGCAGGTTGTTTGGCTCAATATCCAACTCGGCCGCGACCTCAAGATCGGGTACATCAGCCAATTCGCGCTCGATAATCAGACGCTCGCGTTCGCTCAACACAGACATCAGGTGGTCGATTTCTGCTCGGTCCAAGATCGTTGAGAACGTTCTATCCGCGCGAGGCTGACGGTAGTCCTCGATCTCCTCGACCGCGACGGGCTGGCTCGCCTCGTGCCGTTGGACATCGCCATAGGCGTACGCGGCCATCTGATTGAGCAGGCCAATCATGTTGCGTGGCTCGTCCTGTCGGAAGTAGACCCACTTGATAAAGCGCAACTGGAGGTGACCCAAAACCTCTTCCGCCTCATCGCCACGCGCACGCTTACGCGAAATCGCCCGGGCCTGCTGCTCGTAACGCAGCCAAAGCTCGGCAGCGAGGCTCTGTGCCGTCCGTAGCTCGCCCGCTCCATGGGCCACGCGCGCACGACGAACAAGGTCGGCGTCGTAGACAGAGGGATCAGCCATGCGTGCGCATCTTGCCGTGCCTGTCGGTCATGCCGATCCTGCTGGTCATTAGGAAAAGGAGCGCGGGTTTGCGAACTGCTCATGTTGCGGAAGGGTCGGCCGTGCAGGCCAACCGCTTACACCGCTACGACGAGAAATCGAGCAGCACCTTACCGACTTTGCCGGGCGCTTCCATATGCGCCAGCGCCGCAGCAGCCTCGTTCCAGGGGAAGGCCCGGTCGATGACCGGCTTGAGGCGGCCATCGTCGAAGCAGCGCGTCAACTCGTGGTGGAAGCGGTGGATCGCATCGGCCTTCTCTTCGATCGGCCGCGCGCGCAGCGTGGTACCGAACACGGTGCCGCGCTTCATCATCAGGTCGCGCAGCATCAGTTCGGTCTTCTGGCCCGCGCCAATACCGACGATGGCGATCCGCCCGAGCCGAGCGAGCACGGCGATATCGCCAGGAAAATTCGGCGCTCCGACGAGCTCGAGGACGACGTTCGCGCCCTTGCCACCTGTCTTTTCCAGCACGGCGTCGGTCCAACCCTCGCTATCGATCGCCTCGCCACCGAAACCTTCGATCGCTGCACGACCCGCAGCGTGGCGCGAGATGCCAATTACACGCGCACCCATCGCGACACCGATCTGAACGGCGGCAGAGCCAACACCGCCAGCGGCGCCGTGAACCAACAGCGTGTCGCCAGGCCGGAGCCCAGCTTGGGTCGAGACCGCATCGTGGGCGGTGATAAACACCTCGGGGATCGCAGCGATCTCCTCGGCGTCGAGGTGGGCGGGTACCTGCACCACACAGCGCTCGTGGACGGCGACGCGGTCGGCGAGACCACCACCGCCGACGAGGCCGTAGGCGCGATCGCCAACCTTCCACTGGCGCACCTTCGACCCGACAGCGTGGATGACACCGGCGACCTCGAGGCCTGGAATGTCCGAGGGCCAGCCGGGAGGCGCCGGATAATTACCCTGGCGCTGCGAGACGTCAGCCCCATTGATGCCGGCGAATGCTGCGTGGATCAGGACCTCTTCGTCGCCACAGATCGGGTCGGGTCGCTCTTCGCATGCCACGACCTCATTGCCTCCGGCTCCCGTGTACACGACACAGCGCATGCGACTCTCCTCAGATGGACCACGGGTCAGCGTACCCGAGGCGGGCTGCGCGGTCGTTAGCCCCCAGACGGTGGTGCGGTGCGGCGACGCATCGTCAAGGGCGCAGTGGCTGCGCCAATGATGATCAGTACGGCGCCGACGATGGAGATCAGGCCGGGCCGCTCGCCGAGGACGAGATAGCTGAGGATGACGACGGTGGCGATCTCGAGCGTCGCGACAAGCGACGTCGCCGCACTGCCAAGCCGTATCAATCCCATCGTCTGGAAGAGGCACGCGGCAAGGCTCGCGATCAGGGCGACGCCCAGTAGTGCGAGCCACCCGGTCAGGTCGGGCAGCGAGTAGCCGGCGATCAGCGGTCCGAAGGGGACGAAGAACACGGCGGCAGCGAGCACGGTAATCCCGAGCCACGCGAGCGGGTCGGCACCCTCGAGGCCCTCTTCGGCGACGAGAAAGTACGTCGAGACGACGACCGCGAAGGCGAGCACGAGCGCGACGCCGATCAGGTCGACGTCGCCGACGGGGCTACCGATGGCGAGGGCGACGCCGATCAGCGTGACGATGGTGACAACGACGGACGAGGCGGTCAGGTGGATGCGACCCAGCAGGCGTGCTCCGATCACGGTCAAGGCGGGGTAGATGAAGAGAATCAACGTGACGGTTGCGGGGTCCATGCGCGAGACAGCGGCGAAAAAGAGCAGCGGCCCGGCAACGGATGTGATGCATGCGATTACGACTGACCGACGATGACCACGCAGCGTGGCGCGGCGGCGGCGGTCGAAGAGAAACAGTGCGAGGACGCAGAACAGTGCCGCGCGCACGGCGAGCAGCACGCCAACCGAGGCGCCATGGTCGTAGGCGAGCGTGGCGAAAATGCCTTGGGTGCCGTAGAGGACGGCCGAGATGGCGATCATCATCTGCGCCGCCCGCATGCCCTGTGGCGCGCGAATCAGGGCACTATTTCTCGTCTGCGTCGAAGCCACGGCTGCATCCTACGGCGCGTGGTTGCATGCGTCCGCCATGGTCACGCGCTATCTTGCGGCAGATGGCTACGTTGTCTCATGAAAGTCGCGCGTTTCGCGACACCGTTGGTGCCTTTGCTACCGGCGTTACCATCGTGACGACGCAGCACGGCGGTGCCCCTCAGGGGATGACGCTCAACTCGTTTACGAGCGTCTCGCTCGACCCACTGCTCGTGATGGTGTCGCTCGCCCATGGGACGCGCACGCTCGATGGTGTTAAGAGCAGCAAGAAGATGGCCGTCAATGTTCTCCATCGCACGCAGCAAGAGGCCGCGCTCGCGTTTGCCAAGCGCGGCGGTGATTTCCCGACGGAGCATGCGGTGCTCGACCCGCACGGCTTCTACTCCGTGCGCCATTCGCTGGCGATCATGCGGTGCGAGATCTTCGACATCGTCGCCGCGGGTGATCACGACCTGGTGATCGGCGAGGTTGTGCATTTCGAGAGCTCGCCCGGCGAGCCGCTGATCTTTCATCGCGGCGCCTTTGGTGGTCTTGATGAGGACGCGTTGGTGCCGCGTGGGCGCGTGATCGGTATTGCCGACGGCGAAGGCTGGATGTAACGAGGCGTCCCAATCTGCACGCCATTGGTGCATTTTGTTGTGGAATCGGTTAGTGTGGGTTCGGTTCCCGCCCCGTGGTGGGACGTGAGGCCCGGCGCACGGGGTCGATAGAGAAGGACGGGTGCCGCATGGCGACCGGTGTTGTGAAGTGGTTTTCCGATGCAAAGGGCTATGGATTCATCGCCCCCGATGGCGGAGGGAAGGACCTCTT
>SHUX01000044.1 GCA_009694475.1 Thermoleophilia bacterium
TCGACGTGCTCCACGAATCGCGCCTCGCGCACGCCTACGCAATCACGAGCACGCCGGTGATACTGGTCGTCGAACGCACGAGCGGAAATGTGCTGGAGAGCTTTACGAACGAGCCCACCGCAGAGAGCGTGGAGCGTGTCCGTAGCCTCGTACTTATCTGATCTTTACCTGTCCGCTGCATTCCCTATGTTTCAGACGTGCTCGGTCGCCTGACTCACACGCCTGGTGAGCAGGAGCTCGCCCGCGCGTTTATAAATCTCCAACGCGTGCTGGACCACATCCGTCGTGGCGAACTCGAAGCGACGGACGACGAGCGCGCACGGATTACTGAGGCGCTCGACGCGCTGCGCGATCTCCGCCCCGCCGCCTAGCGCGAATCCCTAGCCCGCAACAAGCAGGAGACCGCCCGCGACGATGCCGACAGAGGCGATCAGTCTCCGCTTGCGATCCTCTTCGCCGAGCATGCTGCCGCCAAGCCAGACGGCGACGAGAATGCCCGTTTCGCGCAACGGAGCGACGATCGAGAGTGGCGCTCCCTGCCACGAGTAGGCGAGCAGGATGAAGGCATACGCCGCGAAGCGCATGACCCCGGAAATCGTCGCGGAGGGCCAGTGGCGCAGAGCGGTACGGAGCCGAGCGCGATCCGTCAGCATCGACGGCGTCAACCAGGCGGCCTCGGTCACCGCCGCCGCCCACGAGTAGAAGACGATCGGGATCGCCAGATCGACAACGGCCCGTCGATCCCACCACGAGTAGACCGCGATCGAGACACCGGCAGCAAGCCCCAGCATGATGGCCGATCGCTGCAGCGACTTCGACCCCCGCTGTGGATTCGTCAGAAACAACACGGCAACGACGATCACAATGGCGCCCACGAGTGAGACAGCGCCGGGACGCTCACCAATCAACACGATCCCGGCGATCGTCGCAAACAAGGCGCCGGTGCCACGCGAAATCGGATAGACCAGCGAGAGATCGCCGCGCGCATACCCGGTGCGCAGCAACATGAAATAGACGGCCTGGAGCCCACCTGCGAGCACGATCACCCAGATGAACGTCCAGGAAAACTGCACGTGCCCAACGACGATCAAGATGATGCCCAACGGCGCAATCGCAATCGCCTCGGCGACCACGAGCACCCACGTGTAGGCCGGGCCCGACGGTCCACGCTTGGCGATAAAATTCCACCCGGCATGGGCAAATGCCGAGGCGACGACGAGCGAGACCGCGATTGTGGTCATGGGTAGCGCTCGCTGGATGCGCCTTCTCCCCAACGCTCCCACGCACTGCCAAACGCACTCAAAAGGGCTGCGTAGAGATCGTCGGGCTCCGCCGTGATTAGCCGCCGCGCCCAGCGTCGACGTTCACGCGCGCGGTCTGCAAATCGCTCATCGCCAATCGCGTCCGCCGTCGCCGCACCTGCCGTGGCACGTGCCTCGATTGCGCGACGAATCCGCGCGGCCTCAGCCGGCGCTCGTTCGAGTCGTCGCAGATCGATCAGACAGTCGGGGCAAGGCCGAACCGACGGGTTATCAACCGCCGGTCCCGCACAGGCCCCACACGTAGGACACGAGAACGCTGCGAGCCGGACCCGATCAGACTTGACGGTCTGCGGCTGGTTGAGCAGTTCGACCCACGTCGTCTTGTCCCGCTGATCGAACTCTGTGCCCACGACGGTCAAAACCTCGCCATCGAACGGCCAGACCCGCACGTGGTCACCACGCCGTAGCCCCGTCACCTGGCAGACGGATGCTACCTCCGGCTCGGGATCACGCTCGGGCCACGGATCTGGGGTGTCGAAGCGGACGTCGCCCGCCGCACCCACGGTCGGTGGCCAATCACGCTCCTCGTCAATCCACCAGTCAAGCGTCTCGCGCGCATCATTGAGGGCGCGCGTCAACGTCGCTGCGGCCTGCTCACGCACCTGATCTCCCAGATGGCGATCGGGGTGCGTCTGCGCGACCCGCTTGCGCCACGCCTTGAGCACGCCAGCATGGTCGACCGGCGCAACAATACCGAGCAGCCAGAGTGCCCGTCGACACTCGGCCACACTGGGAGTTCGCCTGCGCGCCATCGCCGCAGGGTATCGGAGCGCCGGGTGCTACTCGCCGGAGTAAAACGGACTGGTCAACTCATCGCGACGCTCAACCAGACGCTTGGCGGCCTCAGGGTCGCGTCCCTTGACGGCCATCTCGATCGCCTTGCGGATCGACTGCCGGTTCGCTTTGCGGATCGCCGTCTCGTCCGTCGCCCCGGGATTGACCCAGACGGCAACGAAAACGATGTACTCGTCGGTCGCCTCGATCAGGCCATCAGCGACCGCATCGAGCGTGCCCTGAGCGAGCCCCAACTGGGCCGCGCCCCACGTCATTGTCTGATGCGTATCGGTCACGGCCGTCGACTTGTTCATCATCACCAGTGGCGGCCAGACGGGCTCGTACTTCGTCTCGTGCTCGCCGACGCAGACCAGGATTGGCGTGTGTCCAGGGCGCGGCGTCGCAAAAGCGGTCATCAACCCGGCCGCCGTCACACTGCCCCGGCGGGCGATAATCACGTTGACGTGGCTGCCGGTGATCTGCTGCTCGCCACCCCAGCCCTCACCCATTGCTCCATCAAGATCACGTGCCATCATCGCCTCCGTTGTGCGTTCCCCTGCAGCCTAACGCCTGGCCAGCCTAGCGCGAGATCCCACCCGTTCGGTCAGCCGGCACACGTGCTGGCGACGACGAAACGTAACCCTCAGCAGTAGAATGGTAATCCGTGGATGACGAGCGACCACCCCGGCCGCGACCCGCGCGGAGCAGACGCCCTGCGCCCCGCCCCCGGGCAGCGCCACGGCCTCGGCCCGACTATGGCGAGGACACGCGGAACCAGCCATATCGAACGCATCGCCGACCGCGGCGGCGCGAGCGCTCGAGCGTCCGCCCACTGCACGTGCTGCTGCTCGTGATTCTCGTGATCGGCCTGATCGGCTTCAGCATAAGAGTCTTGGCGGGTGGAGATGAGGCCGGAGGAGGTTCTGCCACCAGCGCAGTGACGACAACCGGCACAGCGTCTGCCGTCAATCTGGAGCAACAGTCTCAGACAACAGTCGCGGCCACCACGACAAAAGCCGGTAGCACCAGCAGCGAACCGACACTCGCCCCCCTCGTCCAGGGTCGCCCCGCACCGACCTCAATGGCGGGCGCAACGGCGATGGCCAATCAGCCAAGGCTGACCGCCGGCTCGTACGTCGCCCTCGACATCGAAACGAACCAGATCCTGCTCGCCTACGACGATACGCAAGAGCGCCCGATCGCCTCCCTGACAAAGATGATGACCGGGCTTCTGACCGCCGAGGCAGGCAATCTCTCGCACATGGTTTTGGTCTCGCCGACAGCCGCCAATGTCGAGCCGAGTAAGGACGGTCTGATCGTCGGTAACCGCTATCCCCGCGGCGTACTTTTATATTCTACGCTGCTCGGCTCGAACAATGACGCTGCCGCAGCGATCGGCGAAGACCTCGGCAACGGCAATTACCAGCGGTTCTACAGGCTGATGAACAGGCGCGCCAATCAACTCGGCCTGACCAACACGCACTACGCAAGCGCCTCTGGCCTCAACGACTCGACGAACTACTCGACGGCCCGTGATCAGGCGATCATGCTGGCGCGTGCGCTCGAGAACCCAACCTTCGCCAAGGCGGTCCGCACGTGGCGTCACGTCGTCCGCTGGAACGACACAGACGGTACACGCACCTACGAGAACCACAACAAGATGCTGCATACCTACCGCGGCACGATCGGTGGCAAGACAGGGTTCACGACAATCGCCGGAGGATGCCTTGCCGTCGCCGTCCGCCGGGGGGGACGCACCATCGTTGGTGTCATCCTCGGCTCGAAGGACCCCTGGGTCGATATGCCCCGCTTGATCGACGCGGCCTTCAAGCGCGCACCGTAGGCAACCCCAACTCGCGGCCAACAGTGGTCAGGCTTGGGTCAGGCTTGGGTCAGGCTTGGGTCAGTGACCGGGGCCGAAATTGAGGCGCGTCATCAGGAGCGCCGCAACTGCGAGCACTGCCGCAATCGCAACGCCAAGCCACTGATGCGGCATCGCCGAGATGCCCTTCGTCAGCAACACGAGCGCCACCGACAAGACGAGCGTGGCGGCGAGGATGTACATGACGATGTGCGAGACCTTCTGATCCATGGCTAAAAAAGTAGCAGGAGGCACCGCTGAGCGGTAGCCGGTGGACCAGACTAGTCGCCCGCGATGAGCTCGCTGATCGGCGGGCAGACGCAGAAGAGATTGCGATCCCCATACGGCTGGTCGATGCGTCGCACCGGGGGCCAGTATTTCTCCGACCCGATCGTGGCCAACGGGTAGACGGCCTCCTGGCGGGTATAGGGATGCAGCCACTCGCCGATCAGCATATGCGCCGTGTGCGGCGCGTTGACGAGCGGGTTATCTTCGGCCGGCCAGACGCCAGCCGCGACCTGGTTGATCTCCTCACGGATTGCCGCCATCGCCGTGCAGAAGCGATCGATCTCGCCACGATCTTCCGACTCGGTCGGCTCGACCATCAGCGTGCCCGCAACAGGAAACGACATCGTCGGTGCGTGGAAGCCGTAGTCGATCAGTCGCTTGGCCACATCTTCGACCGTGACGCCCGTGTCCTTCGTGATGTCACGCAGATCGAGGATGCACTCGTGAGCGACCAGCCCATCGTGTCCCGTGTAAAGAATCGGATAGTGCGGTGCCAGCCGCTTGGCGATGTAGTTCGCGTTTAGCACCGCCACCTGCGTCGCCTGCTTGAGACCGTCCGGCCCCATCAGGCGGATGTACGCCCACGAGATCGGCAGCACGCTCGCTGAGCCCCATGGCGCGGCAGAGATCGGCCCGGGACCAGTCTCGGGCCCAGCCGCCGGCTGCAGCGGATGGTTAGGCAGAAACGGTCGCAGGTGTGCACGTACCGCCACCGGGCCGACCCCTGGACCGCCACCGCCGTGCGGAATGCAAAAGGTCTTGTGTAGGTTGAGGTGCGAGACGTCGGCGCCGAACTTGCCAGGTTGCGCGACGCCAACAAGCGCGTTCATGTTCGCACCGTCAACGTAAACTTGTCCCCCCGCATCGTGCACGAGTTCGCAGATCTCGCTGACGGTCTCTTCGTAGACGCCATGCGTCGACGGATACGTGATCATCAGCCCCGCCAGGTTTTCGCCGTGCTCGACGAGCTTGGCGCGCAGGTCGTCAAGGTCGACGTCGCCACGCTCGTCACAGGCAATCACGACGACCCGCATGCCCGCCATCACGGCGCTGGCGGCGTTTGTGCCGTGGGCCGAGACGGGGATCAAACAGATGTCGCGATGGTGATCTCCACGACTGTGGTGATAGCCGCGGATTGCTAGGAGGCCCGCGAACTCACCTTGCGAGCCGGCGTTTGGCTGCAGTGAGACGGCGTCATAGCCCGTAATCGCAACGAGCCAACGCTGCAACTCGTTGATCAGGAGCAGGTAGCCATCAGCCTGATCGAGCGGGGCAAAGGGATGGATCGTGGCGAATTCCGGCCACGTGACGGCCTGCATCTCGGTCGTCGCGTTGAGCTTCATCGTGCAAGAGCCAAGCGGGATCATCGAGCGGTTGAGCGCGATGTCCTTGCCTGAGAGTCGGCGCAGGTAGCGCAGCATCTGCGTCTCGGAGCGATGCTCGTGGAAGACCGGGTGGGTCAGGATCTCGTCGGTGCGCAGCAGGCCGGCGGGCAATGCATCCTGCGTCTCGGCATCGAGTTCGTCAACATCCGCCGTTACGCGGAAGGTCTCCCAGAGCGCCTCGATGTGGTGGCGCTCCGTCACCTCGTCACACGAGATCCCCACCGTATCGCGGTCGACACGACGCAGGTTGATGCCAAACTGGCGGGCCTGTGCGATCACGATGTCGGCGTGGTGCGGCACGCGCACCTGCACGGTGTCAAAGAAGCTGTCGTGCAAGACATTGAGGCCGCCGCGACGCAACCCCTCCGCGAAAATCGCGGTCAGGCGATGGACGCGCTGGGCGATCGCCCGTAGTCCATCTGCGCCGTGGTAGACCGCGTACATGCTGGCGATCACGGCCAGCAGTACCTGGGCCGTGCAGATATTCGAGGTCGCCTTGTCTCGCCGAATATGCTGCTCACGCGTCTGCAAGGCCAGACGCAATGCGGGGGCACCATCGGCGTCGATCGAGACGCCAACGAGCCGTCCGGGCATCAACCGCTGGAGCCCATCGCGGACCGCCAGATAGGCGGCGTGCGGGCCACCAAAGCCAATCGGCACGCCGTAGCGCTGCATCGAACCAACCGCAATGTCCGCGCCCAGCGAGGCCGGTGAAGCCAGCAAGACGAGCGCCAATGGGTCGGCGGCCAGCACTGCCAGCGCCTTACGTTGATGGAGCGCGTCGATCGTCGAGCGCCAATCACGGACCCGCCCATCGGCACCGGGGTGCTGCAGGAGCGCGCCCACGATCTCCCCGTCTGGCAGACCCTCTTCGAGATTCGCCACAACCACGGTGATCCCCAGTGGAGTGGCACGCGTCTGGATGACAGCAATCGTCTGTGGCAGTGCGTCCCCATCGACGAGAAACACGCCGGTGTCCTTCTTGGCATGGCGGAAGCAGAGGGTCATCGCCTCGGCCGCTGCCGTGGCCTCGTCGAGCAGCGACGCATTCGCCATCGGCAGCCCCGTCAGGTCGGCGACAACCGTCTGGTAGTTGAGTAGCGCCTCGAGGCGACCCTGGGCAATCTCGGGTTGGTATGGCGTGTAGGCCGTGTACCAGGCGGGATTTTCGAAGACCTTGCGCAAGACGACCTGAGGGGTATGGGTGTCGTAATAGCCCAGACCGATCATCTGCGTCATCACGCGATTGCGCTCACCAATCTCGCGTAACTCGGCGAGCACCTCGATCTCCGTCGCGGCGGGCGGCACATCGATCGCCTCTCGCATCCGAATGGCACCGGGGACGGCTGCCTCCTCAAGCGCATCAAGCGAAGCGAAGCCGAGCTCGGCCAACATCGCCGTCTGCTCATCAACACCTGGGCCGATATGGCGGCGACTAAACGGTACGGCGTGCTCCAACTCGACGAGCGACGGACGCGACCCTGGAGACTGCTTCTGCTTGCTCATGTACTTCACCTTTCACCCACGCGACCGCACTGGTCGTGTACACCCCGAGTTGTCCCCGAACGTCCCAGACGAACCGTACCGCTCAATCCACCGGAATTGTGTGCCCCATTTCCGACGGGCAACGTTTGGGGCGACCTACATGCGGAATCGGCTATACTGGCCCTCGATTGGGGACGTAGTTCAGTTGGTTAGAACGCCGGCCTGTCACGCCGGAGGCCGCGGGTTCAAGTCCCGTCGTTCCCGTCATTCGAAGGGACCCGCAAGGGTCCCTTCGTCGTTTCTGTGCAACACAAGCCACAGGTCGCAGGAACGACGAGCCTTGACGCTACCGCCCAATTACCCGTACCCTCGAGCAGGCGAGAGGAGAGACATGACCGACCAGCCAACCGTGGTGTTTTTCCCAGAGGGGGCCTACGGGCCAACCAATAACTGCATTGGCATCGGCCAGGTCCTGCAGGAGCGCGGCGTCCGCGTTGTGTTCATCCTCGAAGAGTCCTTCGCCGGCACGCTCGAAGCACGTGGGTTTGAGGAGCGCCTGATGCGCCTCGGCCCAGCACCCGAGGTTGAGGAGGCGCCCGGGCAGTTCTGGAAGGACTTCATCGCCGCAACATCGCCCGAGTTCCGCAAGCCGACGATCGAGCAACTCGCAACGTTTATTGAGCCGACCATGCGCGCGCTCGTGGAGGGCGCGATGCACGTCGACGATCGGCTACGCGAGATCATCGAAGAGCTCGATCCCAACCTTGTCGTCGAGGACAACGTCTGCACGTTCCCAGCGTTAATTAGCCACGCCCGTAAGTGGGCACGGGTCGTCTCGTGCAACCCGGCGGAGCTACCTGACCTGCTCGTGCCACCCGCATTCTCTGGCTACTCGTCACACGACCAGACGCTCTGGAGCGACTTCCGCGCCGAGGCGAACCGACTGCTCGAGCCACTCTGGCAGGAGGCCAACGCATTTAGCGAGGCACGCGGTGCCGGGCCACTGCCCGCCGGGCAGTTCATCCACACCTCTCCCGACCTCAACCTTTACATCTACCCCGAGGAGGTCGACTACCAGCGCGCGCAACCCCTTGAGCCGACGTGGCACCGCATCGATACGTGTATCCGCGAGGAGCGTGGCGAGGTCGACGCACCGACACACATCCTGTCGGGCGACGGCAAATTGATCTACCTGAGCCTCGGCTCGCTCGGCTCGGCCGACACCGCGCTGATGCAGCGACTCTGCGACGCCCTCGCCGACACGCCGCACCGCTACATCGTCTCGATGGGTCCACAGCACGACGAAATCGAGTTGCGTCACAACCAGTGGGGTGCCGAGTACCTGCCGCAGCCGATCCTGATGCCGCTCTGCGATCTCGTGATCACCCACGGTGGCAACAACACCACGACTGAGTGCCTGCACCACGGCAAGCCGATGGTGCTGCTGCCGCTGTTTTGGGACCAGTACGACAACGCGCAGCGCATGCACGACGTCGGCCTCGGCCGGCGCCTGCCGACCTATGGTTGGACGCCGGCCGACCTGCACAACGCGATCGAAGAGCTGCTCGGTGATACCGATGCGCAGACGCGACTCGCCGCAATCTCCCAGCGTGTGCAGGCAAATCCGGGTCGCGTCCGTGCGGCCGACCTGATCGAGCGCGCGGCGCGCGCATGACGGCTGCCGAGGCGCTCGTCGCCGACTTCGATCTGTCGGCAGCGCGGTGGTATGCAGGCAAGGCCCGAACGGAGACGCAACGACGTGTCGTAGACAGTTGGCCGCTTGGCCCTGGCGCGTTGATCATCTTCGCCATCGACTACGCGGACGGAGGCTCCGACCTCTACCTCCTCCCCGCCATCGACGATGCTGGACTACGCGAGGCTGGCCCGGGCGACGGCGTCTACGCGGCGCTCGCGGGCGGCGGCGAAGAACGCGCCCTCGGCATGGATCAGACAAATACGTCGGTGATCGTCGGTGACCGTATCGTCAAGGTCTACCGTCGCCTGGAACGGGGCAGGCATCCGGAGGTCGAGATTCTCGAGGCGCTCGCAGCCCGTGGCTACGGTGGTATCCCGACCGTTCGTGGCTCGTTGCGGCGGACGCTGCCCGATGGTTCGAGCGTCGATCTTGCCGTCATCCAAGACCTCGTCGAAGGAGCCCCCGATGGCTGGGAGTCGCTGATCGAACCGCTCGCGGCACTGATCGATGGCGAGGGCGAGCTCGCCGACCTCGGCCCCGAGCTCTCACTCGTCGGACACACGATGGGTCGTCTGCACGCCGAGCTGGCCGCGGCCTTTGGCGTTGTCGCCGCCTCGGACGCACAGCGCAAGAGTTGGCGCGATGGCGCCCACACACAGCTCGACGAGGCGCTACGCATCCTCCCTCACCCGTTGGCTGCGGAGCTGTATGACGACAACACGCGCATCCGCTTCGAGCTCGAAGGCTTCGCCAAAGGTGACGCACCGCTCGTGACGCGCGTCCACGGCGACCTGCATATCGCACAATTTTTGCGGGCGCCGACCGGCGTCTTCGTGGTCGATTTCGAAGGCGAGCCGACGCGCTCGGTCGAGGAGCGCAGCCAACTGACCTCGCCCATGCGCGACGTCGCCTGCCTCGTGCGATCGCTCGACCACGTGGCACGCAGTGCGCAGGTGCGGGTCGGATTAGGCGAGCCGGTCATGGACGAGTGGATCCGTTTTGCGCAGGAGGCCGTCCTCGCGGGGTACGAGGATGGTCTCGGCGACTCGCCCATCCAACTCGACCGCAGCCTGCTGCGCCTGTTCTGCCTCGAGAAGGAGCTCTACGAGTTCGTCTACGCGGCGCGGATCCTGCCCGAGTGGCTGTACGCGCCGCAGCTCGGCATGCAGTGGCTGATGCGCGATGATGCAGCCCTGTGAACCAGCCTGCCTTCCACGCAGACATCCTCGCCGAGCCCACGGCGGTGACTGCCCTGCTCGACGCCTATGCCGCTGAGCAGCCGCACACCGGCATCGATCTGCTCGGTGCCCGCCGCGTCGTGCTGCTCGGGATGGGTTCGTCGTATTTCGCCGCACACGCCGCGGCCGTCGCCCTGCGTGCCCGCGGTGTCGACGCGCATGTCGAGCTCGCCTCGGCCGCGACGCCGATGCCGCCGACCGCCGACACGATCGCGATCGGCATCAGCGCTTCGGGTGGCAGTGAGGAGACGATCGAGGCGCTGCGTCGCCACCGTGGCACGAGCCGCACGATCGCCATCACGAATGCGCCTGAGTCGGCGATTACCGAAGGTATCGACACCGTAATGCCACTGCTCTGCGGCGAAGAGGCCGGTGGTATCGCCTGCCGCTCGTACCTGCTCACCCTCGCTGTTCTGCAATTGCTCTGTGGTACCGATGCCGCAGCGATCCGTGCCGCCGTCCCAGCGCTCGAGGGAATCATCGGCACCACCGACGCCTGGCTCGATCCGCTCGTGACGCTGCTCGACGACGGCCCCGCCTACGTGATCGCGCCGTGGGAGCGCCTCTCCTCGGCTCTACAGGGCGCGCTGATGCTGCGCGAGGCCCCGCGCATTCCCGCCGACGGCTGCGAGACGGGCGACTGGCTGCACGTCGACGTCTACCTCTCGAAGCATCCGGACTACCGGGCCATTCTGCTGCGCGGCAGCCGCTACGACGAGGGCGTGCTCGACTGGGCGCGCCAACGCACGTCGTCGATTGTCGCGGTCGGCGCGCCGATCGACGATGCCGTGCAGACGATCCGCTACCCGGGCGACGACGATCCGCTCGTGCAGCTGCTGGCCGAGAACACGATCCTCGAGCTCGCGGCCTGCGAGCTGTGGGCGCGGCGCATCAGCGCCGACCGCATGCCCTGAGCAGAGTCAGGTCGTTGTGAGACCAGCGTCGGCGATCAGCCGTTGCCAGTGCCCAAGCGCACGCTGGTAGGAGAGCTCCTCCAGTTCGATCACGCGCGCAGGGTCGCGTTCGACCTCGGCCATCACGTCGGGCAGAAAGAAGGCCGGGTCGTTTGGGTCCTCGTGCACACGAAAGACTGGGTTCTCGGTCGTCTCCTCCGGCAGGCCATCCTCGCGGGGATGGAACGGGCACGTATAGGACCAGACGTTCTCGAAGCCAATGCGCGTGATGCCCGCCTTGAGCAGACGTTCGGTGATCGGGATGATCGGCACAACGCCCTCCCCCACCGGTGCGCCGCAGATCATGCCGTGCATCACGACATGGTCTTTGAGGTGCGCCTTGCGCGTCCACGGCAGCATCGCCTCGAGCGCCTTGAGCGGATCCTCACGCAGCATCATCGAGTTGCCGTAGTCGTAGAGCGCACCCACGAAGGGGTGGTCGACGCGCTCGAGAATGCGGCCGACCTCAACACCCGTGAACTCCTCGTGGTTTTCCAGCAAGATCGGCACGCCAAGATCCTCTGCGATCTGTCCCGCCTCGATCAGATCCCGCGTCGTCGCATCCAGCACCTGCGCACGCGGGCCCTGATGGCGCGTGTAGGTGCGCAGATGTTTCGCGCCGAGCGCGACGGCAAGGTCGAGCAGCGTCGTCAGATGCTTGGGATCCGTCGAGCTGGTCTCGACATCGACGTCGAGACCACGCTCGCGAATCGCCTCTGCGACGAGCTTGACGTGTGCCGGACTGTCGCCGCCAAGAAAGCGGTAGTGCGGACCATTGACGTTGAGTCCAATCCCGACGTTGCCATCGGCAACCGCGCGATCAAGCAGATCGATGATCCCAAAATTCGGGTCGTGCATCAGCCGGAAGCGAAACGAATACGTGTGAATAAAGAGGTCGATCGCGGGAAGTGTCATCAGGATCCTTCAGTCAGCTCGGCGATTGAGAGCTCTAAAGCCCGAGCGTAGCGCGCAGCCGCCGGCGGGTCGGAGTCGGCCAGCTCGAGACGCCGCAGCGCGCAGTAGGCACCCATCCGAAAGGTCAGTGCTGGCTCGAGCGCAGCCAGGCGCGCGCGCACCATCGGGTCCTCGTAGGCGTCGAGGAACTCGGCGCGTTCGAGCACCGTCAACGGCTCGTGGTCATAGAGCACCTGAAAGGCGGGCGACAAAAACGAGAAGAGATCCTCGGCTGCATCGCCAAGCGCTGGGCACTGCCAGTCGATTAGTCGAATGCCCTGCGGGCCGACGATGAAGTTGCCCGTGCCCGCGTCCGTGTGAATCAGCGCACGGCGTGGTGTCGGCTGTACGCGCGCAGTCGGACACAGCTTGCGAAGCATCGCGGCCTCGTGCGAATCGGCTGTCTGCAGTAGACGCTCGCCCTGCTCGACGATGCCAATCGACCCCGTTGGCACCTCGCGAAAGCCATCTACGAGCACTGCATGCTGACGACGAAACAGCCGCGCAACCTCCGCCGTGCCTATCGTCCACATCGTGCCCTCGACCCACTGATACACCAACACCGCCGGTAATTCGCCGACACGCGGGTGGTACTCGACGTACTCCGGTGCGACGTCATGGCCCTTCAGTAGCAGCAGTGCCCGCGCCTCGTCGTCCGGCAAGATCGGAAACAGCCGCCAGCCATCCTGCGCCGCGAAGACCTTGACCACCCAGTCGAGCCCGTCGCCCTGTAGACGGCAGACGGTGTTCCAGTAGCCGCCCTGAAGGAGGGTCAGGCGAACGTCTGCCTGCACCGGCAGAACGCCGCATTGCTGGAGGAGGGCGCGGACATCCACAGCAACATCATGCCGCTTTCCGTACACCCACCCCAGCCGTGGCAGGAGAGCCTAGTCTCCTGCCGCCCACTCCACGATCTGCTCGGCCGAGATCGGCAGGGACGTGATGCGCACGCCGTAGGGCGACAGCGCATCCTCGACCGCCGCACTCATGATCGCCGGCGTCAGCATGCGTCCACCCTCGCCCGCACCCTTGATGCCATAGGCGGTGTACGGCGACGGCGTCTCCTGATGGCCGATCGTCATCGTCGGAACATCCATCGACGACGGGAGGTGGAAGTGCTCGAAGTTCTCGTTGAGCACGCGCCCCTCATCGTCGTAGATGTATTCCTCGAGCATCGCGGTACCCAAGCCCTGCACCGTGCCACCGATGATCTGCCCGTTGAGGGTCTTCGGATTGACGACCGTGCCCGCATCGTGAACCGCCGAGTAGCGCAGGAACTCGACGCGACCTGTGCCCGGGTCGACCTCGACCACAGCCATGTGCCAGGCGTGTCCGACGAACGGATAGAACATGCCGAGATCGGAGCGATCGGCGTTTGGTAGCGTCGTCAGCGGATGATCATATGTCCATTGCGTCGCTAGGCCGCTCTCCATGTCGGGCGGAAGGTCGAGCTTAAACATGTACGCCATCATCGCAATGTCACCGAGGCTCAACTGCTTATCCGGTGCTCCCTTGACGCCAATGCCACCATCTCGGAACTCGAGATCTCCCTCGGCAGCCTCGAGCTTATTGGCGGCAATACGCTTGATCTTGTCCTTCATTTGCGAAGCCGCACCAGCCACCGCACCCGAAACCATCACCGTGTAGCGCGAGCCACCCGGCCCGGTGCCCGGGAGTGCGTGCTGCGAGTCGGCGTAGGTGATCACAACAGATGCCGGATCGACGTCGAACTCCTCCGCGATGACCTGCGAAACGACCGTCTCAGGCGAGTTGCCCCACATCGCCTGCGAGTGGAGCGTGACGACGATCTGCCCGGTTGGTTCGATCTGAATACTGGCGCTCTCTGGCGAACTCGTCGGCGAAAAGGCGGGCTCGTCGAACCAGAACCAAAACTCTGTCGAGCTAAAGACGCTGCGCTCCTGCGAGGCGACGACACCAATGCCGACGTGGCGCCCCTCCTTGCGAGCATCGTCTCGGTACTTGATCCAGTAGTCGTAATCAAAATCGGCGAGGATCTTGTCGAGCACGCCTGGGTAGTTCCCGCTGTCATAGATATTGCCCGTCGGCGTGCGGTACGGAAACGCGTCGGCCTGAATCAGATTTTTTCGTCGAATCTCAACGCGATCCATGCCGAGGTCGTGAGCAGCATGATCGACGAGTCGTTCCAGGATCCAGTTTGAAACCTCGGCCCCGAAGCCGCGATAGGCGCCCTGTTGATTCTTGTTCGTCAGGACAGCCGCGAGCGAATACTCGACGTGATCGATCGTATAGGGACCACAGATCTGCGACAGCGCGTTACCGTGCGTGCCGACGCCAAACTGCAGATACGCACCGTAATCGTCGACACAGTCGATCCGCAGCGCCTGGAAAGTACCGTCGTCTTCGAAGGCCAACTCGGCTTTGTAGCGCCGATCAGAACCCGCATGGTCGTTGTTGACGATGTGCGTCACGCGATCCTCGATGTACTTGACGGGCTTGCCCACCATCAGCGAGAGCCAGCCAGCGAACGTCGGGACCTTGTGCATAAAGAACTTCGAGCCGAACGAGCCACCAGCAACGACCGGCACAATCTTCAACTTCGCCGAGGGGATCTTGAGCGTGCCCGCAATCAGCCACAGGAAGTACGTGAAGTTCATCGAGTTGGCATGGATCGTCAGGACGCCAGTGCCCTTGTCGTAGTCACCGATCGCACCATTCGTGTCCATCGGCATCCCCGT
>SHUX01000045.1 GCA_009694475.1 Thermoleophilia bacterium
CAAGGATCCGTTCGCCGCCACGACGGATCAGCGTCGCAGCCGTCTGGCGCGTCGCAGAGGGCACCGAGCCGCCGGTGCCGAGGAAGATAACGTCGAGATCCACAGATTCAGCGTACCCCGACAGGGGGCTGGTGGGCTACGAGTTCGTGTTTAGCGCCTTAAAGATGCGCTTGATCAAGCTCTGCTTACGCGCGGCCGGGTCGTACGTCATCGCCTTGCTGTACAGCGAGAAGGCCTTGTGCGCATCGCTCGCCTCGAGTGCCCGCTCGGCGAGTTTCAACGTTGCGACGGCGGCCGTATCGCGGATCAGTGCGAGGCGGGTGGGGGCGTCGGAGAAACCGCCGAGGGCGGCCATCGCGGCGATTGCCTGCGGCCACCGATCGGCGGCGAAGTCGGCCTCGGCGCGATCATAGGCAGCCTGCGCTGCGGCCTGCCCGTTGATCTGCGCGTTCGTATTGGCATTGATTTGCGCGACCATTAACTTCTGTGAGATCGACTGCACCTGGCCGAGCTGCGGCGCGAATTGCAGCGCCTGATCAACCGACGCGCGGGCACCAACCAGATCGCCGGCCGTCAGTCGCGCCTCCGCCTGCACGGACAGGGCGACAGCGTTGGCGACGTTGCCGCGATTACGCATCCACTTCCGGGCAGGCTGCACGGCCACGAGCGTCGTGATGCCGAGCAGAATGATCATCAGCAGCGCTCCGAGGATGCGGCCACGCGGCACGATGCGCGGCACGAAGCGATCGAGCCGCACAGTCTGCTTCCAGAGGAGCCAGACACCAACCAATGCCACGGGAGCGAGCAGGACGAAGCCGATCTTGCTGGCGACGCCCGCGCCAAGCAGAGCGATGATGGCAATCGCGATCGCGCCTTGGAGTGCGAAGCGGTTCGACGCGCGTAGGATGACGACGCCATTGATGCCAGCGTCACCGGGTGCGGGGCGCGAGCGCACACCGTGGCGCTTGAGGACGTCCTCGGCGAAGTCGAGTGGTTCGCGCTCAGCCTCTGCGATCTCTTCCGTCGTCGCATGGTCGGGCAGCGGCTCGGGGTCGTACGGCAGCGGCAAGATCTCGAGCACGTCCGTCACGCGCATACTGAGGCCGGCTTCGCCCGCCTTCAGCGATCGTAGCCGCAAACCATGGGCGCGGCTGCGGAGTTCGCTCCACGTGATTCGCTGCTCAATCGTTGCCATTTGGTCGGAGTGTATCGACCCGCTGGGACGGGCGAGCAGATTCGGACGGGCTGACATGACTATGCTTGTCGGTATGGCGACCAAGAAACAACGCAAGCGCGAAGAGCGGTATCGACATCACGGTGTCGATCGGCCGCGCTCCCCTCAGATTGACGAGAAGGAGACGCGCGGCGCGTCGGACGATGCGCCGAAGGGTAAGCGTGGCAAGAGTACGCGCAGTAAGGCCGCTCCGCGGGCCCGCAAGCCGGTCGCCTACCCGACGCTCTTTCGTTGTCTCGTACGCGCTCCGATTTTCGGTTTGCTGTGGTTTGTGATCAGCCGCTTCTTTTTGGGGCAGTCTGGTAACTCCGTCAATGCGGATGCTTTGCAGGCGTTGCTGCTGACGGCAGCCATGTTCCCACTTTTGTTTGGGGCCGACACGGTTACGTACCGGTTGGCGAATCGGCGTGGCCTTCCGGTTGCCGATCGGCCTGTCGACGGCTGGATTGGTTGGCCCGGCAAGCACTGATTCGCGGCACGGCTGGCGCGAGGTAGTGCAGAGAGCAGCGCACCGGGTGCGCTGCTGTGTCGGTGGTGCGGTGTTGTCTGCGCGCTAGGTGGCACGCGGCAGCACTCGCCGGGGCACGGTGTGGTGGCAGCGTGGTGGTATGCGACGCGGCCAAGCGACCATCGAATTTCTGATCCTGCTTGGCGTGGCTATCGCGGTGACGGCTTTCATCGTGTTTGCGGCGCGTTCGGACGGCGCTTCGTATGCGGCGCGAATCGCCAAGGCGATCCCGGGGCATCAGCCAGAGCGGCGCGACGATCGCTGGGCACTGCGGAGCGATTCGTACGGGCCGCTCCTGCGCCGCTACACACCTGAGCTGGTGCTCGAGCGCGACCGCTATGGCGAAGACGCGGCGATGCCCGTCGATCCGGCCGTCTGCCGCAAACCGTGGTGCGCGGCGTTTGGGACGGGGCGCGCTGCAGTCTTCACGCATGTTGTGCGGCGTGCTGGTGGCGTCGTTGGTGGTGTGCTTCAGCCGGGCGTGACGTACCTCGAGTACTGGTTCTATTACCCCGACTCGAAGACGTTGCATTTTCCGGTTGCCGAGTTGCAGGGCTTTCATCGCGACGATTGGGAGGGTCTGATTGTGCGAATTCCTGATCGTGGGTCGCCTGTTGGTCGGGTGACTTCGCATCAGGGCTTGGTTGGTGTGGTGTCTGGCTGGTCGGTTGGTCGGGGTGGGATTGTCGTGTCGCGTGAACCTGGTTGGTTTCCACTCGGGCCGCACCCGGTGGTCTATCGCGCGTCGGGTTCGCACGCGAATGGCTTCGTCCGTGACGGCATCGACGCGCCGCTCGATCTGTGGAACGGCGACTTGGGTCGCCTGCCGCCATCGGCGTTGCAGTTAATCGCGGCCGACACGGTCCCGTCGTTGCGCCTCCGCTACGACCCAGCAGCAGTGCCGCCCTGGCACAAACAACTCTGGACCAACCCCGAGTCCACCTCCACAGGCTCATCTCCGCAACGCCCACCCACCACCCAACCGCAATCCAGGTCCCCTCGCGATCCGAGGAGGACATGACAAACCCCGGTTTGTGGTGTCCCCCCGCCACGTTCGACTCCCACCACCGTAGGCGTCGTTCCACCCCGCTCTGCAACCATCACCTGAAGTCAATCCAGGCCCACTCGCGCATGGAAGAGGACATGACAAACCCCGGTTTGTCATGTCCTCTTCCATGCATCACACGCCACACCATTTGGAACTGTCAATGACACTCCCTCGTGACGTGCAGTCTCCAGGCGAGTTGCAGCACGTGATTGCGAGAGGCGTATTCGGCGACCGCCTGGCCCCGAATGGTGAGTGGGGTACCGAGTTGTACAACGCCATCGCTCGAGAAGCCCACGAGCGCCAATGGCAGGTGTGGTCGTTGTGCATCATGGGGACGCATTACCACCTACTCGTATCGACTCCGGACAACAGTCTGAGCGTTGGTCTCCAACGGGCGCATGTTTCGCATGCGATTCGGCGGAATGGGAAGGAGGCGGAACGAAGAGGTGCGGTATTTGGCCGACCATTCGATGTGTTTCCGATTCGTGACGATCGCCATCTACGAAACACCCTGAGGTACATCCCGCTGAATCCAGTAGCGGCAGGACTTTGTGCTGACCCTGCAGACTGGGCATTTGGAACCTATCGTGCTCTAGCGGGGTTAGAGGCGTGCCCACGTTGGGTCCCAAAATCTCGGATCTTTCGATCATTGGAAGGCATGTTCAGCGATCGACACGACCCGTGGTTTAGCGAAGCCGACTACCGAGGGTTCTGCGGAAGTCAGGTCAATTCTCCTGAGCCACCCCAAGCAATCGCGGATTGGAATCGTTACGACGCTCAGTGCATGCGGGAGGATGGGAAGTCGTCGCGAGAGATCGCGGATCGGCTTGGCATCACAATTCGGCACGCTCGGCGCCTGAGTGATGCGAGCGGCCACTCGAAGGGGACATGACAAACCGGGGTTTGTCATGTCCTCCTAGGATCACGACCGGACCTGGATCGCCTTCGCTGGGGGGGTGTGTCCGATAGGTCGACTAACGTGCCGTCTCGACATAGTTCGCCCCTTTAAACCGGTCCTGTGAGGCCGGGAAGGAGCTCAGTTCGACATGAAGTTCACCTCCCGCGACCGGCGCGTGCGCCGGTGAGCACTCCGAGCACGCGCGTCTTGCTCGATGCCGACCAGATCGCACGCACCCTTGCGCGCATTGGTTCGGAGATCGTCGAGCGGCACCCCGACCTCTCGCAGGTACACCTCGTTGGTATCCGCTCGCGTGGCGTTCCGCTGGCCGAGCGCATCCGCGATCGCATCAAGGAGACGACGGGCATTGAGGTGCCTGTGGGTGCCGTCGATATCAGCTTCTACCGCGACGACGTTGGTATTCGCGCCGACGCAGACGATCGCATTGGCGACCACCCCGTCGTCGGCGAAACGGTCTTTGACGGTCCGATTGAGGGCGCCACGATTGTCCTGATTGACGATGTGCTCTACACCGGTCGCACCGTACGCGCCGCGATCGACGCGGTCTTCGATTACGGCCGTCCCGCCTGCGTACAGCTCGCAGTGCTGGCCGATCGTGGACATCGCGAACTCCCGATTCGCGCAGATTTCGTCGGCAAGAACCTGCCGACCCAAGGAGCAGAGCACGTGCGCGTGCGCCTGCAAGAGACGGATGGAGTTGATGAGGTCGTGCTGATTGGCGGAGATGGAGGGGCGGAGTCGTGAGCAACAGACGACACCTGATGGGTATGAACGACGTGGATCGCGCCGACATCGAGCGCATCCTCGAGACGGCAGCAGGCTTCGAAGACGTCGTCGAGCGCGACGTCAAGAAGGTTCCGACGCTGCGCGGGCGCACGGTCGTCAATCTTTTCTACGAAGCCTCGACGCGCACCAGCTCGAGCTTCGAGTTGGCTGCCAAGCGGCTCAGTGCCGACGTTGTCAGTGTCAAATCGTCGGGCTCGAGTGTCGACAAGGGCGAGTCGTTGAAGGACACGATCCGCACGCTCAACGCATACAAGCCGAACATCATCGTGATCCGTCATCCCCACATCGGTGCCGCGCGATTGACGGCTCGCTGGTCTGACGCGCACGTCGTCAACGCCGGCGATGGTAAGCACCAGCACCCGACCCAGGCCCTGCTCGACCTGTACACAATCAAAAAGCGGCTTGGCCGGCTCGACGACGTCAAGGTCGTGATCGTCGGCGACATCCTGCATAGCCGCGTTGCGCGCAGCGACATTGAGGCCTTCCAGATGATGGGTCTTGAGGTCACGCTGATTGGCCCGCCGGCGCTGATCCCACCTGGGATTGTCGAAGCCACGGGCGTCAAGGTCACGGACGATCCGGAGGCGATGAGTGAGGCGGATGTGATCTACGTCTTGCGCATGCAACACGAGCGGATGGAGCCCGGCCAGAACTACCTGCCAAGCCTGCGCGAGTATGCGCGTGTCTGGGGCGTCAATGCGCGTCGTGTGCGGCCCGGTCAAGTGGTGATGCATCCCGGGCCGATGAATCGTGGCGTCGAAATCGCTCCAGACATCGCCGACTCTGGCGTCTCGCTGGTCGAGAACCAGGTCGAGGCTGGCCTGGTCGTGCGCATGGCGGTCCTCTATGACCTGATGACGCGCCCGTCGATTGGCACCGTTATTGATATTCGCGAGCGCACCGGCGAGTGGGGTGCAGCGTGACCCGCCTCGAACAGCGCGAGTCCGCCGTGGTCAATGTCCTTGTCCAGGGAGCACGCCTGTTCGACCCTGTCGAGGGCTTGGATGTGACGGCAGACCTGCTGATCCAGGACGGTAAGATCGTCCAGATCGGCGACAAAATCGCGGCTCCTGCAGGCACACGCGTGTTGAAGGGTATGGGTAAGACGCTGTTGCCTGGTCTTGTCGATCCGCACGTGCACCTGCGTGTGCCCGGTCAGGAATACAAAGAGGATTGCGTCTCCGGCTCGGCTGCGGCTGCGGCTGGTGGCTATACGACGATCCTCTCGATGCCGAATACGGATCCGGTGATCGACTCGGGTGCCACGCTCGAGGCCGCGCTCGAACGCGCGAAGGAAGGCGCTGTGATTCAGGTCGGCTTTCTTGCTGCGGTCAGTGTTGGACGGGAGGGCGAGTCGTTGACGGAGATGCGCGACCTTGCCGATCGAGGTGCCGTGGGCTTTACGGATGATGGCTCGCCGGTCGAGAGCGCGCGACTGATGCGCCGCGCACTGCAATACGTGAGGCCACTCAACCTCCCCTTGGCATTACACGAGGAGGAGCCGTCGCTGACGCGTGGTGGCCACATGCACGAGGGTGCGGTCTCGGCCACGCTCGGTCTTGGTGGCTGGCCCGGCATTGCCGAGACGTTGATGGTGGCGCGCGACATTCGCCTGGCCGAGCAGGAGGGCGCGCGAATCCATCTGCAGCACATTTCTGTCCGTACGAGCATCGAGGAGATTGCGCGTGGTCGCGAGCGCGGCGTGCGCGTGTCGAGCGAGGCGACCCCGCATCACCTGGTCTTGACGGACCGAGCCGTCTTGTCACTCGACAGTAATTTTAAGATGAACCCGCCGCTGGCCAGCGAAGACGATCGTCAGGCGCTGATCGAGGGTCTTAAGACGGGCGTCATCGACTGCATCGCGACCGACCATGCACCACATGCGATCCACGAGAAGGAGGTGCCGTTCGAGGCCGCCGCCTTTGGTGTGACCGGGCTCGAGACCGCGCTCCCGATCCTGCTAGAGGAGCTCGTGGCGCCTGATCTGGTCCCGCTCGAGACGATCATCCGCGCGATGACAGAAGGCCCGTGCAACGCCTTTGATCTGGAGCGCCCGGCGCTGCGGGTCGGGGCGACGGCCAATCTTGCACTCTGGGATCTTGAGGCCCGTTGGGTCGTTGGCGATCGTCCGTTCCGTTCGAAGAGTGCTAACTCGTGCTTCCTTGGTGACACGGTGCGTGGCATGTGTCTGGTGACGATTGCCAATGGTCGCTTAGCCCACGACGAGCTAGAGGTCCTCGCATGAGCGCCGCCTATCTGCTCTTGGAAGACGGCACGCGGTTTGACGGTGAGGGTGCTGGGGCAATCACGGTTGCGCTCGGCGAAGCCGTCTTTACGACTGGTATGACGGGGTATCAGGAGACCCTGACGGACCCGTCGTTTAGTGGCCAGGTGATCACGTTCTCGTCGCCGATGATTGGTAATTACGGCATCGAAAGCGATGTCGGCGAGTCGGATCGTGTGCAGGCGATCGGCATGGTCTGTCGCGAGGCGCGCAACGCCGCTCCCGCGGGTCGTACGGGCCTGCTTGACTGGCTCTCGGAGCACGGCGTGCCGGTCTTGTTTGGCATTGATACGCGGGCGCTTGTTCAGCACCTGCGCGACAAGGGTTCGATGCGCGCGGCGCTCGTCACCGACGGCACCACACCGGAGCAGGCCAAGCAGTTGATCGCAGAGACGCCAGCGATGGCGGGCCAAGATCTTGCCGCTGGTGTCTCGCGCCCGCAGCGCGAGCAAGATCCTGCTAGTGGCGCGACGCGCTGCACGGTGGTGTTGCTCGATTACGGCGCAAAGGATTCGATTGGTGATCTTGTCGCCGAAGCCGGTGCGCATGTCGTAATCGTTCCGCACGACTCGACGGCAGACGAGATTCGCGCGCTCGATCCGGATGGCATTCTGCTCGCTAATGGGCCCGGCGATCCGGGCGCGATGGATGCGCATGTCGCAAACGTCCAGGCGATGCTCGAGCTCGGGGTGCCGGTCTTCGGTATCTGTCTTGGCCATCAACTGTTGGCGCGAGCGGTTGGGCTCGATACGTACAAGCTGCGCTTCGGTCATCGCGGCGTGAACCATCCGGTGCTCGAGACAGAGACGGGGCGCGTGCTCGTGACGAGCCAGAACCACGGCTTTGCGGTCAAGGCTCCAGCGGGCGAGACGGAGATTGTGATCACGCATCGGTCGCTCTACGACGAGACGGTCGAGGGCCTGCGTGTCGAGGGTCGGCCGGTCTGGAGTATGCAGTTTCATCCTGAGGCTTCGCCAGGCCCACACGACGCCCGCGATGCTCTCGTCTCCTTTGTGGACGAGGCAACCGCCTATCGCGAGAGCAGGAGCTAGGCGATGATGAGCAGCAGTGAGTCGAGTCGGATCGCCAGGGAGAGCTGCTAATGCCACGCCGAGACGACCTCAAGAAGATCGCCGTAATCGGCTCTGGCCCGATTGTGATCGGGCAGGCCTGCGAGTTTGACTACTCGGGCGTGCAGGCATTGCGCGTGCTGCGCGAGGAGGGATACAAGACTGTTCTGATCAATTCGAACCCGGCGACGATCATGACCGACCCGGGTTGGGCCGACCGCACGTACATCGAGCCGCTCGACTTTGAGGGCATCGCAGGTGTTTTGCGTGCCGAACGACCAGACGCGTTGCTGCCAACCTTGGGTGGCCAGACTGCGCTCAATGCGGCGCTGGATCTGCATGCTGCGGGTGTCTTGGACGAGCTTGGGATCGAACTGATCGGTGCGTCGATCGACGCCATCCGCACGGCCGAGGATCGCGAGTTGTTTGCCCAGACGATGGCGCGCGTTGGCCTTCGTACGGCGCGCGGCGAGACCGTTACGAATGTTGAGGAGGCTGTCGCGCTCGTCGAGAACGGTACGTTGCGGCTGCCGATGGTGATCCGCCCGGCTTTCACGCTCGGTGGCGAGGGGGGTGGTTTTGCGTCGACGATGGAGGAACTGCGCAATCACGTCGATCGTGGTTGCTCGGCGTCGCCGATTTCGCAGGTGCTGGTTGAGGAGTCCGTCAAGGGGTGGGGCGAGTTCGAGCTCGAGGTGATTCGCGACAAGAACGACAACGTCGTGATCGTCTGCTCGATCGAAAATCTCGATTCGATGGGTGTTCACACGGGCGATTCGGTCTGCGTGGCACCAGCGATGACACTCTCGGACCGCGAGTTTCAGAGCCTCCGCGACGCAGCCATAACGGTGATCCGCGCCGTTGGTGTGGAGACGGGCGGCTCGAATGTCCAGTTTGCGCTCAATCGCGAAACAGGTGAGTTGGTCGTGATCGAGATGAACCCGCGTGTCAGCCGCTCTAGTGCGCTGGCCTCGAAGGCGACGGGCTATCCGATCGCGAAGGTCGCGACGAAGCTCGCGCTCGGCTACACGCTCGATGAGATTCCGAATGATCTGACGCAGACGACGCCGGCCAGTTTCGAGCCGACGCTCGACTACGTGGTCACGAAGTTGCCGCGTTTCGCGTTCGAGAAGTTCGCGGGCTCCGACGACACGTTGACGACGCAGATGAAGTCGGTTGGCGAGGCGATGTCGATTGGCCGCACCTTCGCGGAGAGTTTCGGCAAGGGCTTGCGCAGTCGCGAGCTCGATGCGGATGCGCGCACGGAGGGCAGTCTCGAGGTCGCCAAGTGGGATCGTTACGACCTGATCTTGAGTCGCCTGCGCAATGGCGAGGATCCGCTGGCTTTGAGCAAGGAGAGCGAGATTCACCCCTGGTTCCTTGAGGAGTTCGCGCGCATTATTGCTGCCGAGCAGGTCGTCACTGAGTTGGGTCTTGCGGGGCTTGATGCGACCAGCATGCGGCGCGCCAAGCAGATGGGGCTTGGCGATGCCCAACTGGCGACGCTGACGGGTACGGAGGAGAAGGCCGTGCGCGATCATCGCCGCGGCCTCGGCGTCGTGCCGTCGTTCAAGAGTGTCGATTCGTGTGCGGCCGAGGTCGAGGCTCGCAGCACCTATCGCTACTCGTGTTACGACGCACTCGACGAGCCTGTCAACGACGATCGTCCCGCGGTCGTCATCCTCGGTTCGGGCCCGAATCGCATCGGCCAGGGCCTCGAGTTCGACTATTGCTGCGTCCATGCTGCGATGACGCTGCGGCGGCTCGGCTATGCCGCGGTGATGATCAACTGCAATCCGGAGACGGTCAGTACCGATTACGACACGTCGGATCGGCTCTACTTCGAGCCGCTCACGATCGAGGATGTGCTCGAGGTGATCGCGCGCGAAAAGCCGGTCGGCGTGGTGGTGCAGTTCGGTGGTCAGACGCCGTTGCGCCTGGCCGAGCGACTCTTGCAGGAGGGCGTGCCGATCCTTGGCACGCCGTTTGAGAGCATCGACCTGGCTGAGGATCGCCTGCGCTTTGGCGAGTTGCTGGCCCGAACGGGCCTGAAGGCACCGGATTGGGCGATTGCTGATGGCATGGAGGAGGCGGTCGAGGTCGCCAATCGGATCGGCTATCCGGTGCTGGTGCGCCCGTCCTATGTGCTTGGTGGTCGTGCGATGCGGATCTGTTACGACGAGGCGACGCTGCGCGATGGTCATGTTGGCCCATCTACCTTGGTCGACCGCTTCGTTGAGGACGCGATCGAGATCGACGTCGATGCGGTGTCGGATGGTCGCGATGTTCTGATTGGCGCGGTCATGCAGCACGTGGAGGAGGCCGGGGTGCATTCGGGTGATTCGGCGTGCGTGATCCCGCCGCTCTCGATTGGCGCTGCCGTCGAGGCAGAGGTGCGGCGACAGACGGTCGAGCTGGCGCGTGCGCTCGGCGTCGTCGGCCTCGTCAACGTCCAGTACGCGATCCGTGATGGTGAGGTCTACGTACTCGAGGCCAACCCGCGTGCGAGTCGTACGGTGCCGTTTGTCGCGAAGGCGACGGGTGTGCCGTTGGTCGATGCTGCGGTGCGGGTCGCGTTGGGCGAGCGGGTGATGGATCTTGGTATCTCGGAGGAGCGGCCGAGCATGGTTAGCGTCAAGGAGGCTGTGTTGCCGTTTGCCCGCTTCCCGGGTGCCGACGCTCTGTTGGGTCCAGAGATGCGGGCGACGGGTGAGGTGATGGGTACGGGCCCCGATTTCGCGACGGCGTTCGCGAAGGCGCAGCGTGCTGCGGGCCAGGCGCTGCCGGCGCCGCATCCGGACGGCTCGACGGGTGTCGCGTTGACGGTCAACGATCGCGACAAGCCGGCGGCCGCGAGCATCGCTCAACAGCTCGTTAAGGCTGGCTTTACCGTCTATTCGACGGAGGGCACGGCCCGCTCGTTGCGGCAGATGGGCATCGAGGTGCAGCAGGTGGCCAAGTTGTCGGAGGAGGGCGCGTCGATCCCGGATCTGATTCGCGATGGCAAGATCGCGCTGGTTATCAATACGCCGCTTGGTCAGGGCGCGCGGGGCGATGGCTACGAGATTCGTCGTGCCGCGGTGCAGTACCGCGTGCCATGCATTACAACGATGTCGGGTGCTGCGGCTGCGGTGCAGGCGATGGAGCGCGCCTGGAAGGTTGAAGGTAAGGCGTTGCAGGATCTGCATCGTGCGGTTGGTGGTTCGGCAGCATGAGTGGGGTGCTCGAGCACGCTACGCGGCTGGGGCCCTACCGTGCTCGGGTGATGGGCGTGGAGCCACTCGGGGGGCTCGCGCTGGTGCGGGTCGAGCTCGACTCGCGCACCGAGGTGGGCGTGCCAGGGCAGTTTCATATGCTGAGCAACCCTGCGGGGCGCGACTACCTTAGTCGTCCTGTTGGGCTGATTGAACTGGATGGTGGGGTTGGTTTTGTCGTCGATCAGGCGAGCGCAGCCGCGGACATGGCGGGCCCAGAGATCGCGGTGTTGGGGCCGCTTGGTAGAGGATTTGATTTGTCCGAAACCAACGCAGAGACGACGCTCTTGGTCGCTGCTGGCTTTGGCTTGACCGTGATGGCTGGGATCGGACGTATGCATAGGCATATTCGGTTGATTGCCGGTTTACGACAATCTGACCACTTGCCTCTGCTGGAGTGCATTACAGGGGTCACAAATGATGCGCCGCGGATCGCTCCTGACCTCGTCACCGAGCCACTGATCGAGGCCCTTGCGAGTGGTCGCTACACGCAGGTCTTGGCCGCCGGACCGACCGGCCTCGGCACAGCCGTGGCTCGCATCTGCGCTGACCATGGTGTGGCCAGCCAAGTTGCACTCGAGGCGCCGATGGCCTGTGGTTTTGGGGCCTGTAACGGCTGCGTGGTCCCACTCGACGGCACGTGGCTGCGCTGCTGCATCGAAGGGCCGGTCGTTGACGGCGCGCGGTTGCTGGCATGAGTATCACGGTCGGTCGACTTGCACTCGCCCAGCCATTGCTCAACGGCTCGGGCACGTGGGATGCCGAGCAGGCGCACCGCCTCTTCGGCGAGGCCAATCCCGGCTTGGCGGGTTTTGTGACGAAGACGATCACGCCCGAGCCACGTGTCGGCAACCCGGCGCCGCGGATCGCACCAGCACGGCAGGGTCTGCTCAATTCGATTGGACTGCCCGGCCCTGGGCGCGAGGCGTTTCTGGCGACGCTGTTGCCGCATCTGCGTACGATTGTGGACGGGCCGATTATCTGCTCGGTTGGCGGATTCTCGCTGGCCGACTACGTCGACACGGTCGCGGCGCTCGACGACGATCCAGCCTGTGCTGCGATCGAGTTGAACGTCTCGTGTCCGAATGTGGAGTCCGGCTGCGCCTCGATTGGTGGTGATGCGGGGGAGACGGAGCGCCTGACGGCTGCCGCTCGGCGAGCCACGACAAAGCCGTTGTTCGTGAAGCTATCGGCGAGCGTTGCCGACATTGCTGTGATTGCGATGGCGGCCGAGGCGGGGGGTGCTGATGCGCTGGTTTGTGTCAATACGGTTAAGGCGACGGCGGTCGATCGGCGCTCTGGCAAGAGTTGGTTTGGTGGCGGTGGTGGAGGCTTATCGGGAGCGTCGATCAGGCCAGTCGCGTTGCATGCCGTGGTGGCTTGTCGGGAGGCGACGCAGCTCGACATTGTTGGTCTTGGTGGCGTCGAGTGTGCCGATGATGTCCGCGATCTGGTCGCTGCAGGTGCCTCGGCTGTCGCGCTTGGTACCGCGCTATTCCGTAACCCAGCCTTGGCGTGCGCGATCACGGCTGATCTCGCCTCCTAGTCTCTCTGCGCGATTATTTGATGTCAATACACCTAAAAACGCTTTATGGCAACCCCTAATCAGATTTGTCTGCTTTCCGGAAAGTCTCAGCAATCGTTGAAGGTTGAGGCTGGAAGGCAGAGCGCATTAGAGTCCTGCGTGTGCCGACCTCCGCGCCTCATCCGTCGCCCGTGTCGTCCGAGCAAGCGTTGCTTCGACACGAGACGCCGACTCGTTCGGCGAGTCAGCGACAGACCGCTCTACTGCGCGCCAACGCAATTCGCATCAGGCGCGCCGGGCTCAAGCGAGATCTCAAGAGCGGTGAGAAGGTTTTGGTGGACATTCTGGCGCGCCCCGCCGACTGGGCGTTGACTGCCAAGGTCTACGATCTGCTGCTCTGCGTGCCGGGTGTCGGTGGCGTCAAGGCCGCCAAGATGCTCCAGCAGTGCCGGGTGTCGGGTTCGAAGACGGTCGGTGGCTTGTCGGATCGTCAGCGCACCGAGCTCGTCGCGCTGCTGCGCCGGTAGGCGCCGCGTGGCGCGACTCTTCGTCATCTCGGGTCCGTCGGGTGCCGGTAAGGGCACGCTGATTCGCGGCGTCCTCGAGGTCAACCCCGAGCTGGCACGCGTCGCACGGAGTGCCACCACCCGCACGAGGCGTGCAGGCGAGGTGGACGGTCGCGAGTACTTCTTCCTTAGCGCCGACGAGTTCGATCGTCGGGTCGCCATCGGCGAGTTCGAGGAGCACGTCGAGTTCGCTGGAAATCGCTACGGCACGCTCAAGAGCGAGATCGACGACTTGCTGGCTGGTGGCCAGAGCGTGATCCTCGAACTCGAGGTCGACGGCAGCCTGGTCATCAAAGAGCGCCGCCCCGACACCGTTCTGATCTTTATCGACTGTCCCTCCGACGAGTTGCACCGCCGCCTCGTTACGCGTCAGACCGAAATGGCCGGCGAAATCGCCGATCGTCTCCGCATCGCCGACGAGCAGTCTCAACACAAGGGCGCCTTCGACCACGTCGTCGTCAACGAGGATGTCGATCGAGCCGTGCACGAGTTGCTGACGACGATGGAGCGCGAACTCGAGCAGTCGTAGGTAGACGTGGGGGCTTGTTCGGCGCCCCAGTGTCACGTCAATCCCCCAACGAGTGCTACCTTGTGGCAGTCGTCGCGCGCGGTGTGCGGCACAGCATTGGAGTCCCGACACTTCATGATCTATCCGAAGATTGATGACCTAACTGCCGTTGTTCCGTCGAAGTACGCTCTCGTTGTTGTGGCGAGCCGCCGCGCCCGTGAGTTGAACGACTATCACCGTCAGTTGGGCGAGGGCGATTTTGCGGGCGAGAAGCATTACGCGCCGCCGATGGTTGAGTCGCGTTCGAAGAACTATCTGACGATGGCTCTGGAGGAGATCGCGGCGGACAAGATCGCGTGGGAGACTCCCGAGGCGTA